>NZ_JAGYGG010000001.1:0-313746 GCF_019947335.1 Pseudomonas sp. BF-R-24
TGAGGCGTTGAGCTAACCAATACTAATTGCCCGTGAGGCTTGACCATATAACACCCAAGCAATTTGACTACTCGAAAGAGCATCAGATTGCGGTGTGTGAAGACGAAAGAACCGAAAGTTCGACGCTCACAAAACACCGATTTTTATCACATACCCAATTTGCTGAAGCGAGGCCAGCCGGCCGCGACTCAGTACCCGAATTTCTTGACGACCATAGAGCGTTGGAACCACCTGATCCCATCCCGAACTCAGCAGTGAAACGATGCATCGCCGATGGTAGTGTGGGGTTTCCCCATGTGAGAGTAGGTCATCGTCAAGATTAAATTCCGAAACCCCTATCTGCGTATGCAGGTAGGGGTTTTGTTTTTGTCCGCGGGAAAGTCACGGCTACTGGATTTCTATGCAATCGCTCGGTGCGTGGCTATCATGCGGGCCTCATTGTGAGGCGAGACCTGCATGCTGACGTTGTTAAAGCTTCTTAAAGATGGCCGATTCCATTCGGGTCAAGCATTGGGTGCTGCCCTGGGCGTCAGCCGTAGTGCTGTGTGGAAGCAGCTTCAGCATTTGGAAGCTGAGCTGGGTTTGTCTATTCATAAGGTTCGTGGACGCGGCTATCAATTGTCCGCGCCATTGGCGCTGCTCGATCCTGCCGAGATAAGCGCTCAGGCGCTTTCTTGCAACTGGCCCGTCCGGGTTTACGATTCAATCGACTCCACTAATGCCGAGGCGCTGCGCGCTATTGAGCGTGGGCAAGCGGCGCCGTTTGTGGTGGTTTCGGAGCGGCAGACAGCCGGGCGTGGGCGACGTGGTCGCAAGTGGGTTAGTCCATTCGCAGAAAACGTCTATTACAGCCTGGTGCTACGCATTGATGGTGGGATGCGTCAGTTGGAGGGCTTGAGTCTCGTCGTTGGGCTCGCTGTCTTGCAGACGTTGCGTGAACTCGGTATTGCAGCCGCTGGATTGAAATGGCCTAACGATGTCCTTGTAGGTCAGAAAAAAATCGCGGGGATACTGCTCGAGTTGGTTGGTGATCCTGCAGATGTGTGTCACGTGGTCCTGGGAGTGGGAATCAATGTGAACATGCAGTCCGCTGACGAAGTGGACCAGCAATGGACATCCCTGCGGCTCGAGTCAGGCAAATTGTTTGATCGCAACCAATTGGTCGCGGTGTTGGGGGAGATGCTGCAGCGATACCTGGCTCGTCACCAGGCGGGTGGTTTTTTGGCCATCCAGTCGGAGTGGGAGCAAAATCATCTGTGGCAGGGGCGAAGCGTGTCGTTGATTGCCGGCGTCAATCAAATTGATGGTGAGGTACTTGGTATCGATGGCCAAGGCGCCTTGCGCCTGAAGGTGGATGGTGTGGAGAAAGTCTTCAGTGGTGGTGAGTTGAGCCTGAGGTTGCGTGATGATTCTTGAGCTCGATTGTGGGAATAGTTTCATCAAGTGGCGTGTGCTTGCCGTTGATGCCGGGCAGGTGCTTGGTGAGGGAGTCGTCGATTCCAATCTCGCATTGCTGGAGGGGTTGGGTGGGCTCAAAGGGCTTACCCTCACGTTTTGCCGGCTGGTGAGCGTCAGGACCGCGGAGGAAACCGCTGCGCTTACGTCTTTGCTCAGGGATACCTTTGATGTGCCGGTTGTGTGCGCAACGTCAGCGCGCGAAATGTCAGGTGTGCGCAATGGGTATGAGGAGTTTGAGCGGCTGGGTCTGGACCGGTGGCTTGCAATGCTCGGAGGCTTTCATCTGGCTTCGGGTGCGTGCCTGGTGCTCGACTTCGGTACGGCGGTGACTGCTGACTTTATCGCGGCGGATGGAGAGCACCTGGGTGGTTTCATCTGTCCGGGGATGCCGTTGATGCGAAACCAATTGCGCACCCACACTCGCAAAATTCGTTATGGGGATCTGGCGGCCGAGCAGGCTCTGGAAAGTCTTGTCCCGGGGCGCGCGACTGTCGAGGCTGTAGAGCGTGGCTGTCTGTTGATGTTGCGCGGCTTCGTAATGACTCAGCTCGAGTTGGCGCGCAGCTATTGGGGTGAGGACTTTGTCGTATTCCTCACCGGGGGTGATGCGAGCCTGGTTACTGAGGCCGTGCCTCAGGCCAGGGTTGTTCCGGACTTGGTGTTTGTCGGATTGGCCATGGCCTGTCCCTTGTCCTGAGGTTTTTATGCGTTGGTTGTTTCTGCTGCTGCTTGTCCTCAATGGCTTCTACTACATCTGGCATCAACAAGAGGCTCCTCTGCGCGCGAAGGATGTCACGCCTTTGAGTCTGTATCGCGGGTCTCAACAAGATATCCGCTTGTTGAGCGAAGCAGGTGACGTCTCCAAGGATAAGGGTAAAGCTGTCTCGACAGACAATGGCTGCCTTTATCTGGGCGGCTATACGCGCCAGGAGGCCGCGCAGGCGGTTGAGCGTCGTTTGGGCGGGATGGAGGTCAAGTATCAGTCCCTGCCGAAAGCTGCGACCGAAGGGGCAGGGTATTGGGTGCGTATCGCGCCGGAAAGCCGGCGTTGGCTGGACGATTTGCAGCTGATAAACCTTTCTAAAGAATTCAATGAGTTAAAACATAAAATAATGCCGTGCGAGGGGGTTGCACCCATCGAATAGTTTGCATAGAATGGCGCCCGCTCCACAGCGAACACCGGAAACGGTTAACGGTGTGAAGCGAGGTCAACGCAGCTAAGCTCAGGTTTTTAATGAGAAAAATGCTTGACAGAAGGCTGGCATGATGTAGAATGCCGGCTCGCTTAGGAGGGGTTCCCGAGCGGCCAAAGGGATCAGACTGTAAATCTGACGTCTACGACTTCGAAGGTTCGAATCCTTCCCCCTCCACCATTTTTAGCGAGAGCTGTAAGCCTCGCGGGTATAGTTTAGTGGTAGAACCTCAGCCTTCCAAGCTGATGATGCGGGTTCGATTCCCGCTACCCGCTCCAAGTTTACAGGTTTTGCACAGTTTTACGCTCTTGTAGCTCAGTTGGTAGAGCACACCCTTGGTAAGGGTGAGGTCAGCGGTTCAAATCCGCTCAAGAGCTCCATATAACAAGGCAGATATGAAAATATCTGCCTTTGTTTTAGGTGGTAGTGGTTGCGCCTGATTGTGTTTCTGAAGGTTGCCGGTGTCGAGAATGCCGGTGTTGCAACCAGGATTACCTGGTAAGTGTTGTAAAGTCTTTTTCGGGTCGGCATAATGGTCGGCCTGATTTTGTTTTAGGTCAGTAGCTCAATTGGCAGAGCGACGGTCTCCAAAACCGTAGGTTGGGGGTTCGATTCCCTCCTGACCTGCCAGATTCACTCGGTGTGTCTGGCTTTCTTTTCACAGGATCTTCATAGATGACTCCTAAAGCTGAAGCTCAAGGCTCTCGTTTCGACCTCCTCAAGTGGCTTGTAGTAGTCGCTCTGGTGGTTGTTGGCGTTGTTGGCAATCAGTACTTTTCTGCTTCGCCGATCCTGTACCGCGTACTCGCATTGCTTGCTATTGCTGCTGTAGCTGCCTTTGTAGGCCTGCAGACGGTCAAGGGCAAGTCTTTCTTTGTACTGGTTAAGGAAGCGCGCACCGAAATTCGTAAAGTCGTTTGGCCAACTCGCCAAGAAACCACGCAGACCACGTTGATCGTTGTGGCTGTTGTCCTGGTTATGGCGTTGCTGTTGTGGGGGCTTGATTCCCTGCTCGGCTGGCTTGTTTCCTTGATCGTCGGCTAAGGGTGTCCCGTGGCTAAGCGTTGGTATGTTGTGCATGCTTACTCCGGTTACGAGAAGCATGTAATGCGCTCGCTGATCGAGCGCGTAAAGCTGGCTGGTATGGAAGATGGCTTCGGCGAGATTCTGGTTCCCACTGAAGAAGTGGTTGAAATGCGCAATGGCCAGAAGCGCAAAAGCGAACGCAAATTCTTCCCTGGCTATGTGCTGGTGCAGATGGATATGAACGAGGGTACTTGGCACTTGGTCAAGGATACTCCTCGGGTGATGGGTTTCATCGGCGGTACTGCTGATAAGCCTGCGCCAATCACCGATAAAGAAGCAGAAGCCATTCTGCGTCGCGTTGCCGATGGTAGCGACAAGCCGAAGCCGAAGACGTTGTTCGAGCCGGGTGAGTCGGTGCGCGTCAACGACGGTCCGTTTGCGGACTTTACCGGTGTTGTTGAAGAAGTTAACTACGAAAAGAGCCGGATTCAGGTCGCAGTGCTCATTTTCGGTCGCTCTACTCCGGTGGAGCTCGAGTTCAGCCAGGTCGAAAAGGTCTAGTTGAACAAAAATCCCAACCCCGCAGCCGTAGGCTGTGGGGTTTTGTCGTCACTGGGATAAACGCGCAAGTAACCGGGGAGCCTCTCGAGGCGTTCGAACCCGTAATTGGAGTGCCTCATGGCCAAGAAGATTACCGCTTACATCAAGCTGCAAGTGAAGGCCGCTCAGGCTAACCCAAGCCCACCTGTTGGTCCTGCTCTGGGTCAGCACGGCGTGAACATCATGGAATTCTGCAAGGCTTTCAACGCCCGTACTCAGGGTCTTGAGCCAGGTCTGCCGACTCCAGTGATCATCACTGTCTACAGCGACCGTAGCTTCACTTTCGAAACCAAATCCACCCCTGCTTCGGTTCTGCTGAAGAAGGCGGCCGGTCTGACCAGCGGTTCCGCTCGTCCGAACACCGTTAAGGTTGGCACCGTGACCCGTGCTCAGCTGGAAGAAATCGCGAAAACCAAAAACGCGGATCTGACTGCAGCTGATATGGAAGCAGCCGTGCGTACCATCGCCGGTTCTGCTCGTAGCATGGGCCTTAACGTGGAGGGTGTGTAATGGCTAAGCTGACCAAGCGTCAAAAGGCTATCGCCGGCAAAATCGAAGCAGGCAAGGCCTACAACTTTGTAGACGCTGCTGCCCTGCTGGCCGAGCTGTCGACTGTCAAGTTCAGCGAGTCGTTCGACGTAGCTGTAAACCTGGGTGTTGACCCGCGTAAATCCGACCAGGTCGTTCGTAGCGCTACTGTGCTGCCACACGGCACTGGCAAGACCGTTCGCGTTGCTGTGTTCACCCAGGGTCCAGCTGCTGAAGCCGCTCTGGCTGCCGGCGCTGACCGCGTAGGCATGGACGACCTGGCTGCCGAAATGAAAGGCGGCGACCTGAACTATGACGTAGTGATCGCATCCCCGGATGCAATGCGCGTTGTAGGTCAGTTGGGTCAGATCCTCGGTCCACGTGGCCTGATGCCTAACCCTAAAGTCGGCACCGTAACTCCAGACGTAGCTACCGCGGTTAAAAACGCCAAGGCTGGTCAGGTTCGTTATCGCACCGACAAAAACGGCATCATCCACACTTCCGTTGGCAAGATCGGCTTCGACGCCGTCAAGCTGAAGGAAAACGTTGAAGCCCTGATCGCTGATCTGAAGCGTATCAAGCCAGCTTCCTCGAAAGGCATTTACGTCAAGCGCGTTACCCTGAGCACCACTATGGGCCCAGGTCTGGTCATCGACCAAAGCTCGCTCGACGCGTAAGACGCAGATTGGTGCAAGCGATTGCGCCAATTGAAAAATTGGGGTCCCTGCCTGGCGGGGGCTATCCAAGACCGTAGGCGACGCAAGTCTTAAACCACAAGCCTACGCAGATGGTGCTCCCGGTTCCTTACCGAATCAGACACCAAAACGACATCCGGTTTCGACCAGATGAAACGGTAACAAGCAGGAGTTAAACCCGTGGCAATTAAACTCGAAGACAAGAAGGCCATCGTCGCTGAAGTCAACGAGGCTGCCAAAGTCGCTCTGTCCGCTGTCGTGGCTGATGCCCGTGGCGTAACAGTAGGCGCGATGACCGGACTCCGTAAAGAGGCTCGTGAAGCTGGCGTTTACGTACGTGTTGTACGTAACACCCTGCTCAAGCGCGCTGTTGCTGACACTGAATTCAGTGTCCTCAACGACGTGTTCACTGGCCCTACCCTGATTGCGTTCTCCAAAGAACATCCAGGCGCTGCTGCCCGGATCTTCAAGGAATTCGCAAAGGGTCAGGACAAGTTCGAGATCAAGGCAGCTGCGTTCGAGGGCAAGTTCCTCGCAGCTAACCAAATCGACGTACTGGCAACTCTGCCGACCCGTGACGAAGCAATTTCTCAGCTGATGAGCGTGATTCAAGGCGCTACCAGCAAGTTGGCTCGTACTCTGGCGGCAATTCGCGACCAGAAAGAAGCTGCTGCAGCCTAAGGCTCGTCAACTTCTCGCGTTTTTTGTTTTTTTCGATGGTCGCGTAGGCCGTCCCCAATATCAGGAATTAGATTCATGTCTATCTCTCAGAACGATATCCTTGAAGCAGTTGGCAACATGTCCGTAATGGAAGTTGTTGAGCTGATCAAAGCTTTCGAAGAAAAATTCGGCGTTACCGCTGCTGCTGCATCGGCTGGTCCAGCTGTTGCTGCTGCCGTTGCTGAAGAGCAAACCGAATTCAACGTCATGCTGACCGAAGCTGGCGAGAAGAAAGTTAACGTGATCAAGGCTGTACGTGAACTGACCGGTCTGGGCTTGAAAGAAGCCAAGGCTGTAGTTGACGGCGCACCTGCCATGGTTCTGGAAGCTGTTGCCAAAGACGCAGCTGACAAAGCCAAAGCAGCTCTGGAAGAAGCAGGCGCTAAAGTCGAGCTGAAGTAAGCATCGACTTTGCTCCTCCAGCCCGAGCGTTAAGCGACAGGCTGATGGCTGGTGGCTCTTGCCACCGGCCTTTTTCCGTTATTGGCAGCCGACTGGGTCGGTGCTGATAACGTGCTGTAACCACCCGATGCGGTGGCGCAAACCATGGGGTTTGCACGATTTTCTGGCTGCTCCCGTCGGGAGGGGCCAAACAAGCAGGTGACCAAGCTGGGGAACGCTGATGGCTTACTCATATACTGAGAAAAAACGTATCCGCAAGGACTTTAGCAAGTTGCCGGACGTCATGGATGTGCCGTACCTCCTGGCCATCCAGCTGGATTCGTATCGTGAATTCTTGCAAGCGGGAGCGACTAAAGATCAGTTCCGCGACGTGGGCCTGCATGCGGCCTTCAAATCCGTTTTCCCGATCATCAGCTACTCCGGCAATGCTGCGCTGGAGTACGTCGGTTATCGCCTGGGCGAACCGGCATTTGATGTCAAAGAATGCGTATTGCGCGGTGTAACTTACGCCGTACCTTTGCGGGTAAAAGTGCGCCTGATCATTTTCGACAAAGAGTCGTCGAACAAAGCGATCAAGGACATCAAAGAGCAAGAAGTCTACATGGGTGAAATCCCCCTGATGACTGAGAACGGTACCTTCGTAATCAACGGTACCGAGCGTGTAATCGTTTCCCAGCTGCACCGTTCGCCAGGCGTGTTCTTCGACCACGACCGTGGCAAGACGCACAGCTCCGGTAAGCTGCTGTACTCCGCGCGCATCATCCCTTACCGCGGTTCGTGGCTGGACTTCGAGTTCGACCCGAAAGACTGCGTATTCGTGCGTATCGACCGTCGTCGCAAGCTGCCTGCCTCGGTACTGCTGCGCGCGCTGGGCTATACCACTGAAGAAGTGCTGGACGCGTTCTATACCACCAACGTATTCCACGTGAAGGGCGAGACCCTGAGCCTGGAGCTGGTGCCTCAGCGCCTGCGCGGTGAAATCGCTGTCCTCGATATTCAGGATGACAAAGGCAAGGTTATTGTCGAGCAGGGTCGTCGTATCACCGCTCGCCACATCAACCAGCTGGAAAAAGCCGGGATCAAAGAGCTGGATGTGCCTCTGGACTACGTCCTGGGTCGTACAACCGCCAAGGTCATCGTGCACCCGGCAACCGGCGAAATCCTGGCAGAGTGCAACACCGAGCTGAACACCGAGATCCTGGCCAAAATCGCCAAGGCTCAGGTTGTTCGCATCGAAACTCTGTACACCAACGATATCGACTGCGGTCCGTTCGTCTCCGACACCCTGAAGATCGACTCCACCAGCAACCAACTGGAAGCGCTGGTCGAGATCTATCGCATGATGCGTCCTGGCGAGCCGCCAACCAAGGACGCTGCCGAGACCCTGTTCAACAACCTGTTCTTCAGCCCTGAGCGCTATGACCTGTCTGCGGTCGGCCGGATGAAGTTCAACCGTCGTATCGGTCGTACCGAGATCGAAGGTTCGGGCGTGCTGTGCAAGGAAGACATCGTCGCGGTACTGAAGACCCTGGTCGACATCCGTAACGGTAAAGGCATCGTCGATGACATCGACCACCTGGGTAACCGTCGTGTTCGCTGCGTAGGCGAAATGGCCGAGAACCAGTTCCGCGTTGGCCTGGTACGTGTTGAGCGTGCGGTCAAAGAGCGTCTGTCGATGGCTGAAAGCGAAGGCCTGATGCCACAAGACCTGATCAACGCCAAGCCAGTGGCTGCGGCGGTTAAGGAGTTCTTCGGTTCCAGCCAGCTGTCCCAGTTCATGGACCAGAACAACCCGCTGTCCGAGATCACCCACAAGCGTCGTGTTTCTGCACTCGGCCCTGGCGGTCTGACTCGTGAGCGTGCCGGCTTTGAAGTGCGTGACGTACACCCGACTCACTACGGTCGTGTATGCCCGATTGAAACGCCGGAAGGTCCGAACATCGGTCTGATCAACTCCCTGGCCGCTTATGCGCGCACCAACCAGTACGGCTTCCTCGAGAGCCCGTACCGTGTGGTGAAAGACGCCCTGGTCACCGACGAGATCGTGTTCCTGTCCGCCATCGAAGAAGCCGATCACGTGATCGCTCAGGCCTCGGCCACGATGAACGACAAGAAAGTCCTGATCGACGAGCTGGTAGCTGTTCGTCACTTGAACGAATTCACCGTCAAGGCGCCGGAAGACGTCACCTTGATGGACGTATCGCCGAAGCAGGTAGTTTCGGTTGCTGCGTCGCTGATTCCGTTCCTCGAGCACGACGACGCCAACCGTGCGTTGATGGGTTCGAACATGCAGCGTCAAGCTGTACCCACCCTGCGCGCTGACAAGCCGCTGGTAGGTACCGGCATGGAGCGTAACGTAGCCCGTGACTCCGGCGTTTGCGTCGTGGCTCGTCGTGGCGGCGTGATCGACTCCGTCGACGCCAGCCGTATCGTGGTTCGTGTTGCCGATGACGAAGTTGAAACCGGTGAAGCCGGTGTCGACATCTACAACCTGACCAAATACACCCGCTCCAACCAGAACACCTGCATCAACCAGCGTCCGCTGGTGCGTAAGGGTGATCGGGTTCAGCGTAGCGACATCATGGCCGACGGTCCGTCCACCGACATGGGTGAACTGGCACTGGGTCAGAACATGCGCATCGCGTTCATGGCATGGAACGGCTTCAACTTCGAAGACTCCATCTGCCTGTCCGAGCGTGTTGTTCAGGAAGACCGTTTCACCACGATCCACATCCAGGAACTGACCTGTGTGGCCCGTGACACCAAGCTTGGCCCAGAGGAAATCACTGCCGACATCCCGAACGTGGGTGAAGCGGCTCTGAACAAGCTGGACGAAGCCGGTATCGTTTACGTAGGTGCTGAAGTTGGCGCAGGCGACATCCTGGTCGGTAAGGTCACTCCGAAAGGCGAGACCCAGCTGACTCCGGAAGAAAAACTGCTGCGTGCGATCTTCGGTGAAAAAGCCAGCGACGTTAAAGACACTTCCCTGCGTGTACCTACCGGTACCAAAGGTACTGTCATCGACGTACAGGTCTTCACCCGCGACGGCGTTGAGCGTGATGCTCGTGCCCTGTCGATCGAGAAGTCCCAGCTGGACGAGATCCGCAAGGACCTGAACGAAGAGTTCCGCATCGTTGAAGGTGCTACTTTCGAACGTCTGCGTTCCGCTCTGGTCGGCCACAAAGCCGAAGGCGGCGCCGGTCTGAAGAAAGGCCAGGACATCACCGACGAAGTTCTCGACGGTCTTGAGCACGGCCAGTGGTTCAAACTGCGCATGGCTGAAGATGCTCTGAACGAGCAGCTCGAGAAGGCTCAGGCCTACATCGTTGATCGTCGCCGTCTGCTGGACGACAAGTTCGAAGACAAGAAGCGCAAACTGCAGCAGGGCGATGACCTGGCTCCAGGCGTGCTGAAAATCGTCAAGGTTTACCTGGCAATCCGTCGTCGCATCCAGCCGGGCGACAAGATGGCCGGTCGTCACGGTAACAAAGGTGTGGTCTCCGTGATCATGCCGGTTGAAGACATGCCGCACGATGCCAACGGCACCCCGGTCGACGTCGTCCTCAACCCGTTGGGCGTACCTTCGCGTATGAACGTTGGTCAGATCCTTGAAACCCACCTGGGCCTCGCGGCCAAAGGTCTGGGCGAGAAGATCAACCGCATGGTTGAAGAGCAGCGCAAGGTCGCCGAGCTTCGCAAGTTCCTGCACGAGATCTATAACGAGATCGGCGGTCGTCAGGAAAGCCTCGATGACTTCTCGGACCAGGAAATCCTGGATCTGGCTCAAAACCTGCGTGGCGGCGTTCCAATGGCCACTCCAGTGTTCGACGGTGCCAAGGAAAGCGAAATCAAGGCCATGCTGAAACTGGCGGACCTGCCAGAAAGCGGCCAGATGCAGCTGACCGACGGCCGTACCGGCAACAAGTTCGAGCGCCCGGTTACCGTTGGCTACATGTACATGCTGAAGCTGAACCACTTGGTAGACGACAAGATGCACGCTCGTTCTACCGGTTCGTACAGCCTGGTTACCCAGCAGCCGCTGGGTGGTAAGGCGCAGTTCGGTGGTCAGCGTTTCGGGGAGATGGAGGTCTGGGCACTGGAAGCATACGGTGCCGCTTACACTCTGCAAGAAATGCTCACAGTGAAGTCGGACGATGTGAACGGCCGTACCAAGATGTACAAAAACATCGTGGATGGCGATCACCGTATGGAGCCGGGCATGCCCGAGTCCTTCAACGTGTTGATCAAGGAAATTCGTTCCCTCGGCATCGATATCGATCTGGAAACCGAATAACACGTGACGCGAATCGAGAGCGGGGCAGGATTGCCCGCTCTCTGCTCCGCCAGGAGGAAAGGCCTTGAAAGACCTACTGAATTTGCTGAAAAACCAGGGTCAAGTCGAAGAGTTCGACGCCATCCGTATCGGATTGGCATCGCCTGAGATGATCCGTTCGTGGTCGTTCGGTGAAGTTAAAAAGCCGGAAACCATCAACTACCGTACGTTCAAACCTGAGCGTGACGGCCTGTTCTGCGCCAAGATCTTTGGCCCGGTAAAGGATTACGAGTGCCTGTGCGGTAAGTACAAGCGCTTGAAGCACCGTGGTGTGATCTGCGAGAAGTGCGGCGTTGAAGTCGCGCTGGCAAAAGTTCGTCGTGAGCGCATGGCGCACATCGAACTGGCCTCGCCAGTAGCCCACATCTGGTTCCTGAAATCGCTGCCGTCCCGTATCGGCTTGCTGATGGACATGACCCTGCGTGATATCGAACGCGTTCTCTACTTCGAGAGCTATGTCGTTATCGATCCAGGCATGACCACCCTTGAAAAAGGTCAGCTGCTCAACGACGAGCAGTACTTCGAAGCGCTGGAAGAGTTCGGCGACGATTTCGATGCCCGCATGGGTGCCGAAGCTGTCCGCGAACTGCTGCACGCTATCGACCTGGAGCACGAGATTGGCCGTCTGCGTGAAGAGATTCCGCAAACCAATTCCGAAACCAAGATCAAGAAGCTGTCCAAGCGTCTGAAGTTGATGGAAGCCTTCCAGGGTTCCGGCAACCTGCCAGAGTGGATGGTGCTGACCGTTCTGCCGGTTCTGCCGCCAGATCTGCGTCCACTGGTCCCGCTGGATGGCGGTCGCTTCGCGACTTCCGACCTCAACGATCTGTATCGTCGAGTGATCAACCGTAACAACCGCTTGAAGCGCCTGCTGGATCTGTCCGCTCCGGACATCATCGTGCGCAACGAAAAGCGTATGTTGCAGGAAGCTGTCGACGCACTGCTCGACAACGGTCGTCGTGGCCGCGCTATCACCGGTTCCAACAAGCGTCCTCTGAAATCCCTGGCTGACATGATCAAGGGTAAGCAGGGTCGTTTCCGTCAGAACTTGCTCGGTAAGCGTGTTGACTACTCCGGCCGTTCGGTAATTACCGTAGGTCCGACCCTGCGTCTGCACCAGTGCGGTCTGCCGAAGAAAATGGCTCTCGAGCTGTTCAAGCCGTTCATTTTCGGCAAGCTTGAAATGCGTGGTCTCGCTACCACCATCAAGGCTGCCAAGAAGATGGTCGAGCGCGAACTGCCAGAGGTTTGGGACGTTCTCGCTGAAGTGATTCGCGAACACCCGGTTCTTCTCAACCGTGCACCGACTCTTCACCGTCTGGGTATCCAGGCGTTTGAACCGGTACTGATCGAAGGTAAGGCTATCCAGCTGCACCCTCTGGTCTGCGCCGCGTACAACGCCGACTTCGACGGCGACCAAATGGCCGTGCACGTACCGCTGACGCTGGAAGCCCAGCTTGAAGCGCGTGCGTTGATGATGTCGACCAACAACATTCTGTCGCCAGCCAACGGTGAGCCAATCATCGTTCCGTCGCAGGACGTTGTATTGGGTCTGTACTACATGACTCGTGAAGCGATCAACGCCAAGGGCGAAGGTCGTGTGTTCGCGGATCTGCAGGAAGTTGACCGTGTGTTCCGTGCCGGCGAAGCCGCACTGCACGCCAAGGTCAAGGTGCGGATCAACGAAACCGTCAACGACCGTGATGGCGGCAGCGTGACCAACACCCGTATCGTCGACACCACTGTCGGCCGTGCGCTGTTGTTCCAGGTTGTGCCAAAAGGTCTGTCGTACGACGTCGTCAACCTGCCGATGAAGAAAAAGGCGATCTCCAAGCTGATCAACCAGTGCTACCGCGTGGTTGGTCTGAAAGAGACCGTGATCTTCGCTGACCAGTTGATGTACACCGGTTTTGCCTATTCGACCATTTCCGGCGTTTCCATCGGTGTTAACGACTTCGTTATCCCGGATGAAAAAGCCCGCATCATCGGTGCAGCCACCGACGAAGTGAAAGAGATCGAAAGTCAGTATGCCTCCGGCCTGGTAACCCAGGGCGAGAAGTACAACAAAGTGATCGACCTTTGGTCCAAGGCGAACGACGAAGTTTCCAAGGCGATGATGGCCAACCTCTCGAAAGAGAAAGTCATCGACCGTCATGGCGTCGAAGTCGACCAAGAGTCTTTCAACTCGATGTACATGATGGCCGACTCGGGTGCGCGGGGTTCCGCAGCACAGATTCGTCAGCTGGCCGGTATGCGTGGTCTGATGGCCAAGCCGGACGGTTCCATCATTGAAACGCCGATTACCGCGAACTTCCGTGAAGGTTTGAGCGTACTCCAGTACTTCATCTCCACTCACGGTGCTCGTAAAGGTCTGGCGGATACCGCGTTGAAAACGGCGAACTCGGGTTATCTGACTCGTCGTCTGGTAGACGTGGCGCAGGATCTGGTTGTAACCGAGATCGATTGCGGCACCGAACACGGTCTGCTGATGACTCCGCACATTGAAGGCGGTGACGTTGTAGAGCCGCTGGGTGAGCGCGTATTGGGTCGAGTTATCGCCCGTGACGTATTCAAGCCAGGTACCGAGGACGTCATCGTTCCTGCCGGCACCCTGGTAGACGAGAAGTGGGTCGAGTTCATCGAGCTCAACAGCATCGATGAAGTGATCGTGCGTTCGCCGATCAGCTGCGAAACCCGTTTCGGTATTTGCGCCAAGTGCTACGGTCGCGATCTGGCTCGTGGTCACCAGGTGAACATCGGTGAAGCGGTCGGCGTTATCGCTGCCCAGTCCATCGGTGAGCCGGGTACCCAGCTGACGATGCGTACGTTCCACATCGGTGGTGCGGCAAGCCGGACCTCTGCAGCCGACAGCGTTCAGGTGAAGAATGGCGGTACCGTCCGTCTGCACAACCTGAAGCATGTTGAGCGAGTGGATGGTCACCTGGTTGCCGTGTCCCGTTCCGGTGAGCTGGCCATCGCTGATGACTTCGGTCGTGAGCGTGAGCGTTACAAGCTGCCGTACGGTGCCGTGATTTCGGTTAAAGAAGGTGACAAGGTCGAAGCTGGCGCCATCGTGGCCAAGTGGGATCCGCACACTCACCCGATCGTTACCGAAATGAAAGGTACCGTGACCTACGTGGGCATGGAAGAAGGCATCACGATCAAGCGTCAGACCGACGAATTGACCGGTATGACCAACATTGAAGTACTCGACGCCAAAGATCGCCCAGCTGCCGGTAAAGACATCCGTCCTGCCGTGAAGATGGTCGACGACAACGGCAAGGATCTGTTGCTGCCAGGCACTGACGTTATCGCTCAGTACTTCCTGCCAGCCAACGCCCTGGTCGGTGTAGCGGATGGTGCGAAGATCGCGATCGGTGATGTTATCGCTCGTATCCCGCAAGAGACTTCGAAAACTCGAGACATCACCGGTGGTCTGCCGCGTGTTGCCGACTTGTTCGAAGCCCGTCGTCCGAAAGAAGCGTCGATTCTGGCTGAAGTCAGCGGCACCATCGCGTTCGGTAAAGAGACCAAGGGCAAGCGCCGTCTGGTTATCACCCCGAACGACGGTAGCGATCCGTACGAAGAGCTGATTCCGAAGTGGCGTCACCTGAACGTGTTCGAAGGCGAACAGGTAAACCGCGGCGAAGTTATCTCCGACGGTCCGAGCGATCCACACGACATCCTGCGTCTGCTGGGTGTGAGTGCGCTGGCCAAGTACATCGTCAACGAGATCCAGGACGTTTACCGTCTGCAAGGCGTGAAGATCAACGACAAGCACATCGAGACCATCTTGCGTCAGATGCTGCGTAAAGTTGAGATCGCTGAATCCGGCGATTCCAGTTTCATCAAGGGCGACCAGATGGAATTGACTCACGTACTGGTAGAGAACGAGCGTCTGAGCGGCGAAGACAAGTTTGTCTCCAAGTTCACTCGTGTTCTGCTGGGTATCACCAAGGCGTCGTTGTCCACCGAATCGTTCATCTCGGCGGCTTCCTTCCAGGAAACCACTCGCGTACTGACCGAAGCGGCGGTAACCGGCAAGCGCGATTACCTGCGCGGCCTGAAAGAAAACGTGGTCGTGGGTCGTCTGATCCCGGCCGGTACCGGCCTGGCTTATCACAGCGAGCGTAAGCGCCGCCGTGATGCAGACAAGCCGTTGCGCGTAAGCGCCAGTGAAGTGGAAGCTGCACTGACCGAAGCGCTGAACTCGAGCGGTAACTGAGTTCTGCGGTAAATGAGTGTGAGGCCCTGGTCACTCCGTTCATCGAATCGAGACAAATTGTCGAGATTGGATGAGCGGGGAGGGCGGGGCCTTGCCTTGACTGGGGACAAGATCCTCTTTAGACTCTTGTACCCCTAAATTTGGCGGGAACTCGTTCCTGCCATTTTGCTTTTCTTGCAAGACAATAGCGTCGCAAGACAACAGTGGAGCTAGTAGATGGCAACTATCAACCAGCTGGTACGTCAGCCGCGTAAGCGTATCGTCGAGAAATCCGACGTGCCTGCGCTGCAGAACTGCCCGCAACGCCGTGGCGTGTGCACCCGTGTGTACACCACCACGCCGAAAAAACCTAACTCGGCACTGCGTAAAGTATGCCGTGTGCGCCTGACCAACGGTTTCGAGGTTTCCTCGTACATCGGCGGTGAAGGCCACAACCTGCAAGAGCACAGCGTGGTACTGATCCGCGGCGGTCGTGTAAAAGACTTGCCAGGTGTTCGTTACCACACCGTTCGCGGTTCGTTGGATACTTCCGGTGTTAAAGGTCGTAACCAGGGTCGTTCGAAGTACGGTACCAAGCGTCCGAAGTAATCGGCCGTTTTGCAGTTTTTCATTTTATTGAGTCGATAAGAGTAAGGTCGGGCACGCATCCATAGGAGCTGTCCCGGGCTAACCTGAAGACCGTTTGAGGGCTTATCAATGCCAAGACGTCGCGTAGCAGCCAAGCGTGAGATTCTGGACGATCCGAAATACGGAAGCCAAATCCTCGCCAAATTCATGAACCACGTAATGGAAAGCGGCAAGAAAGCCGTTGCCGAGCGTATCGTTTATGGTGCCCTGGATACCGTGAAGGCTCGTAAGGCCGGCACCGATCCCCTGGAACTCTTCGAAAAAGCACTCGACGCCATCGCTCCGCTGGTCGAAGTGAAGTCGCGCCGCGTTGGTGGTGCTACTTACCAGGTTCCGGTCGAGGTTCGTCCTTCCCGTCGTAACGCTCTGGCAATGCGCTGGTTGGTAGACTACGCCCGCAAGCGCGGCGAGAAGTCTATGGCTCTGCGTTTGGCTGGCGAACTGTTGGACGCTGCCGAAGGTAAAGGTGCTGCAGTTAAGAAGCGTGAAGACGTTCACCGTATGGCTGAAGCCAACAAGGCTTTCTCGCACTACCGCTTCTAATTTTAGCGTCACTAATTTTGCGAGGGCTTTATGGCTCGTACAACACCGATTAATCGCTACCGTAACATTGGTATCGTCGCACACGTGGATGCTGGTAAAACCACCACCACTGAGCGCGTCCTTTTTTACACTGGCAAAAGTCACAAAATGGGCGAGGTGCATGACGGCGCCGCGACCACAGACTGGATGGTGCAGGAGCAGGAGCGTGGTATTACCATTACTTCTGCTGCCATTACCGCCTTCTGGCAGGGTTCCGCCAAGCAGCACAAAGACCAGTACCGTTTCAACGTCATCGATACCCCGGGCCACGTAGACTTCACTATTGAAGTTGAACGTTCCCTGCGTGTACTCGACGGCGCGGTCGTTGTGTTCTGCGGTACTTCCGGCGTTGAGCCACAGTCCGAAACCGTATGGCGTCAAGCCAACAAGTACGGTGTTCCACGTATCGTTTACGTGAACAAGATGGACCGTGCCGGTGCGAACTTCCTGCGCGTGATCGCTCAGATCAAGCAGCGTCTGGGTCACACTCCGGTGCCTATCCAGCTGGCTATCGGTTCCGAAGACAACTTCCAGGGTCAGATCGATCTGATGACCATGGAAGCCGTTTACTGGAACGATGCCGACAAGGGTATGACTCCTCGTCGTGAAGCCATCCCTGCTGAACTGCAGGAACTGGCTGAAGAGTGGCGCAACAACATGGTTGAGGCTGCGGCCGAAGCCAGCGAAGAGCTGATGAACAAGTACCTTGAAGGTGAAGAGCTCACCGTCGAGGAAATCAAGGGTGCTCTGCGTCAGCGTACTATCGCTGGTGAGATCGTTCTGGCTGTTTGCGGTTCTTCCTTCAAGAACAAGGGTGTTCCCCTGGTTCTCGACGCCGTTATCGACTACCTGCCGGCTCCAACCGACATTCCTGCCATCAAGGGTACTGACCCGGATGACGAGGAAAAGCAGATGGAGCGTCATGCAGACGACAACGAGCCGTTCTCGGCTCTGGCGTTCAAGATCGCTACCGACCCATTCGTGGGTACCTTGACTTTCGTCCGTGTTTACTCGGGCGTGTTGGCCTCCGGCGACGGCGTGATCAACTCGGTCAAAGGCAAGAAAGAGCGCGTGGGTCGTATGGTGCAAATGCACGCAAACGCCCGTGAAGAGATCAAGGAAGTACGCGCTGGTGACATCGCGGCCCTGATCGGCATGAAGGACGTCACCACTGGTGAAACCTTGTGCAACGCTGACAAGCCAATCATCCTGGTTCGCATGGACTTCCCGGAGCCGGTTATTTCGGTTGCCGTAGAGCCTAAGACCAAGGATGACCAGGAAAAAATGGGTATCGCTCTGGGCAAGCTTGCTCAGGAAGACCCGTCTTTCCGCGTCAAGACTGATGAAGAGACTGGTCAAACGATCATCTCTGGCATGGGCGAGTTGCACCTGGACATCCTGGTTGACCGGATGCGCCGTGAGTTCAACGTCGAAGCCAACATCGGTAAGCCTCAGGTTTCGTATCGTGAGCGCATCACGAAGAATTGCGAAATCGAAGGCAAGTTCGTTCGTCAGTCCGGCGGTCGTGGCCAGTTCGGCCATTGCTGGATCCGTTTTGCTCCTGCTGACGAAGGTCAGGAAGGTCTGCAATTCGTGAACGAAGTAGTGGGTGGTGTGGTTCCTAAGGAATACATCCCGGCTATCCAGAAGGGTATCGAAGAGCAGATGAAGAACGGCGTAGTTGCCGGCTATCCGCTGATCGGCCTGAAGGCTACCGTGTTTGATGGTTCTTACCACGACGTCGACTCGAACGAGATGGCGTTTAAGGTGGCTGCTTCCATGGCGACCAAGCAACTGGCCCAGAAGGGCGGTGGTGAGTTGCTCGAGCCGATCATGGCGGTAGAGGTTGTTACGCCTGAAGACTATATGGGTGACGTGATGGGCGACCTTAACCGTCGTCGCGGCATGATTCTGGGTATGGAAGACACGGTCTCCGGTAAGGTGATCCGTGCTGAAGTTCCGTTGGGCGAGATGTTCGGTTATGCGACCGACGTTCGTTCGATGTCCCAGGGTCGCGCAAGCTACTCTATGGAATTCAAAAAATACAATACAGCTCCGTCGCACATCGTCGAAACTGTAACCAAAAAACAAGGCTGATTCAGTCCTTTAGGCAAGGAGTTAATTGTCGTGGCTAAAGAAAAATTTGATCGTTCCCTACCGCACGTCAACGTTGGCACCATCGGTCACGTTGACCACGGTAAAACCACTCTGACCGCAGCTCTGACTCGCGTTTGCTCCGAAGTTTTCGGTTCCGCAATCGTTGATTTCGATAAAATCGACAGCGCGCCAGAAGAAAAAGCTCGTGGTATCACCATCAACACCGCGCACGTCGAGTACAACTCGAAGATCCGTCACTACGCTCACGTTGACTGCCCAGGTCACGCTGACTATGTGAAGAACATGATCACCGGTGCTGCCCAGATGGACGGCGCGATCCTGGTTTGCTCGGCCGCTGATGGTCCGATGCCACAAACCCGTGAGCACATCCTGCTGTCCCGTCAGGTAGGCGTTCCGTACATCGTGGTTTTCCTGAACAAGGCTGACCTGGTAGACGACGCTGAGCTGCTGGAACTGGTCGAGATGGAAGTTCGCGACCTGCTGTCCACCTACGACTTCCCGGGCGATGACACTCCAATCATCATCGGTTCGGCTCGTATGGCGCTGGAAGGCAAAGACGACAACGAAATGGGCACCACTGCCGTTCGTAAGCTGGTTGAAACCCTGGACAGCTACATCCCAGAACCAGAGCGTGCTATCGACAAGCCATTCCTGATGCCAATCGAAGACGTATTCTCGATCTCGGGTCGTGGTACTGTTGTGACTGGTCGTATCGAGCGCGGTATCGTTCGCGTTCAAGATGCACTGGAAATCGTTGGTCTGCGTGACACCACCACCACCACCTGCACCGGTGTTGAAATGTTCCGCAAGCTGCTCGACGAAGGTCGTGCTGGCGAGAACTGCGGCGTTCTGCTGCGTGGTACCAAGCGTGACGACGTTGAGCGTGGCCAGGTTCTGGTTAAGCCAGGTTCGGTTAAGCCGCACACCAAGTTCACCGCAGAAGTTTACGTTCTGAGCAAGGAAGAAGGCGGTCGTCACACTCCGTTCTTCAAAGGCTACCGTCCACAGTTCTACTTCCGTACTACTGACGTGACTGGTAACTGCCAGCTGCCAGAAGGCGTTGAAATGGTAATGCCAGGTGACAACATCCAGATGGAAGTTACCCTGATCAAGACCATCGCAATGGAAGACGGCCTGCGTTTCGCTATCCGTGAAGGCGGTCGTACCGTCGGCGCTGGCGTCGTAGCCAAAATCATCGAGTAAGCATCTCTTTTGAGATAGCTTCGATGCTTTGAAAGGCCCCCGCTCAGCGGGGGCTTTTTTATTGGGTTGACACCCATCTGGGGCGTCTATAGAATTGCGCCTCCTTTTAACGGGCGTATTGCGCCCGGTGGGAATAGCAGCCGGAGTCTGAAATCCAATGCAAAATCAGCAAATCCGAATCAGGTTGAAGGCTTTCGACCATCGCCTGATCGACCAATCAACCCAGGAAATCGTGGAAACCGCGAAACGTACTGGTGCTCAAGTGCGTGGTCCAATTCCACTGCCTACCCGTAAAGAACGGTTCACCGTTCTGGTCTCCCCGCACGTCAACAAAGACGCGCGTGACCAGTACGAGATCCGTACTCATAAGCGTGTTCTGGACATCGTCCAGCCAACGGATAAAACCGTTGATGCTCTTATGAAGCTTGATCTTGCGGCCGGTGTGGAAGTGCAGATCAGCCTCGGCTAAGACTCGGTCTTAGTCGTGTAACGCTCTGAAATGGGCGGCCATAGCGGGTGAAAGCCCCGTACACTCATGAGGTTTACAACATGACTATTGGTGTAGTCGGTCGTAAAGCGGGTATGACCCGTATTTTCACCGAAGAAGGTGTCTCCATTCCGGTCACGGTCATTGAGATCGAACCGAATCGCGTCACCCAGTTCAAAACTGAAGAGACCGATGGCTATCGTGCAGTGCAAGTCACTGTCGGCGAGCGTCGTGCTTCGCGTGTAACAGCAGCTCAGGCTGGCCACTTCGCTAAAGCGAACGTTGCCGCTGGTCGTACCGTAATGGAATTCCGCCTTGAAGAAGGCGAGTACCAGGCCGGCGATCTGATCAACGCTGAAATCTTCGCCGCTGGTCAACTGGTTGATGTAACCGGTCAGTCCAAGGGTAAAGGCTTCCAGGGTACGATCAAGCGTTGGAATTTCCGCGGGCAAGATAACACCCACGGTAACTCCGTATCCCACCGCGTTCCAGGCTCTATCGGCCAGTGCCAGACTCCTGGTCGTGTATTCAAGGGCAAAAAAATGTCCGGTCATATGGGCGCTGAGCGCGTGACCGTGCAGTCCCTCGAAGTAGTGCGCGTGGACGCTGAACGCAATCTGTTGTTGGTCAAGGGCGCTGTTCCTGGCGCTACTGGCGGCAACTTGGTTGTACGTCCAGCAGCCAAGGCTCGCGGTTAAGGGGAAGCTGACATGCAATTAAATGTAAATGACGCTCAAGCGATCGAAGTTTCCGAACTGACATTTGGCGGCGAATTCAACGAGACGCTGGTTCACCAAGCAGTCGTAGCCTACATGGCTGGCGGTCGTCAGGGTTCCAAGCAGCAAAAGACCCGTTCCGACGTTCGTGGTGGCGGTAAGCGCCCATGGCGTCAGAAAGGTACTGGCCGTGCTCGTGCCGGTACTATCCGTAGCCCAATCTGGCGTGGCGGCGGTACCACTTTCGCAGCTCGTCCTCAGGATCACTCCCAGAAGCTGAACAAGAAGATGTATCGCGCAGCAATGCGTTCCATCCTTGCTGAGCTGGTGCGTACTGATCGTCTGGTCGTGGTTCAGGATTTCGCCGTTGAAACGCCGAAAACCAAAGACCTGCTGGGCAAACTGAACAACATGAGCCTGACCGACGTTCTGATCGTGTCCGACGCTGTTGATCAGAACCTGTACCTGGCTGCTCGTAACCTGCCACACGTAGATGTACGTGACGTGCAAGGTTCCGATCCAGTTAGTCTGATCGCATACGACAAGGTGTTGATCACCGTGTCGGCCGTGAAGAAATTCGAGGAGCTGCTGGGATGAACCAGGAACGCGTATTTAAAGTTCTGCTTGGCCCACACGTTTCCGAGAAGGCTACGGTTCTGGCAGACAAGAAAGGCCAGTTCGTTTTCAAGGTTGCTACTGATGCAACCAAGCTGGAAATCAAGAAGGCCGTCGAAAGCCTGTTCAGCGTGAAAGTAGAGCGTGTTACTACCCTGAACGTTCTGGGTAAGAGCAAGCGCACTGCTCGCGGTCTGGGCAAGCGTAATGACTGGAAGAAGGCAGTTATCTCCCTTCAGCCAGGCCAAGATCTCGATTTCAGCAGCAGTGCTGAGTAAGGAAGGGGTGCATCATGGCAATCGTTAAATGCAAACCGACTTCCCCTGGCCGCCGTTTTGTGGTCAAGGTGGTCAACCAGGAGCTGCATAAAGGCGCTCCTCACGCACCGCTGCTCGAGAAGAAATCGAAGACTGGTGGTCGTAACAACAATGGTCGTATTACCACTCGTCACATCGGTGGTGGCCATAAGCAGCATTACCGTATGGTCGATTTCCGTCGCAATGACAAAGATGGCATCGTCGCCACTGTCGAGCGTATCGAATACGATCCAAACCGTACTGCTCACATCGCACTGCTCTGCTACGCAGACGGCGAGCGCCGCTACATCATCGCCCCTAAAGGCGTGAGTGCTGGCGACACGCTGATCGCAGGCGCTCTGGCTCCAATCAAGCCAGGTAACGCTCTGCAACTGCGCAACATTCCAGTCGGTTCTACCGTACACGGCATCGAACTGAAGCCAGGTAAAGGCGCACAGATCGCTCGTTCCGCTGGTGCTTCGGCTCAGCTGATCGCTCGTGAAGGCGTGTACGTTACCCTGCGTCTGCGTTCCGGTGAAATGCGTAAAGTCCTGGCTGAATGCCGTGCGACCCTGGGCGAAGTCTCGAACTCCGAGCACAGCCTGCGTTCGCTGGGTAAAGCTGGTGCCAAACGCTGGCGTGGCGTTCGCCCAACCGTTCGTGGTGTTGCCATGAACCCGGTTGACCACCCACATGGTGGTGGTGAAGGTCGTACCTCTGGTGGTCGTCATCCGGTATCGCCATGGGGCTTCCCGACTAAGGGCGCGAAGACTCGTGGTAATAAGCGTACCGACAAAATGATCGTCCGTCGTCGCAAGTAAATAGAGGGATACGACAGTGCCACGTTCTCTGAAAAAAGGTCCTTTTATCGATCTTCACCTACTGAAGAAGATCGAAGTGGCGGCGGAAAAGAACGATCGCAAACCGGTGAAAACCTGGTCGCGTCGTTCGATGATCCTGCCACAAATGGTCGGTCTGACCATCGCAGTACACAACGGTCGTCAGCACGTCCCAGTTCTCGTGAACGAAGACATGGTCGGCCACAAACTGGGCGAGTTCGCCGGTACCCGCACTTATCGCGGGCACGTGGCTGACAAGAAAGCCAAGCGTTAAGGGGTTAGGAAATGGAAGTAGCCGCTAAGTTGTCGGGCGCTCGAATCTCCGCCCAGAAAGCCCGCTTGGTCGCCGACCAGATCCGCGGGAAGAAGGTGGGCGAAGCGCTCAACCTGTTGGCTTTCAGCAGTAAGAAAGCCGCCGAGATCATGAAGAAAGTGCTGGAGTCGGCCGTAGCCAACGCCGAGCATAACGAAGGCGCAGACGTTGATGACCTGAAGGTCAGCACTGTTTTCGTCAACGAAGGGCGTTCGCTGAAGCGCATCATGCCACGTGCCAAAGGCCGTGCTGATCGCATCGTCAAGCGGTCTTGCCATATCACTGTCAAGGTTGCTGACAAGTAACGGAGTCGAAGAGATGGGTCAGAAAGTACATCCCATTGGCATTCGCCTGGGAATCGTCAAGGAGCACACCTCCGTCTGGTACGCAGACGGTCGGACTTATGCGGACTATTTGCTCGCAGATCTGAATGTGCGTGAGTACCTCCAAGACAAACTAAAAAGCGCGTCCGTAAGCCGTATCGATATCCATCGTCCGGCCCAAACTGCACGCATCACCATCCACACCGCTCGTCCAGGTATCGTTATCGGGAAGAAAGGTGAAGATGTTGAGAAACTGCGTCAGGACCTGACCAAGCAAATGGGTGTGCCTGTGCACATCAATATCGAAGAGATCCGCAAGCCGGAGCTCGACGGTATGCTGGTTGCGCAGAGCGTAGCTCAGCAGCTGGAGCGTCGCGTAATGTTCCGTCGCGCTATGAAGCGCGCAGTACAGAACGCCATGCGCATTGGTGCCAAAGGCATCAAAATCCAAGTGAGCGGTCGTCTCGGCGGTGCTGAAATCGCACGTACTGAATGGTATCGCGAAGGTCGTGTGCCATTGCACACCCTGCGTGCCGACATCGACTATGCCAACTACGAAGCTCACACCACTTACGGTGTGATCGGTGTAAAGGTTTGGATCTTCAAAGGCGAAGTAATTGGTGGTCGCCAAGAAGAACTGAAACCACAAGCACCAGCGCCTCGTAAAAAAGCTGCTAAGTAAGGGGTACGCCAAATGTTGCAACCAAAGCGTACGAAGTTCCGCAAGCAGATGACTGGTCACAACCGTGGCCTGGCATTGCGCGGTAGCAAAGTCAGCTTCGGCGAGTTCGCGCTGAAGTCTGTTGCTCGTGGTCGTCTCACCGCTCGTCAGATCGAGTCAGCGCGTCGTGCTCTGACCCGTCACGTAAAACGTGGCGGCAAGATCTGGATCCGTGTATTCCCGGACAAGCCGATCTCCAAAAAACCTCTCGAGGTTCGGATGGGTAAAGGTAAGGGTAACGTGGAATACTGGGTTGCCCAGATTCAGCCAGGCAAAGTCCTGTATGAAATCGAGGGTGTTTCTGAAGAGCTGGCGCGTGAGGCTTTCGCCCTGGCTGCTGCAAAGCTGCCGCTCGCCACCTCCTTTGTTAAACGGACGGTGATGTGATGAAAGCGAATGAACTTCGTGAAAAATCCGCACAGCAGCTGAACGAGCAACTGCTCGGCCTGCTGCGCGACCAGTTCAATCTGCGTATGCAGAAAGCAACTGGCCAGTTGGGGCAGTCTCATCTGCTCTCGCAAGTTAAGCGTGACATCGCTCGCGTGAAGACTGTGCTCAACCAGCAGGCAGGTAAGTAATCATGGCTGAAGCCGAAAAAACTGTCCGTACGCTGACTGGCCGTGTTGTCAGCGACAAGATGGACAAAACCATCACCGTTCTGATCGAGCGTCGCGTTAAGCACCCGATCTACGGTAAATACGTTAAGCGTTCGACTAAGCTGCACGCGCACGACGAAACCAATCAGTGCCACATCGGCGACAAAGTCACTATTCGTGAAACTCGTCCTTTGGCCAAGACCAAGTCTTGGGCGCTGGTTGATGTTCTCGAACGCGCTGTGGAAGTCTAAGGACTAGGGGTCGGAGAAATTATATGATTCAGACTCAATCCATGCTCGATGTGGCCGATAACAGCGGCGCTCGCCGCGTTATGTGCATCAAGGTGCTGGGTGGCTCCCATCGTCGTTACGCTGGTATCGGTGACATCATCAAAGTTACCGTCAAGGAAGCAATTCCTCGCGGTAAAGTGAAAAAAGGCCAAGTGATGACTGCTGTTGTAGTCCGCACTCGTCACGGCGTACGTCGTGCTGATGGCTCCATTATCCGCTTTGATGGCAACGCTGCTGTTCTTCTGAACAACAAGCAAGAGCCGATCGGCACCCGTATCTTTGGGCCAGTGACCCGTGAACTTCGTACTGAGAAGTTCATGAAGATCGTCTCGCTCGCCCCAGAAGTGCTGTAAGGAGATCCGACATGCAAAAGATTCGTCGTGACGACGAGATCATCGTGATCGCCGGCAAAGACAAAGGTAAGCGCGGTAAGGTGCTTAAGGTTCTCGCTAACAACCGTCTGGTTATTGGTGGTCTGAACCTGGTCAAGCGTCATACCAAGCCTAACCCTATGTCGGGCGTGCAGGGCGGTATCGTCGAAAAAGAAGCTCCACTGGATGCTTCTAACGTCGCCATTTTCAACGGCGAAACCAACAAGGCTGACCGCGTTGGTTTCAAAGTAGAAGACGGCAAGAAAATTCGTGTCTTCAAGTCGACCCAAAAAGCGGTTGATGCTTGAACACTGCTAGGTAGATGAGACCATGGCACGACTAAAAGAGATTTACCGGAAGGAAATTGCTCCGAAACTTAAGGAAGAACTTAAGCTTTCGAACGTGATGGAAGTTCCGCGCGTTACCAAAATCACCCTGAACATGGGTCTGGGCGAAGCGATCGGCGACAAAAAAGTCATCGAGCACGCTGTTGCTGACCTGGAAAAGATCACCGGCCAGAAAGTCGTTGTGACCTACGCTCGCAAATCCATCGCTGGCTTTAAAGTCCGTGAAGGTTGGCCGATCGGCGTCAAAGTGACCCTGCGCCGTGAGCGTATGTACGAGTTCCTGGATCGTCTGCTGTCGATCTCCCTGCCTCGGGTTCGCGACTTCCGCGGCCTGAATGCCAAGTCCTTCGATGGTCGTGGCAACTACAGCATGGGCGTGAAAGAGCAGATCATCTTCCCGGAAATCGACTACGACAAGATCGATGCTCTCCGCGGTCTGGACATCACCCTGACCACCACTGCCAAGAACGATGATGAAGGCCGCGCTCTGCTGCGTGCGTTCAAATTCCCGTTCCGCAACTGATTGGAGTAGGACCATGGCCAAGATGAGCATGAAAAACCGCGAGCTGAAGCGTCAGCTCACGGTTGCCAAGTACGCCAAGAAGCGTGCAGCACTGAAAGCTATCATCGTTGATCTGAACGCAAGTCCAGAAGCGCGTTGGGAAGCTACAGTAGCCCTGCAGAAGCAGCCACGTGACGCAAGCGCTTCGCGCATGCGTAACCGCTGCCGCCTGACCGGTCGTCCACACGGCGTTTACCGCAAGTTCGGCCTCGGCCGTAACAAGCTGCGTGAAGCTGCCATGCGTGGTGACGTACCGGGTCTGGTTAAAGCCAGCTGGTAAGTACTGTCAAAGTCTCGGTGTCCAGGATCGCAAGATCCTGACCACCGGTGGCCTTGAATCTGGATCAAGCCCCTTTTGGGGCTTGATTCATTTCCGGGGTGTGTCTAGAATACCCGGCTCGCCTGAGCCCGTGTTTTTCATGCTCGGAGATTCTCGGCGACACGTAATAGCCGCAAGGCTAATTTTTTTGTATTAGGAGCGTCTAGCCCATGAGTATGCAGGACCCGTTAGCGGACATGCTAACTCGTATCCGTAATGCCCAGATGGCTGAAAAGTCCGTCGTAAGCATGCCATCTTCCACGTTGAAGGTAGCTGTTGCCAAAGTCCTGAAGGACGAAGGTTACATTGCGGGTTATCAGATCAGCAGCGAAATCAAACCACTGCTGTCCATCGAGCTGAAGTACTTCGAAGGCCGTCCGGTTATCGAAGAAGTGAAGCGCGTTAGCCGTCCAGGCCTGCGTCAGTACAAGTCCGTCGATGATCTGCCAAAAGTTCGTGGCGGTCTCGGTGTGTCTATCGTCTCCACCAACAAGGGTGTGATGACTGATCGTGCTGCGCGCGCTGCCGGTGTCGGCGGCGAAGTTCTTTGCACTGTGTTCTAAGGGGGGATAAGCATGTCTCGCGTCGCTAAGAACCCCGTTAAGCTGCCAGCCGGTGTCGAAGTAAAATTCGCAGGCCAACAGCTTTCGGTGAAGGGTGCCAAGGGCACTCTCGAACTGAACATCCACTCGTCCGTTGAGATCGTTGAAGAAGCTGGTGAGCTGCGTTTCGCTGCTCGCAATGGCGATCAACAGACTCGCGCGATGGCTGGTACCACTCGTGCGTTGGTAAACAACATGGTCCAGGGCGTAAGCCAAGGGTTCGAGCGCAAGCTCCAGCTGGTCGGTGTTGGTTACAAAGCGCAAGCAAAAGGCACAGTGCTGAACCTGGCTCTTGGCTTCTCGCACCCAGTGGATTACGAACTGCCGGAAGGCATCACCGCTGAGACTCCTAGCCAGACCGATATCCTGATCAAGGGCATCGACAAGCAGCTGGTAGGTCAAGTGGCCGCCGAGATCCGCGACTTCCGTCCACCAGAGCCGTACAAAGGCAAAGGTGTGCGCTACGCGGACGAAGTCGTCCGTCGTAAAGAAGCCAAGAAGAAGTAGGG
This sequence comes from Pseudomonas sp. BF-R-24, assembly GCF_019947335.1. Taxonomy (NCBI): domain Bacteria; kingdom Pseudomonadati; phylum Pseudomonadota; class Gammaproteobacteria; order Pseudomonadales; family Pseudomonadaceae; genus Pseudomonas; species Pseudomonas sp. BF-R-24. The sequence continues at coordinate 27,617 of NZ_JAGYGG010000001.1, forward strand.
CATAGCAAATGACCGACAAAAAAGTTACTCGACTGCGTCGCGCTCGCAAAGCACGCCTGAAAATGCACGAACTCGAAGTCGTGCGTCTCTGCGTGTTCCGCTCTTCGCAGCACATCTACGCCCAGGTCATTTCGGCCGACGGCAACAAAGTCCTGGCAAGCGCCTCGACTTTGGATAAAGAACTGCGTGATGGTGCCACCGGCAACATCGACGCGGCCACTAAGGTTGGCCAGCTGGTCGCTACGCGTGCTAAGGCCGCTGGCGTCTCGCAAGTGGCTTTCGACCGCTCTGGCTTCAAGTACCACGGCCGCGTTAAAGCGCTGGCTGATGCTGCTCGTGAAGCTGGGCTGGAGTTCTAAGTTATGTCAAATAACGACCAAAAGCGCGACGAAGGCTACATCGAGAAGCTGGTTCAAGTTAACCGCGTAGCCAAAACCGTTAAAGGCGGCCGTATCTTCACCTTCACCGCGTTGACCGTGGTTGGTGATGGTAAGGGCCGTGTTGGCTTCGGCCGTGGCAAGTCGCGTGAAGTGCCTGCTGCGATCCAGAAGGCAATGGAAGCTGCTCGCCGCAACATGATCCAGGTTGATCTGAACGGCACCACCCTGCAGTACGCAATGAAGTCCGCTCACGGCGCTTCGAAGGTGTACATGCAGCCTGCTTCTGAAGGTACCGGTATCATCGCTGGCGGCGCTATGCGTGCTGTCCTCGAAGTTGCTGGCGTTCAGAACGTTCTGGCCAAGTGCTACGGCTCGACTAACCCTGTAAACGTGGTTCACGCCACTTTCAAGGGTTTGAAAGCAATGCAGTCTCCTGAATCCATTGCCGCCAAGCGTGGCAAAAGCGTCAAGGAGATCTTCTGATCATGGCTACCGTAAAAGTAACGCTGATCAAAAGCATGACCGGCCGCATCCCTAACCACAAACTGTGCGTTAAGGGTCTGGGTCTGCGTCGCATCGGTCACACTGTAGAAGTCCAGGATACTCCCGAGAATCGCGGGATGATCAACAAGGCTTACTACATGCTGCGTGTCGAGGGTTAATCGATGAAACTCAATGATCTGAGTCCAGCGCCGGGTTCCCGTCGCGAAAAGCATCGTCCGGGCCGTGGTATCGGTAGCGGTTTGGGTAAGACTGGTGGCCGTGGTCACAAAGGTCAGACCTCCCGCTCCGGTGGCACCATTGCTCCAGGCTTTGAAGGCGGTCAACAGCCGCTGCATCGTCGCCTGCCGAAGTTCGGTTTCGTTTCCCTGAAAGCCATGGATCGCGCAGAAGTGCGTTTGTCCGAGCTGGCTAAAGTGGAAGGCGACATCGTCACCGTGCAGTCCCTGAAAGATGCCAACGTGATCAATGTCAACGTACAGCGTGTGAAAATCATGCTGTCCGGTGAAGTGACTCGCGCTGTCACTATCGGCAAGGGAATCGGCGCCACCAAGGGTGCGCGTGCGGCTATCGAAGCAGCTGGCGGCAAGTTCGAGGAATAAATGGCTAAGCAAGGTGCTCTCTCTGCGCTCGGCAAAGGCGGTATGTCTGAACTCTGGGCTCGTCTGCGTTTTCTGTTCCTGGCGATTATCGTCTACCGAATAGGCGCACACATCCCGGTTCCAGGTATCAACCCGGACCGACTCGCGGACCTGTTTCGACAGAATGAGGGGACCATTCTTAGCTTGTTCAACATGTTTTCCGGCGGCGCGCTGGAGCGGATGAGCATCTTTGCACTGGGGATCATGCCGTACATCTCGGCATCGATCATCATGCAACTGATGACCGCCGTCAGCCCGCAGCTGGAGCAGTTGAAGAAGGAAGGTGAAGCTGGCCGTCGCAAGATCAGCCAGTACACCCGCTACGGCACTGTCATCCTCGCCCTGGTTCAGGCTATCGGCATGTCCGTTGGCCTGGCGGGGCAGGGTGTTGCGTTCACTGGTGACTTTGGCTTCCATTTCGTCGCGGTATCCACGTTTGTGGCTGGTGCGATGTTCATGATGTGGCTGGGTGAGCAGATTACTGAGCGTGGTGTTGGCAACGGTATCTCGATGTTGATTTTCGCAGGTATCGTCGCCGGTCTTCCGAGAGCGATCGGGCAGTCTTTCGAGTCTGCACGTCAGGGTGATATCAACATCTTCGCCCTGGTTGCCATCGGTTTGCTGGCAGTAGCGATTATCGGTTTCGTGGTGTTCATTGAGCGTGGTCAGCGTCGTATTGCTGTTCACTACGCCAAGCGTCAGCAGGGCCGCAAGGTCTTCGCTGCGCAGACCAGCCACTTGCCGCTGAAGGTGAACATGGCCGGTGTTATTCCGGCTATTTTCGCGAGCAGCATTTTGCTGTTCCCGGCTTCGTTGGGTGCCTGGTTCGGTCAGTCTGAAGGTATGGGCTGGTTGCAGGACATCTCGCAGTCGATCGCTCCTGGTCAGCCGTTGAATATTCTGCTGTTTAGTGCAGGGATTATTTTCTTCTGCTTCTTCTATACGGCGTTGATGTTCAATCCGAAAGACGTAGCGGAAAACCTGAAGAAGTCCGGTGCCTTTATTCCGGGCATCCGTCCAGGTGAGCAGTCTGCGCGCTACATTGATGGCGTTCTGACTCGCTTGACCATGTTCGGTGCTCTTTACATGACGGCCGTCTGCCTGTTGCCCCAGTTCCTGGTGGTTGCAGCCAACGTACCGTTCTACCTTGGCGGGACCTCGTTGCTGATCGTCGTCGTGGTTGTGATGGACTTCATGTCCCAAGTACAATCGCACCTCGTTTCGCACCAGTACGAATCCCTGATGAAGAAAGCCAACCTGAAGGGTTACGGCAGCGGCATGCTGCGCTGACCCATAAGGTTCGAGGAGTTGGTGATGAAAGTTCGTGCATCGGTGAAAAAGCTGTGCCGTAACTGCAAGATTATTCGCCGCGAAGGTGTTGTTCGAGTAATTTGCAGCGCGGAACCGCGTCACAAACAGCGCCAAGGCTGAGTGTGATTGTGCTTCAAGCCCGGCAGCTAGTGCGCTGCCGGGTTGATTATTTGTTATTACAGCGATATTATCTCGCGCCCTATTTCTTGGCTTCCGGGGCGTAGGTAGCTGTCAATTGGAGTCCCACTGAATGGCCCGTATTGCAGGCGTTAACATTCCAGATAACAAGCATACTGTTATCTCGCTGACCTACATCTATGGTGTTGGTCGCACTACTGCACAGAAAATTTGTGCAGAGACTGGGGTAAACCCAGCAGCAAAGATCAAAGATCTGAGCGACGAGCAAATTGAACAGCTGCGTGGCGAAGTGGCGAAGTTCACCACTGAAGGTGACCTGCGTCGCGAAATCAACATGAAAATCAAGCGCTTGATGGACCTCGGTTGCTATCGCGGTCTGCGTCATCGTCGCGGTCTTCCAGTGCGCGGTCAGCGTACCAAGACCAACGCGCGTACCCGTAAAGGTCCGCGTAAGCCGATCCGCAAGTAATCGCCCCAGCGAATCGACAGGAATTTAATCATGGCAAAACCTGCTGCTCGTCCTCGTAAAAAAGTTAAAAAGACAGTGGTTGATGGCATCGCCCACATCCATGCATCTTTTAACAACACCATCGTGACCATCACCGACCGTCAAGGTAACGCTCTTTCCTGGGCTACCTCCGGTGGTTCGGGTTTCCGCGGTTCCCGCAAGTCCACCCCGTTTGCTGCTCAAGTAGCTGCTGAACGTGCTGGTCAAGCTGCGCTGGAATACGGCCTGAAAAACCTCGACGTCAACGTCAAAGGTCCAGGTCCAGGTCGTGAATCCGCAGTCCGCGCTTTGAACGGCTGTGGCTACAAGATCGCCAGCATCACCGACGTGACGCCAATCCCGCACAACGGGTGCCGTCCGCCGAAGAAGCGCCGCGTGTAATCCAGGAGATTGTAAAGAATGGCTCGTTACATTGGTCCAAAATGCAAACTCGCTCGTCGCGAAGGCACCGATCTCTTCCTGAAGAGCGGCGTGCGCGCGATCGAATCGAAGTGCAACATTGAAGCAGCACCTGGTATCCACGGCCAACGCCGCGGTCGCCAGTCCGACTACGGCACCCAACTGCGTGAAAAGCAGAAGGTCCGTCGTATCTACGGCGTTCTCGAGCGTCAATTCAGCGGCTACTACAAAGAAGCTGCTGGCAAGAAAGGTGCAACCGGTGAAAACCTGCTGCAACTGCTCGAATGCCGTCTGGACAACGTTGTATACCGTATGGGCTTTGGTTCGACTCGTGCCGAATCCCGTCAGCTGGTATCGCACAAGTCGATCAGCGTAAACGGTCAGACCGTTAACGTTCCGTCCTACCAGGTTCGTGCTGGTGACGTGGTCGCTGTTCGCGAGAAAGCAAAAAATCAACTTCGCATTGTCCAAGCTCTCGATCTGTGTGCCCAACGTGGCCGCGTAGAATGGGTAGAAGTAGACACTGAGAAGAAGTCGGGCGTTTTCAAGAACGTTCCAGCTCGCAGTGATCTGTCCGCCGACATCAACGAAAGCCTGATTGTCGAGCTCTACTCCAAGTAAGGGCTAGAAAATAGGTGCATCCATGCAGATTTCGGTAAATGAGTTCCTGACACCCCGCCACATTGATGTGCAGGTTGTCAGTCCAACCCGCGCCAAGATCACTCTCGAGCCTCTCGAGCGTGGCTTTGGCCATACCCTGGGCAACGCGCTGCGCCGCATCCTGTTGTCCTCAATGCCCGGCTGTGCAGTAGTCGAGGCCGAGATTGACGGTGTGCTCCACGAGTACAGCGCCATCGAAGGTGTACAGGAAGACGTAATTGAAATCCTGTTGAACCTTAAAGGTCTGGCTATCAAGCTGCACGGTCGTGACGAAGTTACGCTGACCTTGTCGAAGAAGGGTTCGGGGGTGGTTACCGCTGCCGATATTCAGCTGGATCATGATGTCGAGATCGTTAATCCCGATCACGTAATCGCTAACCTGGCGTCTAACGGCGCCCTGAACATGAAGCTCGTAGTAGCTCGTGGTCGTGGTTATGAACCGGCAGACTCGCGTCAGAGCGATGAAGACGAAAGCCGCAGCATCGGTCGCTTGCAGCTTGACTCTTCGTTCAGCCCGGTTCGCCGTATCGCATACGTGGTGGAAAACGCCCGTGTCGAGCAGCGTACTAACCTGGACAAGCTGGTTATTGATCTGGAAACCAACGGTACTCTGGATCCTGAAGAGGCAATTCGCCGCGCTGCAACCATCCTGCAACAGCAGTTGGCTGCGTTCGTCGACCTCAAGGGTGACAGTGAGCCAGTGGTTGTCGAGCAGGAAGACGAGATCGATCCGATCCTGCTTCGCCCGGTTGACGATCTGGAACTGACTGTACGTTCGGCTAACTGCCTTAAGGCGGAAAACATCTACTACATCGGTGACCTGATTCAGCGTACCGAAGTAGAGCTGTTGAAGACTCCGAACCTGGGCAAGAAATCCTTGACTGAAATCAAGGACGTTCTGGCCTCCCGCGGTCTGTCCCTCGGCATGCGCCTCGACAACTGGCCGCCTGCAAGTCTTAAGAAGGACGACAAGGCGACTGCCTGATCGTCGTAATCACCGAACGTAGTGTTTGGTAAGGAATGAACCATGCGTCATCGTAAAAGTGGTCGTCACCTGAGCCGCACCAGCTCGCACCGCAAGGCCATGTTCCAAAACATGGCGGTGTCGCTGTTCGAGCACGAGCTGATCAAAACTACTCTGCCAAAAGCTAAAGAACTGCGCCGCGTTGCCGAGCCGCTGATCACTTTGGCCAAGACAGATAGCGTTGCTAACCGCCGTCTGGCTTTCGACCGTACTCGTTCGAAAGCTATCGTTGGTAAGCTCTTCAACGACCTGGGCAAGCGTTACGCTACCCGTGAGGGTGGCTACCTGCGCATCCTCAAGTGCGGTTTCCGCGCTGGCGACAACGCGCCTATGGCGTACGTCGAGTTGGTTGATCGTGCTACTGCTGGCGAAGCTGTATCTGCCGAGTAAGACGTCAGTCTGAAACAAAGAACCGGGCCTTGTGCCCGGTTTTTTGTGCCTGTAAGAAACGCGCCCTCTGTACAAGCGTCTCCCGCGTCCACGTCGTCATTATGTGATGGGGATGATCATTAGTTTTTCTCTATCGATGTCTACAAGTTAATGAATTTGTAGCTGTCATATTGATGATCAATACTCCCTCTCAGCCGATAGCCGGCAGTTCAAGACCGACAGAGGAAGGAAGATCGCATGAGCCAAAACAAAACGCTTACCACCGCCAGTGGCGCTCCTGTTGCCGATAACCAGAATTCCCGTTCCGCCGGCCCTCGTGGCCCGCTGCTGCTCGACGACTTTCACCTGATCGAGAAGCTTGCCCACTTCAACCGTGAAAACATCCCTGAGCGCCGTGTACACGCCAAAGGCTCGGGTGCCTACGGTACGTTCACCGTGACGCGCGATATCACTCAATACACCAGCGCGAAGCTGTTTGAGACAGTCGGCAAGCAAACCCCGACTTTCCTGCGGTTTTCCACCGTGGGCGGTGAGCGGGGTTCGGCTGATACCGAGCGTGATCCGCGTGGGTTCGCCTTGAAGTTTTATACCGAGGAAGGCAACTGGGACATCGTCGGCAACAACACCCCCGTGTTCTTCATTCGCGATCCACTGAAGTTCCCGGACTTTATCCACACCCAGAAGCGTTTGCCGCAAAGCAACCTGAAGAGTGCCCAGGCGATGTGGGACTTCTGGTCGCATTCGCCCGAGGCGCTGCATCAGGTCACCATCCTGTTCTCCGACCGGGGTATCCCTGATGGATACCGTCACATGCATGGCTTCGGCAGCCACACTTACAGCCTCATCAACGCTCAAGGTGAGCGTCACTGGGTGAAGTGGCACTACAAGACCAGGCAGGGGATCAAGAACCTTGCTCCAGCGGAGGCAGCGCGCCTGGCGGGCACTGATCCGGATTACGCCCAGCGCGACCTGTTCAATGCCATCGAGCAGGGTGATTTCCCGAAATGGCGCGTATGCATCCAGATCATGAGCGAAGCTCAGGCAGCGGCGCACTACGAGAACCCCTTTGATGTCACCAAGACCTGGTCGCAGAAAGAGTTTCCACTGATTGAGGTCGGAGAGCTGGAGCTCAATCGCAATCCGCTGAACTACTTTGCTGAAGTCGAGCAAGCGGCATTCGGTCCCAGCAACATGGTCCCAGGTGTTGGCTTATCGCCTGACCGCATGCTGCAAGGTCGAGTATTCGCTTACGCGGATGCTCACCGCTACCGTGTTGGCACCAATCACCAGCAATTGCCGGTTAATGCGCCTCGCAGTCCGGTGAACAGCTACCAGCGTGATGGTTCGATGGCGTTTGGCAGTAACGGCGGTGCGGCACCAAACTACGAGCCGAACAGCTACGTTGAGTCGCCGAAGCAAGCGCCTCGCTATGCAGAGCCGCCATTGGCACTGAGCGGTGCGGCTGATCGTTACGATCACCGCGAGGATACCGACTACTACAGCCACGCCGGCGCGTTGTTCCGCTTGATGACTGGGGAGCAGCAATCATTGCTGGTTAGCAACATCGCCGGTGCGATGGCGGGTGTATCGAGTGATGTGGTTGATCGCCAGTTGCAGCATTTCTACAAGGCTGACCCGGCGTATGGAGAAGCAATCGCAAAGCTGCTCAACGTACAGCTTAACGAAGTCTAAATGAGAAGCAGAACCGCCCTTGTTTGGGCGGTTTTTGCGTTATTTCAGCCGGTTTTCTCAGAATATCTTCGCTTTTATTGCGTCTTGCGAGTGACGATAAGGGCATGTTGGTTCAAACTACAACTTTAAAGCAGGGAGATGTAGGGCGATGCAAGGCCACCCAGATGTGATCGATTACCTCAACACGTTGCTGACCGGCGAACTGGCCGCGCGCGATCAATATTTCGTCCACTCGCGGATGTATGAGGACTGGGGTTTCACCAAGCTCTACGAACGAATCAACCACGAGATGGAAGAGGAAGCAGGGCACGCTGACGCCCTGATGCGCCGGATTCTGATGCTCGAGGGCACGCCGCGCATGCGTCCGGACGATCTCGACGTCGGCACCACGGTGACAGAGATGCTCGAAGCGGATTTGCGCCTGGAATACAAAGTACGGGCTGCGTTGTGCAAGGGCATCAAGCTCTGCGAACAACACAAGGACTACGTCAGCCGCGAAATGCTGCGGGTTCAATTGCATGACACCGAAGAAGATCACACCTACTGGCTCGAGAAGCAGTTGGGTCTGATCAAGTTGATCGGGCTAGAGAACTACCTGCAATCCCACACCTGATTGCTGCGAATACAAAAAAGCCCCTGTCACTGATGAAGTGACAGGGGCTTTTTCATGGGGGGCGGTCAAGCCCGATCGCGCTCCAGCAGCGGCTTGAGGTAATAACCGGTATGGGATTGCTTCATCTCTGACACTTCTTCCGGGGTGCCGACGGCAATGATCTGCCCGCCCTTGGAACCACCCTCCGGCCCCAGGTCCACCAGCCAGTCAGCGGTCTTGATCACGTCCAGGTTGTGTTCGATCACCACCACGGTGTTGCCGTGGTCGCGCAGGCGATGCAACACGTCCAGCAGTTGCTGGATATCCGCGAAGTGCAGACCGGTGGTGGGTTCGTCGAGGATGTACAGGGTCTTGCCGGTATCGCGCTTGGACAGCTCGCGGGACAGTTTCACCCGCTGGGCTTCACCGCCGGACAGCGTGGTCGCCGATTGCCCCAGCTTGATGTACGACAGGCCGACGTCCATCAATGTTTGCAGCTTGCGCGCCAGGGCCGGTACGGCATCGAAGAACACCCGTGCTTCCTCGATCGTCATCTCGAGGGTTTCGTGGATGCTCTTGCCCTTGTACTTGATCTCAAGGGTCTCGCGGTTGTATCGCTTGCTCTTGCACACGTCGCAGGGCACGTAGATGTCCGGCAGGAAGTGCATCTCGACCTTGATCAGGCCGTCGCCCTGACAAGCCTCGCAGCGGCCACCCTTGACGTTGAAGGAGAAGCGCCCCGGACCATAGCCCCGGGAGCGGGACTCCGGTACGCCGGCGAACAACTCGCGGATCGGCGTGAACAAACCGGTGTAGGTCGCCGGGTTGGAGCGCGGTGTACGGCCGATCGGGCTCTGGTCGATGTCGACGACCTTGTCCAGGTGCTCCAGGCCCTTGATGCTGTCGTGGGCGGACGCTTCGAGGGTAGTGGCGCCATTCAGCGCCGTGGCGCTCAAAGGGAACAGGGTGTTGTTGATCAGCGTCGACTTGCCGGAGCCGGACACGCCGGTCACACAGGTCAGCAGGCCGATCGGAATCTCCAGGTCGACATTGCGCAGGTTGTTGCCGCGCGCGCCCTTGAGCGACAGCGTCAGCTTCTTGTTGCGCGGTGTACGTTTGGCCGGGACTTCGATCTTCACCCGGCCCGACAGGTATTTACCCGTCAGCGAGTCCGGGTGAGCCATGACCTCGGCCGGTGTGCCTTCGGCGACGATATGCCCGCCGTGCACGCCAGCGCCCGGGCCGATGTCCACCACGTAGTCGGCCAGGCGGATCGCGTCTTCATCGTGCTCGACCACGATCACCGTATTACCGATATCGCGCAGGTGCTTGAGGGTGCCCAGCAACCGGTCGTTATCGCGCTGATGCAGGCCGATGGAGGGTTCGTCGAGGATGTACAGGACGCCTACCAGGCCGGCGCCAATCTGGCTGGCCAGACGAATACGCTGGGCCTCGCCACCGGACAAGGTGTCCGCGCTGCGATCCAGCGACAGGTAGTCGAGGCCGACGTTGACCAGGAACTGCAGGCGCTCGCGGATTTCCTTGAGGATCTTGTCGGCAATTTCGCCACGTCGTCCGGTGAGCTTGAGCCCGCCAAAATAATCGGACGCATCGCCGATCGGCAGGTTGGTCACTGCCGGCAGGGTTTTCTCGCCGACCCACACATGCCGCGCTTCACGCCGCAGGCGGGTGCCACGGCAATCCGGGCACGACTGGGTGCTGAGGAACTTGGCCAGTTCTTCGCGCACCGATGCCGATTCGGTTTCGCGGTAACGGCGTTCCAGGTTCGGCACGATGCCTTCGAACGGGTGCGAGCGTTTGACGATATCGCCACGGTCGTTCAGGTATTTGAAGTCGACGTTTTGCGAACCGCTGCCGTGCAGGATGAATTTCTGCTGATCGGCCGGCAATTCGCTGAACGGAACTTCCAGACTGAACTTGTAGTGCGAGGCCAGCGAGCCGAGCATCTGGAAGTAATAGACGTTACGCCTGTCCCAGCCACGAATCGCCCCTTCGGCCAGGGTCAGTTCGCCATTGACCAGGCGCTTGATGTCGAAGAACTGCTTCACCCCCAGACCATCGCAGGTCGGGCAAGCGCCGGCCGGGTTGTTGAAGGAGAACAGCTTGGGTTCCAGTTCGCTGATCGCGTGGCCGCAGATCGGGCAGGCGAAGCGTGCGGAGAAGATCATCTCTTCACCCGGCTCGTCGTCCATCGGCGCCACCAGGGCGATGCCGTCCGCCAGTTTCAGCGCGGTCTCGAAGGATTCGGCCAGGCGTTGTTGCAGGTCGGCGCGAACCTTGAAGCGGTCGACCACGACATCGATGGTATGTTTTTTCTGCTTGTCGAGCTTGGGAGCTTCGTCCAGCTCATAGAGCTTTCCATTGATTCGGGCGCGGACAAAACCCTGCGCGCGCAGCTCTTCGAAAACCGACAGGTGCTCGCCTTTGCGCTCGCGGATGACCGGCGCCAACAGCATCAGCTTGCTGCCCTCCGGTTCGGCGAGGACCAGGTCGACCATCTGGCTGACGGTCTGCGCTTCCAGCGGGATGTCGTGATCCGGGCAACGGGGAATACCCACGCGTGCATAAAGCAGGCGCAGGTAGTCGTAGATTTCGGTGATAGTGCCGACCGTCGAGCGCGGGTTGTGCGAGGTCGACTTCTGTTCGATGGAGATCGCCGGCGACAGGCCTTCGATAGTGTCGACGTCGGGCTTTTCCATCATCGACAGGAACTGCCGGGCGTAGGCCGATAGCGATTCGACGTAGCGGCGCTGACCTTCGGCGTACAGGGTATCGAAAGCCAGGGACGACTTGCCGGAGCCGGACAGGCCGGTGATGACGATCAGCTTGTCCCGTGGCAGGGTCAGGTCGATGTTCTTCAGGTTGTGGGTTCGAGCCCCACGAATCAGGATCTTGTCCAAGGTGGCCTCGCTCGGCGGGCGTCGAAAACGTAGGAGTATACGGCCAAATACTGGATGGATGCACACTATCGAATGCTGCTATTGCTGCCTTGCATGAAAGCTCTGTCATCTACACGCGGCAAAGCGTCGCGATATACCCTGCCAATCGATGGGACTGGTAGAATCGCCGCCGGTTCACATGAGGTTTTTCCATGCACGATCCCCACAGCGAGCGCATGAGCGGCAGCGAGACCCGCGCGGCAAGCGGTCTGGCCCTGGTGTTCGCCTTCCGTATGCTTGGCATGTTCATGGTGTTGCCGGTTTTGGCGACCTATGGGATGGACCTGGCAGGAGCGACCCCGGCCCTTATCGGGCTGGCGATTGGCGCTTACGGCCTGACCCAGGCGATTTTCCAGATTCCATTCGGTTTCATTTCCGATCGCATCGGCCGCCGCCCGGTGATTTACATCGGGTTGATTATCTTCGCACTCGGCAGTGTGCTGGCGGCCAATGCCGATTCGATCTGGGGCGTGATCGCCGGGCGAATCCTGCAAGGTGCCGGGGCGATTTCAGCCGCGGTCATGGCCTTGTTGTCAGACCTGACGCGGGAGCAGCATCGGACCAAAGCCATGGCCATGATCGGCATGACCATCGGTCTGTCGTTCGCCGTCGCCATGGTGGTCGGCCCGTTGCTGACCCGCGCTTTTGGTCTGTCCGGGTTGTTCCTCGCCACGGGCGGCATGGCGCTGCTCGGCATTGTGATCGTCATGTTTATGGTGCCGCGCTCTACCGGGACATTGCAGCATCGCGAGTCCGGTGTTGCGCGCCAGGCATTGATGCCGACGCTCAAGCACCCGGACCTGCTACGGCTGGACCTGGGTATTTTTGTGTTGCACGCGATGTTGATGTCCAGCTTCGTCGCCTTGCCGCTGGCGCTGGTCGAGAAAGCCGGGCTGCCCAAAGAGCAGCACTGGTGGGTGTACCTGACCGCGTTGCTGATTTCTTTCTTCGCCATGATCCCGTTCATTATCTACGGCGAGAAGAAACGCAAAATGAAACGAGTTTTACTCGGTGCCGTCGTGACGCTGATGTTCACTGAGCTATTCTTCTGGCAGTTCGGCGACAGCTTGCGGGCTCTGGTGATCGGTACGGTGGTGTTCTTCACCGCGTTCAATCTGCTGGAAGCTTCGTTGCCATCGCTGATCAGCAAGGTTTCACCGGCCGGCGGCAAGGGCACGGCGATGGGGGTTTATTCCACCAGCCAGTTCCTCGGGTCGGCATTGGGCGGCATTCTTGGCGGTTGGCTGTTCCAGCATGGCGGTCTGTCGGTTGTGTTCCTCGGATGCGCCGGTCTGGCTGCCCTCTGGCTGGCCTTTGCTGTTACCATGCGCGAACCTCCCTACGTCACGAGCCTGCGCTTGCCGTTGTCGCCCGAGGCGATCCGCGAAGCGGGTCTGGTCGAGCGCCTGAAGGCGGTCGTAGGGGTAACAGATGCAGTCATCGTCGCAGAAGAGGCGGCGATTTACATCAAACTGGACACCGAACTATTGGATCGCACCACCCTTGAGCGCCTGGTGAACAACCCGGCCGGGGCAGCGTGCGTAGCCTAGGAGAACGTTATGGCCCGTGGGGTTAACAAAGTCATATTGGTCGGCACTTGCGGCCAGGATCCCGAAGTTCGCTACTTGCCTAACGGTAACGCCGTGACCAACCTGAGTCTGGCGACCAGCGAACAGTGGACCGACAAGCAAACCGGTCAGAAAGTTGAAAAGACCGAATGGCACCGTGTGTCGATGTTCGGCAAGGTTGCAGAAATCGCTGGCGAATACCTGCGTAAAGGTTCTCAGGTCTACATCGAAGGCAAGCTGCAGACCCGCGAGTGGGAAAAAGACGGTATCAAGCGTTACACCACCGAAATCGTGGTCGACATGCAAGGCACCATGCAACTGCTGGGCGGCCGTCCACAGGGCGACCAGCAGGGCCAGGGCGGTGGTAACAACTACCAGCAGTCCGCGCCACGCCAGCAGGCTCCACGTCCACAGCAGTCGGCGCCGCAACAGTCGCGCCCGGCTCCACAGCAGGCCGCTCCTCAGCCGGCTCCGGATTTCGACAGCTTTGATGACGATATCCCGTTCTGATTCTTTCACCAAAGAATAGAACCTGAAAAAGCCCGGCCTCCCTATGGATGCCGGGCTTTTTTGCATTTTTACCAGGGCATTCCTCGCCGGGATCGAGGATCGTCCAGCGGTCAGCGCGCAGTGATACTCTGCTATGGGTCCAGACCCTGTGCAGAGTTGCCCTATGGATCGCCTGTCTACGTTGTTGTCACAGTTCGGCGTGCGCGCGAACCTGTTCTACAGCGGCATGCTTTGCGGCGTGGCGTCCTACGATGGCGCCGACCAGCGCGGTCATATTCACCTGCTGCAGGCCGGCTCTGTCACTTTGAAAGGCCCAGGGAGGAGTGAGTTGTTGATCACTCGCCCCAGCCTGATTTTCCTGCCACGCCCCAGTCGACATCAGCTCATCGCCAGTGAGACTGAAGGTGCTCAGCTGTTGTGTGCGTCGATGCTGTTCGATGGCGGCGCCAGCAATCCGATATCTGCTTCGCTCCCCGATCTTCTGGTGTTGCCCCTGGATGAGCTGCCGTTGCTGGCCGACACCCTGAGATGGCTGTTCGGTGAAGCTGGCGCCGGGCATTGCGGCAGGGAGGCCGTGCTTGATCGTTTGTTCGAACTGTTGATCATCCTGCTGTTCCGGCATTTGCTCGACCACCATCAGTTGAGCACCGGGATGATGGCCGGGTTGGCCGATGTGCGGCTGTCGCGCTCGCTGATACAGATGCACAACCAACCTCAGCGGGCCTGGTCAGTGGCCGAGTTGGCAAATGAATCGAACATGTCCCGCGCCGCTTATGCCGTGCATTTCCGCGCGGTCCTGGGGCAAACACCGTTGGATTATCTTCTGAGCTGGCGGATCAGTCTGGCGCAGAAGCGCCTGCGGGAGGGGCGGCCGATTACGCTGATCGCCGATGAGGTGGGCTATGAAAGTCCGTCGGCCCTTGCCCGTGCGTTTCGCCGCAAGACCGGCTGCAGTCCACGGGACTGGATGAAATCCCTGGCCCTTGAGGGCCGCGTACTGGCGGGTGATGGCGATGACCTGAATGCATCGAGCTGATTCAGGCCATCGGCGGGTGAAGTTGTCAGCTCAAGGGGTTTCCAGTCGGGTCAGCGAATGGCCCGCCACGAACAGGGAGGCGGCAAGCAAGCCGATGTCCTTGAGCAGGAACTGGCCTGGCGCGACCGAAATGGCCGGGAAACCAAGGCCGGGCTCAATCACGCCGGGGGTCGAGAACATAAAGCTCAAGGTGGTGAAAAACAGCCCGGCCGACAAGGCGCCCCCGATCAAGGAAAGCTTTGGCGACAGCAGGCGACCCGCAATCAGTACACCGATGGAGATCTCCAGAACGCCAAGCAAACTGGAAAACAGATCGACACTGAAAATGTTATAGACCCATCCTAGGAACGGGCTGTTGCTTACCAGTGGCACCAGTCCCTCTGCTTCATAGTGGGTGAATTTCATTCCCCCGAACCAGAAGTAGATAATGGCGAGGGCGAAGTAAATGCCGTAGGTCCCTAGCGCCATGGTGGTGAGTCCGAGGGATGTTTTTTTCGACAGGCTGTCAGTGCTGATATTCATGCTGTTCATTGTTCAGGCTTCCAGTGAGTTATCCAGAAAGTGGCATGGGTGAAAGCAACATCCCCCGCGTATGCGTTGGGAGTGGAGTGATTGTTGGCTTTGGCATGACTTTTCAGGATTCTGGCGGTATTGCGTTTGATGCAGATCGTCCAGACTCACTGGCAATAAAAAGCCCATGGCAGGTGAGGCCATGGGCTTTTTCATTTTCGCTGTCTTGTCCTGAATAAGGTTTACACCTTCCGGCTTCTTGTCAGGTACTCGTTGGTCGAGACCACGCTGGCATAGGCAAACGCCAGGGCCGCCATGAACGCCGCATGAACTTGCGCCGCCGGAACCGTCACGCCATTGAACTCCAGGTCACGGGTGGCGCAGGCGTCGTGGATCACAGTGACCGTATAGCCAAAATCCGCCGCCGCCCGAGTGATGCCGTCGACGCACATGTGGCTCATGCTGCCCACGACCACCAGTTCCTTGATGCCTTGTTCGTCGAGGATCGATTTCAGTTCGGTTTCGCGGAACGAGTTGACGAAGTGTTTGAGCACCACCGGTTCGTCGGCACGGTTGAGCACTTTCGGGTGCAACTTCGCGCCCTCGGAGTTCGGGGTGAAAAACGGCGCATCTTCAGAGGTGAATTCGTGGCGAATGTGCACCACTGAATCCCCTGCGTCGCGGAAGGCCTTGATCAGGCGTACGGCGTTGTCGGCGGCGGCGTCGGCACCGACCAGCGGCCACTTGCCTTGGGGGAAGTAGTCGTTCTGGATATCGACTACGATGAGCGCTTGCTTGACCATGACTGTTTCCTCGAAGTGTGTGTTGGTGTGGAATGAAGTATTGGCTCTGGCAGGCGATCCGAGGATTGGCCGCACCGACAATAGAAGGGGGAAAACTGACAATGGACGCAGAAAGGGCAATCGCCGAACTCGGTGTGCTGATCTATCCCGGCGCGCAGATGGCGGCGGTGCATGGTTTGACGGATTTGTTCGGGGTGGCCAACCGGATCGCCGCCGAACATCAGTCTGCGCAGTTGCCGCTGTTGCGGGTCAGCCATTGGCAGGTCGAGGGTGATCAGCCGCCGGTTCGGGTCTTCGACAGCCATCCTGGCCCGGAGCGCGCCCTGGTGGCCGTGTTGATTCCGCCATCGATCGGCGGTTTTTCCGAGGGCCAGGCGCCAAAGGGATTGATTCGCTGGTTGCGTGAGCAACATGCCAGCGGCGCGACACTGGGCGGGGTTTGCGTGGGCTCTATCCTGTTGGCCGAAAGCGGTCTGCTCGACGGTCGCAGCGCCACCACTCACTGGACCTCGGCCAAAGCTTTCGCCGAACGTTATCCGGCGATCCGGCTCAAGGCCGATACGCCGATTGTCGATGACGGCGACCTGATTACCACCGCCGGGCTGATGGCCTGGTCGGAACTGGGTCTGCGCCTGGTCAACCGGTTGCTGGGGCCGAGCATCGCCACCAACACCGCGCGTTTTCTGGTGGTGGAACACAGCGATAGCGCCAGTGAGTGCGGCAGCAACTTTGCGCCGATCCTCAGTCATGGCGATGCGACGATCCTCAAGGTGCAACACTGGCTGCAAAGCACCGGAGCGACCGATGTGTCGCTGGCGGCGATGGCCGAAAAGGCAGGGCTGGAAGAACGCACCTTCCTGCGACGCTTTCGCGCGGCCACCGGGCTCAAACCCACCGAATACTGCCAGCACCTGCGAGTCGGCAAGGCCCGGGAAATGCTTGAGTTCACCAACGGCACCATCGACCACATCGCCTGGACCGTGGGTTATCAGGACCCCGGGGCGTTTCGCGCAACGTTCAGGAAGATCACCGGGTTGGCGCCGAGTGATTATCGGACACGGTTTGGGGTGAACTCTGGATCGGTCGCACGGTAGTCGCATCACCTCGATTCCCTGTGGGAGCGAGCTTGCTCGCGATAGCTGTGCGTCTGCAACATAGAATCTCCCACAGGGTCGGGCGTGTGGGCTGGAATCGTGCAAAATGCCGGAGTATCAAAGGGCGTCGTGCAGAATAAAACAGGCCACATGCCATCACTTCCTGCACAACGGGCTGATTTAAAACCCCTTTTCCCTCAACGGGCCTTGGCCTGATCTCTGCACCCCTTCAGCTACATTCATCAAACGTCGATTGAAGGGGGATGCATGACCCCGGCAAACCGCAGGAAACTGGTGGTCGCCCATTCGGTGTTCGCCGACGCGCCAGTGCATGAAGTTGAAACCAACCGCGCACTGGCCCGCTGGCTGGCGCAGATACTGGGGCTCAACTACGGCGGCAGCTACGACCCGCAACTGCATGCAGGGCGAGACCTCTACCTGTTGCCGACCCAGACCCTTGTGGGCGCTGCGGCTGCCCGGCAACTGGGGGTCAAGGGCCCGGAGGATTTGTGGGGCGGTTATGTCGACCACGACTTCATCTGCACCAAAGCCATCAGTCACGGATTGCTCAACCACCATGCCCATGCGCCGCGAGGCTGGGCTCCGTTGTTTTCCGAGCGGGTGCGCAGCGTGGTGCTCGACGGTCTCAGCGTGTTCTCCCTGAAGGATGCGCGCCCGGCGGCGGAGCATTTGCTGTACACCGGGCCGATCCGCCTGAAACCGATTCATGCCTGTGCCGGACGTGGTCAGGAAGTGATCAAAAGCCTCGACGAGTTCGATGAGCTGCTTGCCCAGCCCGAGGCCGAGGCGATGTTCACCGAAGGCGTGGTGCTCGAACAGGACCTGGACCAGGTGATCACCCACAGCGTCGGCCAGAGTTTTATCGGCGCAAAGGTACTCAGTTACTGCGGTGATCAATACTTGACCGAGGACGCTCAGGGTGAACAGGTTTATGGCGGGTCCAACCTGCTGGTGGTGCCAGGCGGCTATGACGAATTGTTGAAGCTGGATCTGCCGGAAGACGTGCAACTGGCGATCCGCCAGGCACAGGTGTTCGACAGCGCGGCGGATGAAGCCTACCCAGGTTTCTATGCCTCGCGGCGCAACTACGACATCGCCCAGGGCATCGGCAGCGATGGCCGACCACGCAGCGGTGTGCTCGAACAATCCTGGCGCATGGGCGGCGCCAGCAGCGCCGAGGTCGCGGCCTTGCAGAGTTTCGTCAACGATCCGGGGATGTGCGCGATTCGTGTGTCTTCGGTGGAAACCTACATCGACCAGCCGCTGCCGGCGGACGCCATCGAGGTGTACCGCGGGCCGGCGCAGGCCAGTGACTTTCTCCTCAAGTACGTGACGGTTAAACCCTATGACGGCTAGAAGCGAATCCATTCAGATCGACATCGACGACGAACAGATGAGCGGGACCTTCCTGAGTCCCAAATCGAAAGTCCCCGGCGTGCTCTTTGTGCACGGTTGGGGCGGCAGCCAGGAGCGGGATCTGGAACGCGCCAAAGGTATCGCCGGGTTGGGGTGCGTGTGCCTGACCTTTGACCTGCGCGGGCACACCGGTGGCACCGGCATTCCATTGTCCCGGGTGACCCGGGAAGACAATTTGCGCGACCTGCTGGCGGCCTATGACCGCTTGCTCGCGCACCCGGCCCTCGATACCTCGGCGATTGCCGTGGTCGGCACCAGTTACGGGGGGTATCTGGCCTCGATTCTGACCTCGCTGAGGCCCGTGCGCTGGCTGGCGCTGCGGGTGCCGGCGCTGTATCGAGACGAGCAATGGCACGCGCCGAAACGCGACCTGGACAAGCTGGATCTGCGTGATTACCGAAGCACCCTGGTGCGTGCCGACAGCAATCGTGCCTTGCACGCCTGCTCGCAATTCACCGGGGATGTCCTGTTGGTGCAGTCCGAGACCGACGACTACGTGCCCCATTCGACGATCATGAGTTACCGCGCGGCGTGCCAGCAGACTCACTCGCTGACCCATCGCATTATCGATGGCGCCGACCATGCGCTGAGCGACCCGGTTTCGCAGCAGGCCTATACCTCGATCCTTGTCGGCTGGGTTACCGAGATGGTGGTGGGGGAGCGTTTGAGCATTATTCAATCATCCTGATATTGGGGTGTTCTTGCGGGCCCCTTCGCGGGCAAGCCCGCTCCCACAAGGAGCGAGGGTGTACATGGAATCTGCATCCACCAACAGACACTGTGGGAGCGGGCTTGCCCGCGAAGGCGTCCTCACAACCGGCACAAAATCACTTGGGTTTCTTCGCAATCCGCAATGACTTGGCCTTGGCTTCCACCAGCAGGTACATCACCAGGGCAATCAACAACGGCAGGATGAAATAAATCGCCCGATAGGCCAGCAGTCCCGCCACCAGGCTGCCCCGCGAAGCCTCGTGTTGCAGCAGCGCCACAAACACGGCTTCCAGCACGCCGAGCCCGGCCGGGATGTGAGTGATGACCCCGGCGATGGCGCTGATCAACAGCACGCCCAGCACCAGTGGATAGTCCAGTTTGTTCGGTAGCAAGGTGAAGATCACCGCTGCCATCAGCGACCAGTTCAGGGCACCGAGGGCCAGTTGCAGCACGGCCATGCGCGGCGACGGCAGGTCAATCTCCACACCACGAATCACCCACTCCCGACGTTTGGCAAACCGGCACGCCACCAGGTATCCGGCGCTCAGCAGCAATAACAAAACCCCCACGCCTTGCAGCGCGCTACTGCTGAGCTTCCAGCCCGGCGGCATGCGTACCAGCCCGCTGCTGAACATGGCGCCGGCAATGACCATGTAACCGAACCAGTTGGTCGCCAGGCTCAGACCGAGGATTTTCGCGATGTTGCTCTTGCTGACCCCGAGCCGCGAATACAACCGGTATCGCATGGCGATGCCACCGACCCAGGCGCTCAGGTTCAGGTTGAAGGCGTAGCTGATGATCCCCACGGGCAGAATCTGCTTCCAGGTCAGGTTCTGGCGGATGTAGGTGCGGCCGATCAGGTCGAAGCAGGCGTACACCAGAAAACTCACCAGGGTCAGCCCCGAGGCAATGATCAGTGTGCGCACCTTGAAATCGGCCAGGGTATCGAACACTTCGTTCCATTCGATGCGCTGGGCGAGCATCGTGAACAGCACGATCAGCATCAGGAAAAACAGCATCGTCAGCGGTCGTTTCCAGCGGTTCCAGTGCGTCTTCCCAGGGCTTTTGGCGTGAGTTGCCGTGTGGGGCTCAGTGCGGTTCATGGTCAGCGGCCCCGGTCGGAGGAGGAATGTGTTTCAGGCGAGGTTTATGCGCCGGCAACCAACCGGCCCACGCCGGGAAATGCCGCAGGCAGTGAAACACCAGAAAACCGACGGTCATGTGCCAGACACGCCCGCGTGGCGCGATGTCGTGAGACATGACCTTGCAATGGTTGTCGCTGAGGTCTTCCAGGCGATCGAACAGAACTCGATTGAAGCCACGGTCGCGGATCAGCACGTTGGCTTCCAGGTTCATCGACAGGCTCAACGGGTCGAGGTTACTGGAGCCTACGGTGCTCCAGTCTTCATCCACCAGTGCGACCTTGCCGTGCAGCGGACGGTCGCAATATTCGTAGATCTTCACACCGGATTTGAGCAGGTAATCGTAGGTCATGCGCGCCGCAAGCCTGGCCACCCGCATGTCTGGCTGGCCCTGCAGGATCAGCCGCACATCCACCCCTCGGCGGGCCGCGTTGCGGATCTCGCGCAACAAGCGGAACCCTGGAAAGAAGTAGGCGTTGGCGATCACCACCCGGCGCTGCGCCTGGCGCAATACCTGGCGGTAAACCTCCTCGATGTCGGTCTGGTGTTCCCCGTTGTCGCGGTACACCAGCCGCACCTGGCCATCGTGATCGCTGAAGGCCAGTTCCGAACGCCGCTGCCGACGGCGGTGCCACCAGTATTTGGCGCGCGCTGGGCGACCGCATTGCAGCAGGGCAAAGTGATGGATGTCGGCAACCGCCGGACCCTGAACTTCCACGGAGTAATCCTGTTTGGCCTCGGGGCCGAAATCGGCCAGATGATCGGCGGAAAAGTTGATCCCGCCGACGAACGCGACGGTGCCATCGACCACCACGATCTTGCGGTGCAGGCGCCGGAACCAGTTGGTGCGGATGCCCAGGCGTTTCGGTGCCGGATCGAACATTTGCAGGTGCACGCCGGCCGCGGTCAGGGCGTTCAGGAACCCGGTACTCAGTTCGCCGCAGCCGAAGCCGTCGAGGCTCACGGTGGTGCGCACGCCACGCTGGGCGGCTTCGATCAGAATCTGTTGCAGCTCATTGCCGACCTTGTCCTCGAACAGAATGAAGGTCTCCAACAGGATTTCATTTTGCGCCCGGCGCAGGGCTTCAAACACCCGGGGAAAATACGCCTCGCCATTTTCCAGCAACTCGACCCGATTGCTGCCTTGCCAGCCGTATTCGACATCGACCGCTGTCGGCTCGCGGGTGGGCGGAGCGGGGATGTGTTCCAGCGTGTTTTTTTCCATCGACTGGCTGCTCATAGCTCGATCTCCACCGACAGCGGGGCGTGGTCGGAAAGGTGCGACCAGGGCCGGGAGGTCAGCACTTGCGGATGGCTGGCCTTGAGGTTGCGTACGTAGATGCGGTCCAGGCGCAATGCCGGCAAGCGCGCGGGGAAACTGCGCGCCGGTTTGCCATGGTGCTCGGCGAAGACTTCGCGCAAACCGCTGGGCGTGAGCAATGCATCGGCGCGCTGGCGCCAATCGTTGAAGTCCCCGGCGACAATCACCGGGGCGTCGCCGGGCAGGGCGTCCAGGCACTGGGCGAGCAGCTTCAGTTGCGCGGTGCGATGGGTTTCGCGCAGCCCCAGATGCACGCAAATCGCATGTACCTCCTGGCCGTCACCGGGCAAGCGCAATACGCAATGCAAAAGCCCGCGGTTCTCGTGGCCGCTGATGGACACGTCGAGGTTGTCGTGGCGGATGATCTGGAACTTCGACAGCAGCGCATTGCCGTGATCGCCCGCCGGATACACCGCATTGCGGCCATAGGCGAACTGCGGCCACAGGCTGTCGGCAAGGAATTCGTATTGCGGCATCGCCGGCCAGTTGGTGTAGCGCCTGGGGTGCTGTTCGTGGGTGCCGTGGACTTCCTGCAAAAACACCACATCGGCAGACACGCTGCGCACCGCTTCTCGCAGTTCCGGCAGGATGAAACGCCGGTTGAGGGCGGTGAAACCTTTATGGGTGTTGACCGTCAGCACGGTGAAGCGCTGCACTGTCGTGTTGATGGGGGTCTGCTCGTCCGTGACGCCGACCGGCTCTGGAATGCTCATGGCAACACGCCCTCGGCCGCAGGCTCACCGGGGACGGTGGCGAGGTTTTTTTCGAGGTGCAGGCGTTGCAGCAAGTGGCGTGCATCAAAGGGGGCGCGGACTTTGACGTCGTTATCGAAATAGCAGAACACCTCCCGGGATTTGCACGCCTTTGGCTTCTGCCGGGGCGCGATCAATTGTGGATTATCCGGTTGCTGGCCGTGATGCCAGACTTCGATTCGTTCGCCCCAGCGTTTTAGTGCCTGCGGGGTGTAACCGCTGGCATAGAGTGCTTCGGCGCCATGCAGACGCAGGTAGACGAAATCGCTGGTGATGTCTTCGCGATACGGCCATTTATCTGCGGTGTCGGCGATGACCAGGGCCGTGTTGTAGCGCTTGAGCAAGCGGACGAACAGCGGATCGACAAAGCTGTCATGGCGGATTTCCACGGCATAGCGTTCGGGGCGCTGCAGTGCGTAGAACGATCCATTGATTTCGATGCTGTTGACCGCCCGCAAGGCGAATTGCAGTTCGCGCTTGTGGGTCAGGCCAATGGGGTAGAAGTCTCCCCGCCAGGGCGTGTAGCGCCAGCCTGAAATACCGATATGAATTGCCGCCATGTCGCCTCCGGTCTGACTGCCCCTGTCTTGAGATGACTACGAGGCCGCGGCGAAAGTTTCGATGGGGCTACGGATGGTCAATTTTCCACAGAACAACACCGAACAAGTGTGGGAGCGAGCTTGCTCGCGATGGCGGTTTATCAGTCACATCCATGTTGAATGGACCGCCGTCATCGCGAGCAAGCTCGCTCCCA
This sequence comes from Pseudomonas sp. BF-R-24, assembly GCF_019947335.1. Lineage (NCBI taxonomy): Bacteria > Pseudomonadati > Pseudomonadota > Gammaproteobacteria > Pseudomonadales > Pseudomonadaceae > Pseudomonas > Pseudomonas sp. BF-R-24. The sequence continues at coordinate 50,451 of NZ_JAGYGG010000001.1, forward strand.
CAGTGGGTATCAGTGACCCGTAATAACGCGGGCAGAGCCCTCAGCCGGTTCGGCATACACCGGGCCGAGGCGATCAAGACGTCCACTCCACGCGGTCAATGCCAGTGCCACCAACACCACCAGGCCACCGATCCATGCGGTGTGAATCAACCCCATGTGGGCGACGATCAGGCCACCGCCCCACGCGCCACCGGCAATGCCGAGGTTGAACGCCGCGATGTTCAGGCCGGACGCCACGTCCACCGCCTGCGGGGTGTGATGCTCAGCCTGACGCACCACATATACCTGCAACCCCGGCACGTTGCCGAATGCCACGGCGCCCCAGACCAGCACGGTGGCCAGCGCGAGCCAAGGATTACCGGCGGTGAAAGTCAGCACGAACAACACGGCGGCGAGCAGGGCAAAGATGATTTTCAGGGCGCTGATCGGGCCGCGCTTGTCCGCCAGTTTGCCGCCCCAGATGTTGCCGACGGCTACGGAGATGCCGTAGACCAGCAACACCAGGCTGACGGTGCTGGCGCTGAAGCCGGAGAGGTCCTGAAGAATCGGCGCGAGGAAGGTAAAGGCAATGAACGAGCCGCCGTAGCCGACGGCCGTCATCGCATACACCAGCAGCAGGCGTGGTTGCTTGAGCACCTGCAATTGCTGCAACAGCGATGCGGGTTTGCTGTGGGCGATGTTTTTCGGCACGTAGATCAAGCTGCCGATGAAGGCGATCACGCCCAGGGCCGAAACGGCGAGGAAGGTTTCACGCCAGCCGAAATGCTGGCCGATGAATGTCCCCAGCGGCACGCCGGTGACCAGCGCCACGGTCAGGCCGGTGAACATGATGGCAATCGCGCTGGCGGCTTTTTCCTTCGGCACTAGACTGGTGGCGATGGTCGAGCCGATCGAGAAAAACACCCCGTGGGCCAGGCCGGTGACGATCCGTGCGAGGATCAACGACTCGTAACTCGGTGCTTGCCACGCCAGCAGGTTACCGAGGGTGAACAGCACCATCAGCGACAACAGCAGCAATTTGCGCGGAACCTTGCCGGTGAGGGCGGTCAGCACCGGGGCGCCGACGGCAACGCCAAGGGCATACAGGCTGACCAGCAGGCCGGCGGATGGCAGACTGACGCCGAGGTCGGCGCCGATGGTGGGTAACAGGCCAACGATGACGAACTCGGTCGTCCCGATGGCAAAGGCGCTGAGGGTCAGCGCGAGCAAGGCAATGGGCATGGCTACAACTCCGGTGCAATGATGTGATGGAGCGCAGTGTCGGGATTTGGCTCGGTCAGAAAAATACAGGGATGGACATTTGATATTTGCGTGCAGATCAAATATCGCGAGGACGGATGCATACTTGTGGCGAGGGGGCTTGCCCCCGTTCGGCTGCGAAGCAGTCGTAAACCCATTGAATGCGGCGCATCAGATGAATTCGAACGGTAGGTTTTGGGGGCGCTTCGCCCCCCAACGGGGGCAAGCCCCCTCGCCACAGGAGATATCACTGTCCTGCTATCTGCGGGCAATATCCGAACTTGCCCGACATTTCTCGATCAGTTCCTTACCGACACAGCCAAAGGAGCGGGTGTTTTGATCAGGCTCAAGACCGCGATACTGCTGGGAGCGTTGCTGTTTGTGGGTAGCGAGCAACTGGAAGCCGCCGCGATACCGGGGCTGCCGACCACCGCGACCGCCGCGACTCCGCCGGCCCATCCCGAACCGCTGGTGCAAGGCGGATTACTGGGGGCCATCAGTTCAAGCATCGACGAGGTCCAGACCAAACTCGATCTCAACGAAAACTTCCTCGACGTCTGGCGCCTGCGTGCCGACCTCGCGGCCGATGAAGTGGATCAGTTGGTCAATAAGCCATCGGCCCGTTCGCCCTGGCGCGTCGCCGGCGATTTCCTGCTGCTGACCTGCGTGTGGGCGGCCGTGTTTGCCTGTCTTTGGCTGCTTGGGCGGATGGCCGCCAGGCGCCTGTGCGAGCACCGTCTGCTGCTCAGTCGCGAACGGGGCCAGGCGTTGCTCGGTTACGTGTTGCCCTACACCCTTCCGGCGGTGATCAGTCTGCCGTTGACGATTTATGCCAGCCAGCTTTTGCCGATATCGGCGGGACGGGCGCTGGCGTTGTGTTTTGCCTATGCCACCAGTGCCGGGATCTTTGCCGCGTCATTGGTGCTGTCGCTGGTGGTGATGTTCAATGCCGGACACAAGCGGCGGGCGGTGCAGGTTATTCGACAACACAGCCCGCGACCGCTGTTCGGCATCGGTTTTCTGGTGGCCCTGAGCGATGCCCTGACCAGCCCGCAGATCGCCCATCAACTGGGCAGTAATCTCACCAGCAGCATCGCCGTGTTCACTGGATTGGCAGCGTCGATTTCCTTCGGCTTGCTGGTGATCCGCATGCGTCGCCCGGTCGCCCATGTGATCCGTATCCTGCCGCTGGCCCAGCGCCTCAGCCAGCCGGCGTTGCGTGAAACCCTGCGGATATTTTCCGGGCTCTGGTATTGGCCGATTCTGTTGATGGTCCTGGTTTCGATCATCAACCTGATCGGCGCCGGGGTGGACAACCAGAGAGTGCTGCGCAGCGCCTTGTTCACCACGGTGCTGCTGATCGCCACGGTGTTTCTCAGCACCACGCTGCATCATCTGTTCAAGACGCGCAGCGAAGCGGACCTGCGCCGCGGCAGCGCCTACAAGGAGCGCTTTCTCAATTTGTCACATGCCTTGTTGCGCATCGCCATGGCCATCGTGTTCATCGATATCCTCGGGCGGATCTGGGGCGTGTCGCTGTTCGAATTCGCGGTGACCAATGCCGTGGGCCGGGCGATCAGTGATTCCCTGGGCCACATCGGTCTGATCCTGCTGGTGACCTGGATGTTCTGGGTGGTGCTCGACACGGCGATTCAGGAAGCCCTGAAACCGCCAACCAACAAGCGCTCGGCGCGCCAGCCGAGTACGCGAGTGAAAACCATCCTGCCGCTGCTGCGCAACGCGATCAAAATCATCCTGGTGGTGATTTGCGCGATCACCACCATGGCCAACCTGGGGATCAACGTCGCACCGTTCCTGGCAGGTGCCGGGGTCATCGGCCTGGCGATCGGTTTCGGCTCTCAGCAACTGGTGCAGGACGTGATCACCGGGCTGTTCATCATCATCGAAGACACCCTGTCCATCGGTGACTGGGTGGTGCTCGATTCCGGGCATGCCGGCACCGTCGAAGGCCTGACCATCCGTACCTTGCGCCTGCGCGATGGCAAGGGCTTCGTGCACTCGGTGCCGTTCGGGCAGATCAAGGCCGTGACCAACCAATCGCGGCAATTCGCCTATGCGTTTTTCTCGGTGCAGTTCACCTACGACACCGATGTCGACAAGGCCATCGAGCTGATCCGCGAGGCCGGGCACTCCATCAGCAACGACCCGTTCCTGCGCTACAACCTGCAAGGCCCGCTGGATGTGTTTGGCGTCGACAAGATGGACCTCAACGGTGTGGTGCTGACCGCGCAATTCCGTACGGTATCCGGTGGTCAATACGCGGTGAGCCGGGCTTTCAACCAGCGTTTGAAAAAGCTTGTGGATAACTGCCCGTGGGTGCATTTCGCGCAGACTTATCCACAGCAGGCGCTGGTGCCGAGGCATCCGCTCGAGCCACCACTCGAGGCAGGGCATGAGCCGGATCATTCGGCGGTGCTGATGCCGGATCGGCCGCGGTCGCAATAGTTTTTTGTCGACAATACTGGCCTCTTCGCGGGCAAGCCCGCTCCCACAGGGTTTTATGTTGGAACACCAATCTGCGTCCGGACATAGATCCAATGTGGGAGCGGGCTTGCTCGCGAAGGCGCCAGACCAGACAACCTCAGTGCCGGATCAGTTTGTTGCGCACCTCGACACTGAGTTGCTGATCCAGCTCAACCCAAAAATGCTGCTTGCCGGCAATCTCGGCAGCAACCGCCAACCCGTCGCGATACACCAGCCGATTGCTCGCCAGTGCCGGGACTTTCGCGCCGGGCAATAGCGTACCGGCGAGGTTCAGCGGATCGACCCCGCACACCGCGACCAGGCTGCCGTCATGGGGCCGACGCCGCACCTCCCGCAACAAGGGGATCGCCTCGGGCAGGGCGAATTGCTCGCCCGCCAGGCCACTGACAAAACGCCCGCCACGAATCTCGCCGCGAGCCTCCAGGCGATGGAAAGTACGCAGCAGTTCGCGCCAGCTCGGCAGCCAGTCCGCTTCACGCTCCAGCAAACGCCAGAACACCACGCCGTAACGGCGCAGCAAGGTCATGGCGATGTGCTCAAGGGTATCGGCAGGTGTCGGCGCGGGGCGCTGGTTTTGCACCACCGGCGCGACAGGCGTGCGTCGCAACAAGGCCCAGCGCCCGGCGTCGTCCATGCCACCAATAAATGCCCCGCGCCCGCGTCGACTGTTGCGAGGCTGGCGCTTGCTGGCCGGGGTGATCAATGCGCGCAATCCGGCAAAGCTGTCGGCATTCACCAGCCCTGCGCCCACCAGTTCCTGCAGGGCGATTTCCAGCTCCGAACGCAGCAGATGGGCCTCATGGATCAGCTCATCGAAAAACAGCGCGCCATGCTGGCTGAGGGCGGCGTGGACCTTTTGTGTTTTCGGCGACAGTTCGCTGACCGGCGTCTGTTCGGTCAAGCCGCTCCAGAGGCCGACCCGGTTGCGCGGCAGCAACACAATCGGCGTGCTGCGCAGCGCGGTGCTGACGCTTTTGTTGTGCGCAGTCAGGCGCGTCCACACCAGTCTGCCGCTGCGGCACAGCTCATCGAGCCAGGTCGCCGAGTAGTCCTTGATCCGCGCCGGCAGGATGTCGCTGTCCCAGGCTGAAGCGGCAGCAGGGTAGCCTTCCAATTGCGCGACGACGGCTGGCAGTACCGCGGCGCCCTGACCCTGGCTTGCGCTCGACACATGCTGCCAGTCGAACAGGAAGCGCATGAAATCCTGCAACGCCACCGGTTCGATTTCCCGGCGCAGGCGCTTGACCGTATAACGGTGAATCCGCGCCAGCAAATGCCGCTCGCACCATTCTTCCCGGGTGGCACCCGGGGTAAAGCGACCGCGCAGCACATAGCCTTCGCGTTCCAGTTGCGCCAGGGCCTGGTTGACCTGCGCAGCGGGCAAGCCGAGTGGTTCGGCAATTCGATCGAGCGCCAGCGGCCCGAAGGCACTGAGCCGCGCGCGGATCAGTTCGAGGATGGCGTCGTCGGCTTCCCAGACCTCGTCGAAGTCCGGCAGCGCTTGCAGCGACGGCGTCAATTCGGCCTGGGGATAAATCGCCTGCAGGCAGGTCAGGCGCTCCAGCGCCAGCCACAGCGATTGCCCGGCGTTGATCTGCAAACGGCTCGCGCGGCCGCTGTCGGCCAGGGTCTTGAGCCAGTCGAGCCACTGCGGATTGGCGCCGGCCTCGGTATCGGTGATGCACGCCAGGCTCATCAAGGCCTCGTGCATTTCGTCGACCCCGCAGGGCGCCGGCCAGGCTTCGTTGCGCACGGCGGCAATCGGCTCGGCGTCCAGGGTGCCGAGGTCGTCGGTGGATTGCGGGTCGCTCCAGCGCCGATTGAGCACTGCCTGGGTTCTACGTTCCTCCAGTGGCGCATCGTCGAGAAAGGTATAGGGCCGGGCGCTGAGAATCTCCGCCGCCAGCGGTGAAGGCGCCGGCAAGTCGCGGCTGATCAGGCGAATGTCGCCGCGTTCCATGCGCCGCAACAAGGCCAGCCAGCCTTGGCTGTCCATGGCTTCGTGCAGGCAATCGTCGAGGGTCTGTTCCACCAGCGGATGGTCGGGAATCTCCCGTTCGCCGGCGAGGTTCTCCACGCAGGCGATCTGATCGGGAAACACGCTGGCGATCAGGTCTTCGCTTTTCATCCGCTGGATCTGCGGTGGGACTTTGCGCCCGCCGCTGTAGCGCGGCAGCGCCAGGGCCACGCCGGCATTCCAGCGCCAGCGCACGCCGAACAGCGGCGCGTCGAGCACGGCTTGAATCAGGATGTGTTCGGCACTGTTGCTGTGCAAGTAGCGCCAGACGTCGTCCAGTTCAAAACTGTGGCTGGTGGACAGCGACAGCACGATGGCGTCTTCGCTGGCGGCGGCCTGCAATTCGAAATTGAAGGTGCGACAGAAACGCTTGCGCAGGGCCAGGCCCCAGGCGCGGTTGATGCGGCTGCCGAACGGCGTGTGAATGACCAGTTGCGTGCCGCCGGACTCGTCGAAAAAGCGCTCCATCAGCAGCGTGTCTTGGGATGGCAGGGCACCCAGCGTTTGTCGCGCACGGGCCAGGTAATCCACCAGTTGTTCGGCGCTGGCGATGTTCAAACCCAGGGTCTCGGTCAGCCAGTCGAGCGCTGGCTGCAAGTTACCTGGCGCAGCCCCCAGCAGGTCATCGAGTTGTGCCTGCAAGCGCGCCACCGCCGAGGACAATTCGGCACTGCGCCCCGGTGCTTCACCGAGCCAGAACGGAATGGTTGGCGGTTGGCCCTGGGCATCCTCGACCCGGACTTTGCCGGTTTCCACCCGCAGGATCCGATAGGACGTGTTGCCTAACTGGAAGATATCCCCGGCAATGCTTTCCACGGCGAAGTCTTCGTTGATGGTGCCGATGTTCAGCCCTTGAGGCTCCAGCAGCACGTTGTAGTCGGCGTTGTCCGGAATGGTCCCGCCACTGGTCACCGCTGTCAGTTTCGCGCCCCGGCGGCCGCGCAGGGTGCGGCTCATAGCGTCGCGATGCAGGTAGGCGCTACGGATGCCCTGACGACCGTTGTAACCCTCGGCGAGCATGTGCAGCAGCGCCTGGTAGTGTTTGTCGTCGAGTCCGGCGTAGGGCGAGGCGCGGCGCAGCATCTCCAGTAGCGCTTGTTCCGGCCACTCCTGGCAACTGACCTCGGCGATGATCTGCTGCGCCAGCACGTCCAGCGGCGCTTGCGGGATCAGCAAGGTATCGAGTTCGCCCCGGCGCACGCAGTCGAGCAGCGCGGCGCATTCGATCAGGTCGTCCCGGGTGGTGGCGAACAAACGGCCCTTGGGCGTGCCGCCGACCTGGTGCCCGGAACGGCCGACCCGCTGCAGAAACCCGGCAATCGAACGCGGCGAGGCGATCTGGCACACCAGGTCGACGTCGCCGATGTCGATCCCCAGTTCCAGCGACGCCGTGGCGATCAGCACTTGCAGGTCGCCGCGCTTGAGTCGCTGCTCGGCATCCAGGCGAAATTCCTTGGCCAGGCTGCCGTGGTGGGCGGCCACGGCATCCTTGCCCAGGCGCTCGCTCAGGTGCCGGCTCAGGCGTTCGGCCAGACGTCGAGTGTTGACGAAGATCAGCGTGGTCCGGTGTTCCCGGGCGAGGGCGGCGAGGCGGTCGTAGACCAACTCCCAGACATCGTTGGCCATCACGGCCGATAGCGGCACGGGCGGTACTTCGATGTCCAGGTCGCGGGGGCGGGCGTGGCCGATGTCGACGATCTCGCACGGGCGGTCGCGACCGACAAGGAAGCGCGAGACCGCTTCGATGGGCTTTTGCGTGGCCGACAGCCCGATGCGCAGCAGTGGCTCCGGGCAGAGGGCTTGCAGGCGTTCAAGGCTCAGTGCCAGGTGGCTGCCGCGTTTGCTGGCAGCCATGGCGTGGATCTCGTCGACGATCACTGTTTGTGCGGTGCCGAGCATCTGCCGGCCAGAGTCGGAACCGAGCAGCACATACAGGGATTCCGGCGTGGTCACCAGTATGTGCGGCGCGGTCTTGCGCATTGCCGAACGATCTTTCTGCGGTGTATCGCCGGTGCGCACGGCGGTGCTGATCTGCAGTTCGGGCAGGCCCATCACGCGCAATTGCTCGGTAATGCCGGCCAGCGGGTTTTGCAGGTTGATCTGGATGTCGTTGGACAGGGCCTTGAGGGGCGAGACGTAGACCACCAGGGTTGCGTCGGGCAAGCCTTCGGGGCTTTCCAGGCCGCGGTGCACCAGGTCATCGATGACGGCGAGAAAGGCGGTGAGGGTCTTGCCGGAACCGGTGGGCGCGGCGACCAGGGTTGAGCGACGCTGGCGGATCAACGGCCACGCCCGGGCCTGGGCGGCGGTGACCGCCGGGAACGTGTGGCTGAACCAGGCGCTGACGGCAGGGTGGAAGCCGCTCAGGGCACTGTCTGCGGGAATGGGCAGGTTCATGCAGCAAGTTATGCGGGTGGGGACGGGAAGTTGCAAGTACCGCTCAAGACCTTCGCTGGTCTTCAGGGCCTCTTCGCGAGCAGGCTCGCTCCCACCAAGGATTTGTGTTCACCGCCCCTCTGTGGGAGCGAGCCTGCTCGCGAAGGGGCCGGAGGCAGCACCACAAATCCCGGACATCTACACTTTACGGGTGACGGTTGCGCACTAAACCCGCAAAATGCAACGATTCCGGCAATTATCAACGACATCGCCTGGGCGCGATGTCGATAAAGCCATCGTTTCAATCAGACTGGGCCTGCTGACTCTATGCGAATGCGCCTTATGTTACTGGGCGGCGGAAATGCCCTTGGGCAGGCGCTGATTCGCCTCGGTGCGGAGGAAGACATCGGTTTCCTCGCCCCCCGCCCGCCCGAAGACGGCTGGGATGCCGCGAGCCTGACACAACTGCTCGACGACACCCGTCCCGATGCATTGATCAACCTTGCCTACTACTTCGACTGGTTTCAGGCCGAGGCGGTGAGCGAATCGCGCCTGGCCGGCCAGGAGCGCGCGATCGAGCGTCTGGCGGAACTGTGCCAGCACCACAACATCGTCCTGCTGCAACCCTCCAGCTATCGCGTGTTCGACGGCTCCCGCGCCACCGCCTACAGCGAAAAAGACGAACCGGTGCCCCTGGGCCTGCGGGGTCAGGCGTTGTGGCGGATCGAGCAAAGCGTGCGCGCCACCTGCCCGCAACACGTGCTGCTGCGTTTCGGCTGGCTGCTGGACGACAGCCCGGACGGTGCCCTTGGCCGCTTCCTCGCCCGTGCCGAACAACCCGAAGAGCTGCTGATGGCCGACGACCGGCGCGGCAATCCGACGCCGGTCGACGATGCTGCCCGTGTGATCATATCAGTGCTCAAGCAACTCGATTGCGCGGCGCCGCTGTGGGGCACCTACCACTACGCCGGGCATGAGGCGACCACGCCGCTGGCGCTGGGGCAGGCGATTCTGACCGAAGCCCGCAGCCTGCATCCGCTGGCCATCGAAGCCCCGACCGCCCAGGCCCACGCCGCGCGTCCGGATGCCGCCGAAGAACCGCAACACGCGGTACTGGCCTGCAAAAAAATTCTGCACACCTTTGGAATCAAACCACGCGCCTGGCGTGCGGCGCTTCCCGGTCTACTGGACAGGTTCTATCGCCATGGCTGACAGCCCCGTTTTGATCACCGGTGGTGCCGGTTTCATTGGTTCACACCTGACTGACGCCCTGCTTGCCAGGGGCCATGCGGTGCGGATTCTCGATGACCTGTCCACCGGCAAGCACAGCAATCTGCCGCTGGATAATCCCAGGGTCGAACTGATCGTCGGCGACGTGGCCGATGCGGCTTTGGTTGCCCAGGCGATGGCCGGATGCAGCGCCGTGGCGCACCTGGCCGCCGTGGCTTCGGTGCAGGCCTCGGTGGACGATCCGGTGCGCACACACCAGAGCAACTTCATCGGCACGCTGAACGTCTGCGAAGCCATGCGCCAGACCGGGGTCAAACGCGTGCTGTTTGCCTCCAGTGCGGCGGTATATGGCAACAATGGCGAAGGTGAGTCGATCGACGAAGACACGCCCAAGGCGCCGTTGACGCCTTATGCGGTGGACAAGCTGGCCAGCGAGCAATACTTCGACTTCTACCATCGCCAGCATGGGCTGGAACCGGTGATTTTCCGCTTCTTCAACATCTACGGCCCACGCCAGGATCCGTCCTCGCCGTACTCCGGGGTGATCAGCATTTTCAGCGAGCGCGCCCTGAAGGGCTTGCCGATCACGGTGTTCGGCGATGGCGAGCAGACCCGGGATTTTGTCTACGTCGAAGACCTGGTCGACTTGCTGGTGCAGGCCATCGAAATGCCCCGGGTCGAAGTCGGTGCGGTCAACGTTGGCTGGAACCAGGCGACGACCCTCAAGCAAATGCTCGAAGCGCTCGAAGCCGTGGTCGGCAAGTTGCCACCGGTGAGCTACGGCCCGGCGCGCTCCGGTGACATTCGTCATTCCCGGGCGAACAACCGGCGCCTGTTGGAACGCTTCAGTACCACAGAGCAGACACCGATGCGCGTGGGGCTGACGCGGTTGCTGGGGCGATAGATCGCTTCCCTGCGGACATGAAAAAGGCGCCTTTTTACAGGCGCCTTTTTCACGGCCGGAATTTACTTTCAGCTTGTGTAATTCCTGTGGCGAGGGGGCTCGTCGGATCGCCGCATCGCCCCCGTTCGACTGCGCAGCAGTCGCCGTCATTTTTAAGTCTGCTCACCACCAAGCCTCATTCACCACCACGTGAACGTTCTTTAGAACTTGTAACCCAGACCCACCATGTAGATGAACGGGTCTACATCGACGTCCACCCGTGCCCGGGTGCCTGGTGCGATCGAGTTGTTCTCGACGGTGGCGCGGGTATCGATGTCGATGTAGCGCACCTGGGCGTTGATCATGATGTTATCGGTCAGCATGTAGTCAGCACCGACCTGCCACGCCAGACCCCAGGAGTTTTCCGCCTTGAAGTTGCTGAAACCGGCGGACTGGGCCTGGCTGCCAACGTGTTCGTCGTAGATATAGGTGTAGTTGATGCCGCCGCCGACGTACGGCTGGAAGGCCGACTTCGGATCCAGCGGGTAGTACACCAGGCTCAAGGTCGGTGGCAGGTGCTTGAGGGTGCCGAGTTTGCCGTTGGCCGCGCTCAGGGCCGTGCCCTTGAGTTTCACGTCATGCTCGAACGGTGTGGCCGCCAGCAGCTCGATACCCAGGTGGTTGGTGAGCATGTAGGCGAAGTTCAAGCCCAGTTGCGTGTCGCTGCTCATGGTCGCCTTGCCGCCCAGGTCGGCGCCCGCCAGCGGGCCTTGATCGACCTTGACGCTGGAGCTGTCGGCTTCCGGGTTGACGGTGATGGCGCCGGCACGAAGGAGGATGTCACCGGCTTCGAAGGCATTGGCGAGCGGGGCTGCGAGCGCAAGGGCAACCAGCGAAGCGCTGAGCATGGACTTGTTCATGGGGGCTCCAGAGGACGTTAAAAATTTTGATGTCCAATGGTAAGGCGGCTAACGATTTGGTCTTTTGATGTAGCTCAATGAAAGTGGCAAGGACTGGAGTTTGTAGCGATTTCGAGGGCCCCTTCGCGAGCAAGCCCGCTCCCACAGGGGGGAACGCATTCCAGTGTGGGAGCGGGCTTGCTCGCGAAGGCGGTATTTCTGACAACACAAAACCACCGGACTCACTCCGGCAGTTCATACAGATAAATCTTGTCCGCCTCCATCTGATACCCGGCATCCGCCAACTCGCTGGTGGACGCCTTGACCTGCAACGCGCCTTCGATCCAGTAAGGCTGATACAGCTCGTCCAGCTTCACGCCGACTTCGCTCTTGACGTGCACGATCTGGTTCGATGGCGGTGGCGGCACATGGATGCAGGCGCCGAAATACGGCACCAGCAGAAACTCCGTGGTACGTCCTTCCTCGCTCACCTCCAGCGGCACGATGTAACCCGGCAGGCGAATGTTCTGGCCGTCGAGGGTCTTGACCACCGGTGCGTTGGGCATGTCCTGCTTGGCTGCTGGCGCCGACTCTGCAGAGAGCGTGCTGCTCATCTGCGACAGATCATGCAACGGCGTCATGTTCGGCACTTCTTTCGGCGCGTCGGGCGGGATCATCTCCGACCAGGCCAGGTCTTTTGGCTGGGCCGCCCACAGGGGCAGGGCGACCAGCATCAACAGCGCAAGTACAGCGCGGGGCATTTTCAACGTCCTCATAAACGGATCGACAAGCCATCGGCCAGGGATTGGCGATAGGCGCGCCAGGCCGGCACGCTGCCCATCAGCAACGCGGCGATCAGGATGCCACCGAGCAGCGTCCATTCATACTCGCTCGGCCAGGACAGCGGCAGGAACAGGCCGTAGTTGGCTTGCACATAACCTTGGGCCGCCGCGATGCACACATACAGCAACGCCACGCCGGCGATCACGCCCGACAGCGCCAGGGCAAAGGCTTCGAGTACCAACAGCGTCGCGATGTGCCAGGGGCGTGCGCCCACCGAGCGCAGGATCGCCATTTCCCGACGGCGCTCGTTGAGGCTGGTGAGAATCGCTGTGAGCATGCCGATCAACCCGGTCAGCACCACAAACAGCGATACCACGAACAAGGCTTTTTCTGCAGTGCCCATCAGACTCCACAGCTCTTGCAACGCTACGCCTGGCAGGATCGCCAGCATCGGCTCGCCACGGAACTCGTTGATTTCCCGTTGCAGGGCAAAGGTCGAAATCTTGTTGTTGAGGCCGAGCATGAACGCGGTGATCGCTTGCGGCGTGAGGTCCATGTTGCGCGCCTGATCAGCCGTGATGCGGCCCTCGCCCCGGGCCGGTACGCCGTTATGCCAGTCGATGTGAATCGCTTCCATGCCACCGAGGCTGATGTGCAGCGTGCGGTCCACCGGTGTGCCGGTGCGCTTGAGAATGCCGACCACAGTGAACGGTTTGTCGTCGTGCTTGACCAGGCTGATCGCCGCCACGCCGTGGGCCAGCACCAGTTTGTCACCGAGTCTGTAGTGCAGTGCATCGGCCACTTCGGCACCGAGCACCACTTCGAACGGGTCGGTTTCGAAGGCGCGGCCATCGCTCAGTTGCAGGTGTTGCTGGCGCCCGTACTGGTAATGCTCGAAGTAGGCTTCGGTGGTGCCCATCACCCGGTAGCCGCGATGGGAGTCGCCGAGGGACATCGGGATCGCCCACTTCACTTTCGGGTTGCTGGCGAAGTGTTCGAAACTGTCCCAGCGGATGTTGTTGGTGGCGTTGCCGATGCGGAACACCGAGTACAGCAACAGGTTCACCGAGCCCGAGCGGGCGCCGACGATCAGGTCGGTGCCGCTTATTGTGCTGGCGAAACTGGCCTTGGCTTCGGTGCGCACACGCTCCACTGCCAGCAACAGGCACACCGACAGGGCGATGGCGAACGCCGTGAGGATCGCGGTGAAACGACGGTTAGCCAGGCTGGCCATGGCTAGACGAAACAGATACATCTCAGACCTCGGACGGGGTAGCGGCTCGATTGAGTTCGGCCAGCGACAGGTTGTGGTCGAACAGCGGCGCCAGGCTCTGGTCGTGGCTGACGAACAACAGGCTCGAGCCGGCTTCGCGGCACTCGGCGAACAGCAGGCGAATGAAGTTCTCGCGGGCGTCGTAATCGAGGGCCGAGGTCGGTTCGTCGGCGATCACCAGTTCCGGTTGACCGATCAGTGCGCGGGCGGCGGCGACCCGTTGCTGCTGGCCGATGGACAACGAATCGGCGCGGCGACTGAGGATGTTTTCATCCTTCAAACCCAGATGGGCGAGCAGTGTGGCGGCGGCTTTGTCGACGCTGCCGTGACGTTGTTTCGCTCGTTCGGCGCGCAGTTTCGAGAAGTGGCAGGGCAGTTCGACGTTTTCACGCACCGACAGAAACGGCAGCAGGTTGAACTGCTGAAAGATGTAGCCGGTGTGATCGACACGGAAGTGGTCGCGGGCGCCGGCCGAGAGTTGCGTCAGCTCCTGGCCGAGCAGGCGGATGCTGCCGCGATCAGGCTTTTGCACGCCGCCCAGCAGACCGAGCAGGGTGGTCTTGCCGCTGCCGCTCGGGCCTTTGAGGAACAGGGTTTCGCCGCGCTCCAGGCGAAACGCCGGGATGTCCAGCAGCGGCGGGTGACCGGGCCAGCTGAAGCCCAGGTCGGACAGTTCGATGAGTGCTTGGGTCATGTGAAACCGGTCAGGTTGGTGGTGAACCCTTGTAGGAGCGAGCCTGCTCGCGAAAAACCTGAGAGCACCGAGGTGAATCAGGTTGCCCGCGTTATCGTTGGCGTCCATCGCGAGCAAGCTCGCTCCTACAGTGGGTCAGAATTTCAGCGCGGCAGCCTTGTCCGTCACTTCAACGCCTTGCTGCCCGCTCGGGCCGATCAGTTGTACCTGAATTTTCCGGGTGGCCGGGAAGCTGGTGAATATATTCGCCAGGTCCAGCGACTTCAGGGCCGCCGGTGTGGCGCAGGTGAACTGATAACGCGCGTGGATTTCGGTGTGATCATGGTGATGTTCGTGGTCGTCTTCGTCCTTGGCGTCTTCATCGTGATCATCGTCGGCATCGGGTTTATCACCGAACAACGGGCTTTCCAGTTCCTGGTTTTCCACCACGCAACCCGCGGCTTTTGGCAGGTTGAACAGGGCCAGCGGTTGCTCCAGTCGGGCGCGGGCGGCGGCGACTTTGGCTTTGTCTGCGTCGCTGGTGGCGACGTGCTCGAACCCCACCAGGTTCATGGCCGGGCTTTCCAGTTCCAGCTCCAGGGTCTTGCCGTCCAGCGCCGCATTCAGGCGTCCCACGCCATGTTCGTGGGCACCCAGGCTGCCATGCTCATGGTCGTGTTCGTCGGCGGCATGGGCGACAGCCAGCGGCAACATGGCAAACGGCAGGGCGAGAAACAGACGACGCATGACGAGTCTCCGAAAAGTAAAATGAAGAAATTGTTATGTAATCTTATAACGTAATTGCGCAGAGTTTGACTGTCTGCTTGGCGTTGCACAAGTCCCATGGGAGCATGCAGGGAAGAAATGTGCGGGAGCAGACCCATGTTGCGAATTCGCGGAAGCATCGGCGACTGGCCGGTGGATTTGACTCTGGAGATGGACGACGCGGACTGGGCGCGACTAGGGGCGCAGTTGCAGGTGGAAAAAACCCCGGTCAGCGTGCCAGCGGCGAAACCGTTGAACCAGGATGATGCGCTGTGGCAGATCGCCCGGGATTTGCTGCGCAAGGCTGGGCAGCTCAGTGGGCCGGACCTGCTCGATCAACTGGAAGGACTGACTGGCAGCGCGGCGGCGGGCAAGCGCCTGTTGGTGCGCCTGCGCCACAGTTCGGATGTGAAGGTGGAAAGCGGCGGGGATACACCGCTGTATCGCTGGTTGGTGTAGGAGCGAGCTTGCTCGCGATGGGCGTCAACGATAACGCGGGAAACCTGATTCACCTCGGTGCTCTCAGGTTTTTCGCGAGCAAGCTCGCTCCTACAGGGTCGGCTTAGTACAGCGCAGCAAACAACTTGCGGCGGTACGTGCTGACCAGCGGATGATCGTTGCCCAACAACTCGAACACCTGCAACAAGGTCTTGTGCGGCAAGCCTTCGCTGTAGCTGCGGTTGCGGGTGAACAACTTCAGCAATGCATCCAGCGCGGCGTCGTACTGTTGACGGGCCAGTTGCTGGATCGCCAGTTGATAGACCGCCTCATCGTCCAGCGGGTCTTTCGCCAGTCGGGCCTTCAGGTCGGCGGCATCCGGCAAGTCCCTGGCCAGCCCGAGAAACTTGATCTGTGCCTTGGCGCCGGCCAGCGCGGCCTTGTGCTCATCGCTCTTGACCGCATCCAGCACGGTTTGCGCTTCGCCCAGTTCACCGCGCTCGGTCAGGCAGCGGGCGTACAGGATCAGTGCCTTGGCGTTGGTGTTGTCTTCACCCAGGATCACTTTGAGCTGCGCTTCGGCATCGGCAAAACGGCTGTCGTCGAACAGCGCCTGGGCCTGTTCGAACGGATCGGCGGCGGCCGGTGGCGGCATCTGCACATGGGGTTCGAGCAGGGCACGCACGGCCGACTCCGGCTGCGCACCGGCAAAGCCATCGACAGGCTGGCCGTCCTTGAACAGCACCACGGTCGGCAGGCTGCGGATGCCGAAGCGGGCGACGATGTCTTGTTCGATGTCACAGTTGACCTTGGCCAGCAGCAACTCACCCTGATAGCTCTCGGCAATGCTCTGCAGCATCGGCATCAGCACTTTGCAGGGCGCGCACCATTCGGCCCAGAAATCCACCAGCACCGGCTTGTGGAAAGAGTTCTCGATCACCGACTGGTCGAAATCGGCAGTCGTGACGTCGAAGATGTACGGCGTTTCCTGACTCATGGGGGATCTCTTGGAAGCGTGAATGGGGCAACTATACGACTTGGCGGGGGGCGGCCGGAAGCGGGGTGGCTGTGAGAGGTGCATTGCCTGACCGGGCGCCTTCGCGAGCAAGCCCGCTCCCACACTGGATCTATGTCGTTCATTAATCCTCTGTGGGAGCGAGTCTGCTCGCGAAGCTTTTAGCTAGCGCTGCGCGTGGTACAGGCTCACATGCCGAAACTCGTGGGGCTCGGCCAGATCCGGCAGGGTCATGGCTTCGAGCATTTCGATGCGCCGGTACAACGGATGACGGAAATCCCTGACGCGGGAGTCCGCCACCAGCGCCTCTCGGCCGCGACTGAGGAACTGGTCGAGCAGCGGCAGGTTGGCCCGGTCGTACAGCACATCCGCCACCAGGATCAGATCGAAGCGATCGGCCTCGGCGAAAAAGTCCGTCGAGTAATTGAGCTGTACGTTATTGAGCTCGGCATTGGCCCGACACGCGGCAATCGCCAGCGGGTCGAGGTCGCATGCCAGTACTTCGAGTGCCCCGGCCTTCGCCGCCGCAATCCCCGCCACCCCGGAGCCGGCACCGAAATCCAGCACCCGCTTGCCTTCGACCCAATGGGGGTTTTCGGCCAGATAGCGGGCCACGGCCAGGCCGCTGGCCCAGCAGAAACTCCAGTACGGCGGCTCATGCAGGATGCGCCGGGTCTCTTCCGGGCTGAAGGCGCGGTCCATGTTGTCGCCGTCGATCAGCCACAACTTCAGGTCGGTCCCTGGTAACTCACAGGCGACCAATTGCGCATCACCGAGCAATTCACCCAACGCCTTTTGCAGGTCGAGCGGTGCACTCATGGGGCTTTGACGAATTGCAGTTGGCCCAGGGCCTGGGTGGTCGGCTGGGTAATCAGTTGCGACGGCAGGTGCAGGATCAACTGCCCGGACTGACTGGCGCGGCCTCGCAGTTCAACGCGGGCCCCGGCCGGGAAGGATTCCGGATTGAAGCGCAGGTGAAACGGCAGAACCTGGTTGTTGCCGATCAGGCTGGAGCTGGCGAGCAATTGTTGCGGGCGGTCCTTATCGTCGATCACCAGCAATGCCAGTTCGACTTCAGCGCCAGCTGGAACGCCTTGCAAGGTGCCGCTCAGTTCACGCTGATGGGCGGGCAGAGGGCCGAGCGCGGCGGCCTCCCGGGCTTTCTTCTGCGCTTGCTGCGGCACCGGGCCAGGCGTTGGCGGCTGGGGCTTGGGTGCATCGCTGCTGCAGGCCACCAGCAGGCTGAAAACACTGAGCAAAATGAGCGGACGTAACGACATTGGTGGCTCCATAACGCTGAATTCCATGGATCAAGTGATCATCCCGTCTGTATACCGCAAACCCTATGGCTTGTCTTGCCACGGGGATGCGCTACCATGGCCCTCCCTTTTTTTGTTGCCTGCCACCATGCACTGTCCCTTCTGCGGTGCCAACGACACCAAGGTCATCGACTCGCGTCTGGTCGCCGAGGGCGAACAGGTGCGCCGCCGGCGTGAATGCCTGGCCTGCGGCGAGCGTTTCACGACGTTCGAGACGGCTGAACTGGTGTTGCCGCGCCTGATCAAAACCGACGGCAGTCGCCAGCCGTTCGACGAAGAAAAACTCCGCGCCGGCATGCAGCGCGCGCTGGAAAAGCGCCCGGTGAGTGTCGAGCGCCTCGAGTCGTCGCTGGTGCACATCAAACACAAACTGCGCGCCACCGGCGAACGCGAGGTCAAATCCCTCGTGGTCGGCGAACTGGTGATGGCCGAGCTGCAGAAGCTCGACGAAGTCGCCTACATCCGCTTCGCCTCGGTGTATCGCCGCTTCCAGGACCTCAACGAGTTCCGCGAAGAGATCGATCGCCTGGCCCGTGAACCGGTGAAAGAATGACCACTTGCGCCGAACAAGCCATCCTCGACGCCCATTTCATGGCCCGTGCCCTGGAACTGGCGCGCAAGGGGCATTACACGACGCACCCCAATCCGCGGGTCGGTTGCGTGATCGTGCAGGGCGGGCAGATTGTCGGCGAAGGCTGGCACGAGCGCGCCGGCGAGCCCCACGCTGAAGTCCACGCCCTGCGCGCGGCCGGTGAGCAGGCTCGTGGCGCCACCGCTTACGTGACGCTTGAACCTTGCAGCCATCACGGCCGTACGCCGCCCTGTGCCGATGCACTGGTCAATGCCGGTGTGGCCCGCGTGGTCGCGGCAATGCAGGACCCGAACCCGGAAGTCGCCGGTCGCGGTCTTCAACGCCTGGCCCAAGCCGGTATCGCCACCGAAAGCGGCGTGCTGGAAGGCGAGGCGCGCAAGGTTAATCAAGGCTTTCTGAAACGCATGGAACACGGCTTGCCGTTCGTGCGGGTCAAGTTGGCCATGAGCCTCGACGGACGAACCGCCATGGAAAGCGGCGAAAGCCAGTGGATCACCGGCCCGGCGGCGCGCTCGGCAGTGCAGCGTCTGCGCGCGCAAGCCAGTGTGGTACTGACCGGCGCCGATACGGTGCTGGCGGACAACGCACGGTTGACCGTGCGCGCCGATGAGTTGGGGCTGGATGCAGAGCAAACAGCCTTGGCCATGAGCCGTCCGCCGCTGCGGGTGTTGGTCGACGGCCGCCTGCGGGTGCCGCTGGATGCACCGTTCTTCAAGGCAGGCCCGGCGCTGGTCGCCACCTGCGTGGCGGTTGAAGAGCAATATGCCAACGGTCCGGAGTGCCTGATCGTGCCGGGCTACGACGGTCAGGTCGATCTGCGTCAACTATTGGTTGAACTCGCAACCCGTGGCGTCAATGAAGTGCTGGTCGAAGCCGGCCCGCGCCTGGCAGGTGCCTTTGCCCAACTCGGTCTGGTGGACGAGTTCCAGATTTTCATTGCCGGCAAGTTCCTGGGTTCCTCGGCGCGGCCGCTGCTGGACTGGCCGCTCGTGCAAATGAAGGATGCGCCCGAGCTCAAAATCATCGAAATTCGTGCCGTTGGCGATGACTGGCGAGTCATCGCCATTCCTTTGCCAGCAGCAAGCGTATAATTTCCGGCCATCGCGCAAGCTTTGGCTTTGTTCTCGAGGAGAACCTCATGTTTACCGGCATCATCGAATCCATCGGCAGTATTCGTGCATTGACCCCAAAGGGCGGTGATGTGCGGGTTCACGTCGAAACCGGCAAGCTCGACCTGAGCGATGTCAAACTGGGCGACAGCATCGCGGTCAATGGCGTGTGCCTGACTGCCGTTGAATTGCCGGGCAATGGCTTTGCGGCGGACGTCAGTCGCGAAACCCTCGACTGCACCGCCATGAACGACCTGAAAAGCGGCAGCCCGGTCAATCTGGAAAAAGCCCTGACCCCGACCACTCGCCTCGGCGGGCATCTGGTCAGCGGTCACGTCGACGGCGTGGGCGAAGTGGTTGCCCGTACCGAAAATGCGCGCGCCGTGGAATTCCGCATCCGCGCGCCAAAGGACCTGGCCAAGTACATCGCCCATAAAGGCTCGATCACCGTCGACGGCACCAGCCTCACCGTGAACGCAGTCGATGGCGCCGAGTTCCTGCTGACCATCATTCCCCACACCCTGAGCGAAACCATCATGGCGTCGTACCAGCCAGGCCGTCGGGTGAACCTGGAAGTGGACTTGCTGGCCCGTTACCTGGAGCGTCTGCTGCTGGGCGACAAGGCCGCAGAACCGACTGCCGGCAGCACCATTACCGAAAGCTTTCTGGCCGCCAACGGCTACCTCAAATCCTGACCCAAGGGGGTGCCTTGTGGCGCTCAATAGCATCGAAGAACTGGTTGAAGACATCCGCCAAGGCAAGATGGTCATCCTCATGGATGACGAAGACCGCGAGAACGAAGGCGACCTGATCATGGCCGCCGAGTGCTGCAAGCCCGAGCACATCAACTTCATGGCCAAGCACGCCCGTGGCCTGATCTGCATGCCGATGAGCCGCGAGCGCTGCGAACTGCTCAAGCTGCCGTTGATGGCGCCGCGCAACGGGTCCGGTTTCGGCACCAAGTTCACCGTATCGATCGAAGCGGCCACCGGCGTGACCACCGGCATTTCCGCTGCCGACCGTGCGCGCACCGTGCAGGCCGCCGCCGCCCGTGATGCCAAGGCTGAAGACATCGTCAGCCCGGGCCACATCTTCCCGCTGATGGCTCAGGCCGGCGGCACCCTGGCCCGTGCCGGCCACACCGAAGCGGCGTGCGACCTGGCGCGCATGGCCGGTTACGAGCCTAGCGGGGTGATCTGCGAAGTGATGAACGACGACGGCACCATGTCCCGTCGCGCCGAGCTGGAAGCCTTTGCCGCCGAACACGACATCAAGATCGGCACCATCGCCGACCTGATTCACTACCGGATGATCCACGAACGTACCGTTCAGCGGATTGCCGAGCAGCCACTGGACAGCGAACTGGGCCAATTCAACCTGGTGACCTATCGTGATTCCGTGGAAGGCGACGTGCACATGGCACTGACCCTGGGCAACGTGTGTGCCGAAGAGCCGACCCTGGTTCGCGTGCACAACATGGACCCGCTGCGTGACCTGCTGATGGTCAAGCAACCGGGCCGCTGGAGCCTGCGCGCCGCCATGTCCGCGGTTGCCGAGGCTGGTAGCGGCGTGGTGCTGTTGCTCGGTCACCCGCTCGATGGCGACGTGTTGCTGGCGCATATCCGCGAAACCGCCGATCACGCCGCAGTGAAAAAGCCGACCACCTACAGCACTGTCGGTGCCGGTTCGCAGATCCTGCGCGACCTTGGCGTACGCAAAATGCGCCTGATGTCGGCACCGATGAAATTTAATGCGATATCCGGTTTCGATCTGGAAGTTGTAGAATACGTGCCCTCCGAATAATGACCGGTTGTTCCCGGCCTTGAATTCGCGGCAAATAAATCACTGAGGGGCGCGTAGAAGACGCGTCCCGGCTCTTTAAGAGATCTAACGAATGACCCTGAAGACCATCGAAGGTACCTTCATCGCCCCTAAAGGCCGCTACGCTCTGGTAGTGGGCCGTTTCAACAGCTTCGTCGTTGAAAGCCTGGTCAGCGGTGCAGTTGATGCCCTGGTTCGCCACGGCGTGAGCGAAAGCGACATCACCATCATCCGCGCACCTGGCGCCTTCGAAATTCCGCTGGTTGCGCAGAAAGTCGCCCAGAAAGGCGAGTTCGCGGCAATCATCGCCCTGGGCGCGGTCATTCGTGGCGGCACTCCGCACTTCGAATACGTGGCTGGCGAGTGCACCAAGGGCCTGGCCCAGGTGTCCATGGAGTTCGGCGTTCCGGTCGCTTTCGGCGTCCTGACCGTTGATTCCATCGAGCAAGCCATCGAACGTTCCGGCACCAAGGCCGGCAACAAAGGTGCTGAAGCTGCCCTGTCCGCTCTGGAAATGGTCAGCCTGCTGGCGCAGTTGGAGGCCAAGTGATTAGCGACGAAAGCGATCGTTTCAACCCGCGCGATCCAAAGCCTGCGGATGCCGGCAAGCCATCGAAAAGCGCCAAGCGCCGCGAAGCCCGTCAGCTCGCGACCCAGGCGCTGTACCAATGGCACATGGCCAAGCAGTCGCTGAACGAGATCGAAGCGCAGTTCCGGGTCGATAACGATTTCAGCGATGTCGACGGCGCGTACTTCCGCGAAATCCTGCACGGGGTTCCGCAGTTCAAGACCGAAATCGACACCGCGCTCACGCCATGCCTGGACTTGACCATCGAAGAGCTGGACCCGGTTGAACTGGCTGTTCTGCGCCTGTCGACCTGGGAACTGCTCAAGCGCGTCGACGTGCCGTACCGCGTTGTGATCAACGAGGGTATCGAACTGGCCAAGGTCTTCGGTTCCACCGACGGCCACAAGTTCGTCAACGGTGTGCTCGACAAGCTGGCCCCGCGTCTGCGTGAAGCTGAAGTGAAGGCGTTCAAACGCTGATTGGCGTTTGGACAGTGTCCTGTCTCGCCGATACGTTCGTTTTTTAGCGAGTGGCTGGTGTTGCCAGACAAGGCGCCGCGACGAGTCATAGCGTGCTATGGCGAGGAGCGGCAACGCAGTATGGCGACACCAGACGCCGCTAAAAAATGAACAGTATTGGTGAGACAGGATACCTGATGGGCGAGTTTGAGCTGATCCGCAATTTCTTCGCCGCCGCGCCTTGTGCGCAGGGCGGCGAAGGCGTTGCCCTCGGGATTGGCGATGACTGCGCTTTGCTGGCTGTTCCCTCCGGGGAGCAGATGGCGATTTCTACCGATACGTTGGTGGCCGGCGTGCATTTCGCCGATCCCTGCGATCCGTTTCTGCTCGGTCAGCGCTCGCTGGCCGTGGCCGTCAGCGACCTGGCCGCCATGGGCGCCACCCCGATTGCCTTTACCCTTGCCCTGACCTTGCCGACGGTGACCGCCGATTGGCTGCAAGCCTATGCCCGTGGTTTGAACCAGATGGCGCAAAGCTGCGGCGTGGCGCTGGTGGGCGGTGACACGACCCGCGGGCCGCTGAGCCTGACCATGACCGTGTTCGGCCGCGTGCCGGCCGGTCAGGCGCTGACCCGCAGCGGTGCGCAACCGGGCGACCTGCTGTGTGTCGGCGGCAACCTGGGCAATGCCGCCGGTGCCTTGCCCTTGGTGCTCGGCCAGCGCACGGCCGAAGCGCGCATTGCCGAGCCGTTGCTGGCGCATTACTGGTCGCCGCAACCGCAGCTCGGTTTGGGGCAGGCGCTACGGGGCAAGGCGACTTCGGCGATGGATATCTCCGACGGCCTGCTCGCTGATTGCGGGCATATCGCGCTGGCGTCGAAGGTCGGTATCGAAGTCGAGCGGGATCGTTTGCCACTGTCGCAGAGCCTGGTCGACTTTCTCGGCCAATCGGACGCACAGGTTGCGGCCCTGAGCGGCGGCGACGACTACGTCCTGGCCTTCACCTTACCGTCCGTCGAGTTGCCGCTATTGCTGGCCGATGGCTGGCCGATCCATGTGATTGGTCAAGTGGTGACGGGGCAGGGCGTGAAGCTGCTGGACGCCGATGGCAAAGACATCACCCCGCAAACCCGGGGCTATCAACATTTTCGGGAGTCACCGTGACAGATCATCCCAAACAGGTCCCGGCGGAATTCGTACCGCCGTCGGTCTGGCGTAATCCATGGCATTTCCTGGCGTTCGGCTTTGGCTCGGGCACCTTGCCAAAGGCGCCCGGCACTTGGGGGTCGTTGGTTGCGCTGCCCTTTATTCCGTTGTGGCAGATGCTGCCGGACTGGGGTTACTGGCTGATGCTGGGCATCACCATGCTGTTCGGCTTCTGGCTGTGCGGCAAAGTGGCCGACGATTTGCGGGTACACGACCATGAAGGCATCGTCTGGGACGAAATGGTCGGGATGTGGATCACCCTGTGGCTGGTGCCGGAAGGCTGGCAGTGGTTGCTGGCGGGTTTCTTGATGTTCCGCTTCTTCGACATTCTCAAGCCATGGCCGATACGCTGGATTGACCGGCACGTACATGGCGGCGTCGGCATCATGCTCGATGATGTCCTGGCCGGGGTGTTCGCCTGGTTGGCGATGCAGGGGCTGGTGTGGTTTTTCGCCTGACCGGGGATTTCCAGGCGTTGATCATGAGAGCTGTTTATCGGGGGAAGCGGGGGATGACTGTACGCGGATTGATGGTGATGGCGTTCGCGATGTTTTGCTCTTTTGTCCAGGCGGGAGGAGGGGGTGCTACGCCGCCGTCGGTGATTCATCTGGCCAGCGAAGAGTGGGAAGGCTACACCGCCGCTGACGGTCATGGACTGGGTTGGGACGTGCTACGGCAAGTGTTCGAGCCGGCGGGCGTCAAGGTCGACATCCGCACCGAGCCCTACGTACGTTCGCTGGGCCTGGCCGAACGTGGCGAGGTCGATGCCTGCGTCGGTTCCTATCGTGACGATTCTGAGGGTGTGCTCTATCCCCATTGGAACTTCGACACCGATCACATCTATGCCCTGGGCCTGGCCAGCAGTCCGGTACCCACTCTGGAAACCCTGGGCAATTATCGACTGGCCTGGGTTCGCGGCTACGACTACCAGGATTACTTGCCCAATGTGCGCCACTTCGACGAAGTGCAGCGGCGTACCGGCATCGAGTCGATGCTGATCCACAATCGTGCCGACTTTTACATCGATGCCCTGACCGAAGTCGATGACGTCATCAAGCGCGCCAGGGATCCGTCCCAACTGCGGCGCACCCATATCGCCGAGTTGCCGCTGTACCTTTGCTTTGCCAAGACCCCTAAGGCGCGCGCGTTAATGGCCCTGTTCGACCAGCGCATGGAGCAACTGGTGAAAAGCGGCGAGTTGAAACCGATTTTTGAACGCTGGAAACAGCCTTATCCGTTTGATTCGAACTGACACGGTTCTTACGGCTGACGATGTACCCATTGTGGGAGCGGGCTTGCTCGCGAAAGCGGTGTGCCATGCAGCAATGATGTCGACTGACACGATGCCTTCGCGAGCAAGCCCGCTCCCACATTGATTGCGGTGCGGCGTATATCAAACATTTTGATAGTTATCGCCGATAATTCAGCCTAAGCGTCCTCCGGAACCTGCTGTTACAATGCCGGCTCTGCGAATCTTCAGACTTTTAGATCAGGAGCACACCGGTGCCTGTCGTTTTTGTCGCCGCTTCCAAGCTGCCAACGCCTTTTGCGCAATTCACCATGCATGGCTTTCTCGATGAAGCCACCGGCCGCGAGCACGTTGTGCTGAGCCTGGGTGAATTCGACGATGGTGCCCCGGTACTCGGCCGGTTGCACTCCGAATGCCTGACGGGCGATGCCCTGTTCAGCCAGCGTTGCGACTGCGGCTCGCAACTGGAGGCCGCCTTGCAGGCCATCGCCCGCGAAGGTCGTGGCGTATTGCTCTACCTGCGACAGGAAGGCCGGGGCATTGGTCTGCTGAACAAGATCCGCGCCTATGAGCTGCAGGACGGTGGCGCCGACACCGTTGAAGCCAACGAGCGCCTGGGCTTTGCCGCCGACCAGCGTGACTACGCCATGTGCCTGCCGATGCTGGAGCACCTGGGCGTGAAGTCACTGCGCCTGATGACCAACAACCCGCGCAAGGTCAAAGCCTTGACCGACATGGGTATCGTGGTCGCCGAGCGCGTGCCGCTGCACACCGGCCACAATCCGCATAACCGACTCTACCTGGCGACCAAGGCCAGCAAGCTCGATCACATGATGGGCAATGAGCATCAGGGCGAGGTAGACCGGGCGTGACCCGCGGTCAGGTGCGGCGGCGACTGTCCGTCAACTGGTGGCAATACCTGGCACTGGCCTTGTTGCCCCTGTTTGTGATCAACGCGGTGTTCGGCCAGAGCGAAGCCATTCTGCCGGTGCTGGCGATGCCGTTGTTCATCGCCGGAGTTGCCTCGATGTTTGTCAGCCTGAAGTTTTTCGGCGCCTACAAACACGCACTGATCGCCACCCAGAAAGCCCTCGATACCCCTGAAGAACCTGCTGCCTGGATCAGTCTGGCGGCCAAGCGGCGCACGGCATTCCTGGCTGCCGGGCTGCCGGCCTGGATCGCTGCCCTGGCGGTGTTCGTCGGTCTCGAAGCCGTGCCGCTGATGCTGCTGGCACTGTCGACCGCCGTGTTGTTCTACCTCTACCGTATTCCGCGTCAACTCGGTTGATGCGCGCGCTCTGGCTGGCGGTGTTGCTGCTGGCCGCCAGTGGCTCGGCCGTCGCGGTCGAACGGGTTGTCAGCCTCGCACCGTCGCTCTCTGAAATCGTCGTTGAACTGGGCTCCGCCGACCTCCTGGTCGGTGTGCTGGACGCCGGTGAGCGACCTGCCGAACTCAAGGATCTGCCCTCCGTTGGCCGCTATGGCCAGCTGGACATGGAGCGCTTGCTCAGCCTGAAGCCCGATCTGTTGCTGCTATGGCCCGGTAGTGTCGGCCCGGCCCAGCGTGACCAGCTCAAGCGACTGAATATTCCCACCTACGTCGCCGAACCCCGCAGCCTGGACCAGCTCACGGTGCAGATCGAAGCCATTGCTGCTCAGCTGGATCGGCCTGAACGCGGAGTTTCATTGGCCAGCGATCTACGCCAGCGGCTGGATGAATTGCGTCAGCGCTATCGCCGGGACAAGCCGTTACGAGTGTTCTATCAGGTCTGGGATCGGCCGCTGTATACGGTTGGCGGCGAGCAGATCATCAGCGATGCGCTGGAGGCCTGCGGTGCGCAAAACGTGTTTGCCGACCTGAAGCTGCCGGCACCGCAAGTCAGTGTGGAGGCGGTGTTGCAGCGTAATCCCGAGGTGATTCTGGCCAGCGATCAGGCGCAGCTTGATGCGTGGAAATCCTGGCCACAGGTGGCGGCGGTATCACAAGGACAATTGCGCCTGGTGACGGACAAGGGCCTGGAGCGGCCGAGTGGGCAGATGATCGAGGCAACTGCAAAGCTTTGTCATTTGATTGCGCCCTGTGGCGAGGGGGCTTGCCCCCGTTCGGGTGCGCAGCACCCGCAATCAGATTAATGCGATGTACCTGAGAAATAGGGGTATAGGATTTTGGGGCTGCTTCGCAGCCCAACGGGGGCAAGCCCCCTCGCCACAAATGATCGAGTCTGGCTTTAGATCTCTGGTGTCCACGTCACCCCGAACATCCACGCCCGACCTTCCTCGCGATACCCATACTGGCTACCTTGGTAGCTGTACAGCGCCCGGCTGTAACCCTTGTCCAGCAGGTTATCGACCTTCAGCTCCAGCTGGATTTCACGATTGAGCTCCCAACTGCTGCGCAACCCCAACAGGGCATAACCACCCAACGGCTGTTGATTGTTCAAGTCGTCATAGCTGCTGCTGACTGCTTGCCAGCTGGCGCCGAGGCCCAGGCGATCGAACTGTCGGTCCAGGTCCAGGCTCAAGGTGCGCCGCGCACGACGGGCCAGGGTGTGGCCCGTATCACGGTCGCGTGGGTCGATGATCGCCACGCCAAGGTTGCTCTGCCAGCCGAACAGTTCCTGCTTCAGCGCTGCTTCGAAGCCGTTGATCCGTGCCGAGGCAACATTTTCGGGGCGTGAGTTGCTGCCGAAAATGATCGCGTCTTCAAGGTCGGTGCGATACAGCGACGTCTCCAGGCGACTGCTCTCGGTCAATTGGCTGCGCCATTGCAGCTCATAGCTCTTGGATGTTTCGGGTTTCAAATCCGGGTTGCTGAAATCCGGGTAATACAGATCGTTGAACGTCGGCGCGCGGAAGCCTTCGCTATAGGTCAGCAGCACTTCGTTGTCCGGGTTCAGCGGCAGGGTGAAGGTGCCGCTCCAGGTGTTCTGGCTGCCGAACTGCTGGTTATCGTCGTGACGCAGACCCAACTCCGTAGAGAAACTGTCGGCCTGAAAGCGATGCTGGATAAACGCGGCGCGGTTCCAGCGGCTGTCTTCGTCGAACGCTGTGGTGCTGTTGATCCGGTCTTCGTACCAGTCGCCACCGAGCATCAGGCTGTTGCGCTCGTTCAGCGCCAGATCGTTCTGCCAGTTGACCGAGTCGCGGTAAGTATTGAAAACACTGCGCTCATCGCTGAGCTTGTCGAGAGTTGTCTCGCGGTTTTCGCTGTGACCGAGTTCGACGCGGGTTTTCCAGACCTCACTGATCTGTGCATCAATGTAGCTGCTGACGCTGCTCACATTGAAGTCGTTGTAGGGTTGCTGTTGATAGGACTTGTCCGTCACGTAATC
This sequence comes from Pseudomonas sp. BF-R-24, assembly GCF_019947335.1. Lineage (NCBI taxonomy): Bacteria > Pseudomonadati > Pseudomonadota > Gammaproteobacteria > Pseudomonadales > Pseudomonadaceae > Pseudomonas > Pseudomonas sp. BF-R-24. Next base: position 78,200 of record NZ_JAGYGG010000001.1, read on the forward strand.
GTAACGGCCGAACGGACTATCAAACTCGCTCTTGCCACGGTTATCCAGCACGTTGGCGCCGACTTCGATGTCTTCCGTCAGGGCATGACTCAGGCTCAGGCTGAGGGATTTGTTGCGGTAGGCGTCGTGATCGCCATCACTGGGATACGACTCGTGGGTGCGATTGATCCCGGCGGTTTCGTCGAGGCTGGCGCCGAGGTTGAAGCGGGTTCGCTCATCACCACCAGACAGGCCAAGGCTGCGCTCCCAAGTCTGATTACTGCCAAAACCGGTGTGTATGCGCGGTTGCAGGCCTTGTTGACCGCCGCGGCGGGTGAAGATCTGGATCACCCCGCCAATCGCATCGCTGCCGTAAATCACCGAGCGGGAGCCGCGCAGCACCTCCACGCGCTCGACCTGTTCGATATTGATGTGTTGCAGGTTGCTGTCGCCGGAGGTCGAACTGCCGATGCGTTGGCCATCCACCAGCACCAGGCTCTGGGCCGACTGGGTGCCGCGGATGTAGACCCCCGGAATGCTGCCGCGCCCGCCGGACTGCGAGACTTGCACACCCGGTACCCGACGCAGCAGGTCAGTGACGCTATCGGGTTGCAGGCGATCGATGTCGTCGCGGGTGAACACGGTGTTGGCCGCGCTGCTGTCATTGCGTGCTTCGACCTGGCGGTTGGCGCTGATCAACACGTCGGGCAGCTTCAGGGCCTGGTCGCGTTCGAAGGTGTCGGCAAGGGCGTAGGCGGTGGGCAGCAGAAAAAGAGGCAGGGCGAGGCGGGAAAACTTCATGGGTAGTCCGATGGTGTTTCGTGGAGCACACAAATCAAATGTGGGAGCGGGCTTGCTCGCGAAGGCGGAGTGTCAGTCAACTTCTCAGTTGAATGATCCGACGCTTTCGCGAGCAAGCCCGCTCCCACAGGGTGTTGCATGTATCCAGGGATTTAGATGTTGAGCAGTTGCAGGCGCTCGCGGATCGAAGCCTCGATCCCGGCTTCATCCAGCCCGCACTCAGCCAGCATTTGCGCAGGCTTGGCGTGTTCGACGTAAATGTCCGGCAAGCCCAGGTGCAGCATCGACTTGAGGATGTTTTCGCGGGCGAGGAATTCGCTGACCGCGCCACCGGCGCCGCCCATGATTGCGTTTTCTTCGACAGTGACCAGTAGCTCGTGGCTGCCAGCGATTTCGCGAACCAGTTCTTCATCCAGCGGCTTGACGAAACGCATGTCGACCACGGTCGCGTCCAGCGTCTCGGCGACTTTCAGGGCTTCGGCCAGTTGCACGCCGAACACCAGCAGGGCGACTTTGCTGCCCTGGCGGCGGACTACGCCCTTGCCGATCTCGATCGGTTCGAGGTCTTTCTCGATGGTCGCGTTCGGGCCGTTGCCGCGAGGGTAACGCACCGCCGCCGGGCCTTCGTACAGGTGACCGGTGGTGAGCATCTTGCGCAGCTCGTTTTCATCGCTCGGGGTCATCACCAGCATGCCGGGGATGCAGCGCAGGAACGACAAATCGAAGCTGCCGGCGTGGGTTGGGCCGTCTTCGCCGACCAGGCCTGCGCGGTCGATGGCGAACAGCACGTCGAGGTTCTGTACGGCGACGTCATGCACCAACTGGTCGTAGCCGCGTTGCAGGAAGGTCGAGTAGATGGCCACCACGGGTTTGGCGCCTTCGCAGGCCATGCCGGCCGCGAGAGTGACGGCGTGCTGCTCGGCAATGGCGACGTCGAAGTAGCGCAGCGGGAAGCGTTCGCTGAAAGCGACCAGGTCCGAGCCTTCCTTCATCGCCGGGGTAATCCCGACCAGACGCGGATCGGCCGCCGCCATGTCGCACAGCCACTCGCCGAACACACCGGAGTACTTGGGCCCGCTGCTGGCCTTTTTCGGCGCGGCGGCCGGGGCGTCCAGCGGTTCGAGTTTGGTGATGGCGTGGTAACCGATCGGGTCGACTTCCGCCGGAGCGAAGCCTTTGCCTTTCTTTGTGACAACGTGCAGGAACTGCGGGCCTTTCAGATCGCGCATGTTGCGCAGGGTGGCGATCAGGGTCGGCAGGTCGTGGCCATCGATGGGGCCGATGTAGTTCCAGCCCAGTTCTTCGAACAGCGTGCCGGGAACCAGCATGCCTTTGGCATATTCTTCGGTCCGGCGGGCGATTTCCCAGGCACCGGGGAGGCGCGACAGCACTTTCTTGCTGCCTTCGCGCATGCTCGCGTAGGTGCGGCTGGAAAGGATCTTCGCCAGGTAGTTCGACAAGCCACCGACGTTGCGCGAGATCGACATGTCGTTGTCATTGAGGATCACCAGCATGTTGGCGTTCACTTCCGGCGCATGGTTCAGCGCCTCGAACGCCATGCCCGCGGTCAACGCGCCGTCGCCGATCACCGCGATCGCCTTGCGCTCGCTGTTTTGCAGGCGGGCGGCAATCGCCATGCCCAGCGCGGCACTGATCGAGGTGCTGGAGTGGCCGACGCCAAAGGTGTCGTACTCGCTCTCGGAACGGCGCGGGAAGGCGGCGACGCCGTCTTTCTGGCGCAGGGTGCCCATGCGCTCGCGACGACCGGTGAGGATCTTGTGTGGATAAGCCTGATGACCCACGTCCCACACCAGCCGGTCGTCCGGGGTATCGAAGACGTAATGCAGCGCGATGGTCAGCTCGATCACGCCCAGGCCGGCACCGAAATGCCCACCGGTCTGGCCGACCGTGTAGAGCAATTCCAGGCGCAACTCATCGGCCAGGGTTTCCAGCTCGGCTTCGCCTAACCGGCGCAGGCCGTCCGGCGTGTTCGCGCGATCGAGCAGGGGCGTGGTCGGGCGCTTGCGGGGAATCTCATGAAACGTCGTGGGCATCAGGCGAATCGTTATAGGTATAAAAGATGCGGCAGTTTACCTGATGCATCGTCCCCTGCCCACGCGTTGGTCTTTTTTGACGGATTTGCCGTCAGCTGCGGCGATCGACGATATACCGGGCCAGATCACGCAACGGCTCGGCCGCCGCGTCAAACGGTCGCAGGGCGTGCAGGGCCTGGTCGCGCAGCTCCAAGGCATAGGCCTTGGCGGCGTCGAGGCCGAGCAGGGCGGGGTAGGTCGGTTTGTCCCGGGCAATGTCGGCGCCCTGGCGTTTGCCGAGGGTTTCGGTATCGCTTTCGACGTCGAGAATGTCGTCTTGCACCTGGAATGCCAGACCGATGGCCTGTGCATAAGTCTGCAGGGACTTGAGTTCGTCTTTCTCGGCACGGCCGCTGGCCAGGGCGCCGAGTTTGACGCTGGCCTCGATCAGCGCGCCGGTCTTGTGCCGGTGCATGTACTCCAGGGCTTTCTGGTCGAGCTTCAGACCGACCGAGCCGAGGTCGATGGCCTGACCGCCAACCATGCCCGCCGGGCCTGCCGCCAACGCCAGGGCACTGACCATTTGCAGGCGGATTTCGGCATCCGACGCGCTCAGGCGTGGATCGAGCAGGGCGCTGAAAGCCAGGCTCTGCAAGCCGTCGCCGGCGAGGATCGCGCAGGCTTCATCGAATTTCTTGTGGGTGGTTGGCTGGCCGCGGCGCAGATCGTCATCGTCCATCGCCGGCAAATCGTCATGCACCAGCGAGTAAGCGTGGATCAATTCCACCGCACAGGCCGCACCGTTGGCTTGCTCGGCCTTGCCGCCCAATGCTTCGCACGCGGCGTAGGCCAGCAGTGGACGCACGCGTTTGCCGCCATTCATAACGCTGTAGCGCATGGCTTCGTACAGCCGCGCCAGCTCGGGGCTCGGTGCGGTGAACAGGGTTTCCAGCGCTGTATTGACGCGGGCCTGGCTGGAGGCCGAGTACGCTGCAATCATTCTGGCTGATCCGCGTCGAAGGGTTCCTCGGCCAACTCGCCATCACGCTCGAGCAGCACCTGAACCTTTTGTTCGGCCTGGGCCAGCGCCGCCTGGCAATCGCGTGTAAGACCGATGCCCTGCTCGAAAGCGGCCAGCGAGTCCTCCAGCGACAATTCGCCATTCTCCAAGCGCTCCACCAGCGTTTGCAGGTCGGCGAGGGATTGTTCGAAATCCAGTGCAGCTTTTTTGCGGGCCATGGCGGCGATTTCCGGTTGACGTTAAACCGGCGCGACACTAGCAGATAGGGGGGTTATGGGCAAATGAGCAGGGGTTAGATGGCACCGACTCTTGCGTGAAAACGACCCTGTCACAAGGGACTTGGCTCTGGCCCCCTGTAGGAGCGAGCTCGCTCGCGAAAAACCAGAGGCATCGCTGGGCACCCGGTTTCACCCGTTATCGTTCACGACCTTCGCGAGCAGGCTCGCTCCCACAGGAGTGACGAGCCATATGTACGAATTATTCGGCTCACCGTCCATCCACAACCGTGATTCTCACCGCATTATAGGAAGTGCCCGATTGTTATGAACGGACTGAGCGTCTAATCTTCGCGTCATCGACGACCCGCCATTCACGGGTCTTTCAGACGAAACGCAGTATCCACATCTGTAATGCGCTCAGGATCAGGCGCAAGGTTTCGTCATGCATGGCAGGAGGCGTCGCATGCGCTCATTTCTTTTGCTGCTGATCGGGTTGGTCTGTGTGCCGGTTCTGGCCGCACCAAGTGCCGAGGTGTCGGAACCGGTGGGCGGCTGGCGCTTCAACGGGTTGTTGGATCGTACGGAAAATCCCCGAGTCGCCTATCCCACGCCACCCATCGACCGAGGCGTGCAGCGCAATCGCACGATGATCGAAGGCCGGCTCAAGGCCCTCGGCACTCAGCGCGGGCCGCATACGTTGGCGGTCAACGGCAATCCGCTGAACCTCTATACCGACGAACAAGGGCGTTTCGCCCGACCCTATGCGTTTGGCGCCGGTTCCAACAGCGTCGAAGTGCGCAGCGCCGAAGGCCAGTCTCTCAAGCGTGTTCAGTTCTATGAAGCCAACAACCTGCGCACCCCGGCGCGGATTCGCGTGGTGCTGGGTTGGGACGATCCGAAAGCCGAACTCGACCTGCATATTGTCACGCCTGATGGCCAGCATGCCTTCTGGGCGCATTCGGCCTTGACCAATGGCGGCGGCCTCGACCCCGACGGTGTCGATGGCCCGGGTCCGGAAATGTTCACCATGACCGCACCGCTGCGTGGCACCTATCTGGTTTACGTGAACTATTGGGGCAACTTCGGCAGCGGCGGCTATAACTTCGATGAGACCAGCAACCAGAACGAGGTGATTACCTCGCAGATCAACCTGGTGCTCAACGAAAACACCGTCGATGAAAAACGCGAGACGTTCATCGTGCCCCTGCGCGCAATCGGCGACCTGCTGCTGGTCAAGACTTTCAACTACTAAGCATCCCCGCTCCACGGATGAAATTCGGGTTTTGTGAACATGAGTGATAGCACTGTTACTCCGGCCGCTGGCGCACCCGCGGCCAAACCTCCCCTGCATTGGCCGACGCTGCTGATCGGGATATGCCTGGTCGTTGTCGTGGCCGGTGGGTTGGGGTGGTTCATGCACAAGCCCAAGGCCCCGGCCCCCGTGTTGGCCAGTGACAAACTGGGCATGAGCCGCCCGGATGGCCTATTGGAAACCCACTCCCTGAGCCAGTTGCCCAAGGACTTGCTGGCGGTGCCGTTCCTCAAGGAAACCCTGACCGAAGATTTCGTCTTCTATTACGAAACCCATGCCGATCGCTTGGGCTTGATCGGCAGCTTGCGGCGGATCATCTACGAACACGACCTGAAACTGCAGGACACCTTGATCGAGCAGTTGTTCGATCAGCCTGCCGATGTAGCGTTGTGGCGCGGGGCGGATGGGCGGCTCAAGGATTTCCTGCTGGTGATGGATCGCGGCGGGCTGGCCAAGGTGCTGGAGCCGCTGGCCAAAGTGGCGCTGGGCGACTCCCAGCTAAGCAAGGTCGCTGACGTGAAGGTCGGTACCGACGACGTGGCGCTCTATCAACTCAACTACAACGCGAGCAAGGCGCTGCTGTTCGCGTCCCGTGGCGACAAACTGGTGGTGTTGTCCAATCCGGCGAAACTCTACGACCCGCAAAGTGGCGCAACGGAAGAATCGGGCAGCGTGTCGACCACGGCCATTGCTGCGCTGCTCAATGGCGACAAACTGTTTCCCGAAGCCTTCGGCCTGGCACCTCGTGAGCCGCAAGTGAAACAACGCCTGTCGGTGAATGCCAGCGTGCTGGCCATGGGTTACCAGCGTTTCATCCCTAACTTCGCCGGCCTGCGTTTTGACATGGACGACAAGGGCTGGCACAGCTTCCTGGCCATGGATGAACTGGAGAATCAGCCAGACTTCGATTTCAAACCGATCTGGCAAGCCATGCCCATGGGCGCCAGCGCTTGCGTGGCGTTGCCGCTGGCGGCCGAACAACAGACACCGCTGCTGGTGAAACTCGGTGCGCAGGAGAAGGTGGCCCAGGCATTGACCGAACACATGGCCGGCGCGGCAGGCCTGTGCTGGTATGCCGATTCGCGGTTGTACACGCCCTTGCTGGTGGCCAGCCTCAATGATGACGACAGCGGCAAACTCGATGGGGATTTGGGCAGCCTGTTTGGCTCGATGGTCGGTGCCTATGAGAGCAAGGTCGAGGACGGCGCCTTCCCGGTGATGGAGAAACAGGCAGGCCAGAGCCACCAGTGGCAACGCCAGGTCAGCTCCAGTTTCGGTCCCTATGCGGCCAAGGAGGCCGAAAACCCCGACGCGATCACCGGCAAGACGTTCATGAAAGTCAGCCTGGCGCGGCATGGCTCGACGTTGCTTTTCTCCCTCGACGACAAGCTGGTGGACAAGGCTCTCGGCACCCTCGACAAACGCTTCCCGCCGATGGCCGACGTGGTACCGAAAGACCTGCTGATGCCGGTCTATTTTGGCCCGGACTCCATGGCCCAACTGATGCAGCAGGAAACCCTCGACAGCCTGCCCCAGGATATGGAACCGGTGTTCTATAACGCCGCGCAAACCTGGCTGATCCCGAAACTGCGCAAGCTCGGCGGCTACGGCAAATACGCCCTGACCTTACCTGAAGGCAGCGAGCCAGACGGCCACTGGCAGTGGCTGCCGCTGGAGTGGAAAGCCCTGTGACGGCATTGATCCGAAGTCTCGGCCTGCTGGCGTTGTTGCTGAGCGCGGGTGCCCGCGCTGTCGAGGCACCGTCGCTCGACCCACAGCAATCCCAGGTGTTTCGTGCCTGGTTCGTGCGCATTGCCCAGGAGCAACTGAGCCAGGGCCCGAGCCCGCGCTGGTATCAACAAGACTGTGCCGGGCTGGTGCGCTTCGCCGCTAACGAAGCGCTGAAAGTCCATGACGACAAATGGCTGCGCAGCAATGGCCTGTCCAATCGCTACCTGCCGCCGGAACTGCAATTGAGCGACGCCCAGCGCGGTCTTGCCCAGCAATGGCAGCAGGGCGGCGGCAAGGTCGGGCCATACGTCAATGCGATCAAATTGATCCAGCTCAACAGCCATCTGGTCAGCCGCGATGTGTCTCAAGCGCGCCCTGGCGACCTGATGTTTTTCGACCAGGGCGACGACCAGCACCTGATGATCTGGATGGGCCGTTACATCGCCTATCACACCGGCACCAGCACACCCACCGACAACGGCATGCGTTCGGCAAGCCTGCAGCAACTCATGACATGGAAGGACACCCGATGGATACCCGACGCAGCCAACCCCAACTTCATCGGCGTCTATCGACTGAATTTTCTTTCCCAATGACCGGTGCCCGCATGCTGCGTTTTCTGTCTCTGATGTTGGTATTGGTGCTGCCGTTCTCGGCGGTAAACGCCGAAGACTCGGTCCCGGCCAGCGGCTATGCGCCAGTGGCCGGCGAGAGTTTTTTCCTGCTGGCCGACAGCAGCTTTGCCAGCGATGAACAGGCGATGGTGCGCCTTGAAGCGCCGGGTCGCGACTATCGCCGGTTTCGCATGGAGCCCTACGGCGGCGCCGACATTCGGGTGTATCGCATCGACAAGCCGCTGGACTTCCTCAAGCGCCAGAAGAACCTGCATCGGGTGGTCAGCGATGGCCAGTTCAAGGGGGAGGGGCTGTCCAATACCCTCGCGTACCTGTGGGACAACTGGTATCGCAAATCCCGTCGGGTGATGCAGCGGGCGTTTTCCTACGAGTCGCGTAAACAAGTCACCGAGGAAGTGCCGGAACTGAAGATGGGCAACGCGATGGCCGCGCCAACGCCCTACGATGCGCAGCCGCAATTTGCACTGATACCGGGTTTGCCGGTGGTCAGCCAGTTCCGTTATCCGTTGTGGCAGGCCAAGCCGATCCAGCCACCTGCCGGGGTGAACCTGGCCGGTTCTTCCAGCGAGTTCGTCAGCGTCGCGCCGGGCAACGTGTACATCCCGTTGGGCAATCTCAAGCCGGGTCTTTATCTGGTGGAAGCGCTGATCGGCAAGTACCGCGCCACCACCATGGTGTTCGTCTCCAACACCGTGGCGGTGAGCAAGATCGCCGGTGACGAATTGCTGGTGTGGGCCGCGCGCAAACACGAAGGCAGCTCGGTGCCGAAGGTCAATGTGCTGTGGACCGATGGCCTGGGCGTGATGAGCAGCGGCGCCACCGATACCGATGGCTTGCTGCGCTTGAAACACGTCAGCCCCGAGCGTTCGTTCGTGATCGGCGAAGACGAAGAGGGCGGGGTGTTCGTCTCCGAGAATTTCTACTACGACAGCGAAATCTACGACACCAAACTCTATGCCTTCACCGACCGGCCGCTGTATCGACCGGGGGATTGGGTGTCGCTGAAAATCGTCGGGCGGGAGTTCAAGAACGCGCGGGACTCGGTGCAGCCAAGCGCGGCCGACGTCAATGTGACCGTGCTGGATGCGACCGGCACGGCGCTGCAATCCCTCGATCTGAAGCTCGATTCCAAGGCTGGCACCCAGGGCCGATTCCAGTTGCCCGATAACGCTGTGGCCGGTGGCTATGAACTGCGTTTCAACTACAAGGATCAGGCCTACAGCAGCGCCTTCCGCGTCGCTGAATACATCAAGCCGCACTTCGAGATTTCGCTCAATCTGGCCAAGCAGGATTACCGCACAGGCGAACCGGTCAAGGGCAGCCTGGTGCTGCTGTACCCGGATGGAAAACCGGTGGCCAATGCGAAACTGAGCCTGAGCCTGCGCGCCCAACAGCTGTCGATGGTCGACAACGAACTGCAATACCTCGGGCAGTTTCCGGTGGAACTGACCAGCACCGAATTGACCACCGACGCCAAGGGCAGCGCGTCCCTCGACTTGCCGGCAGCGGACAAGCCCAGTCGCTACATGCTCACGGTATTTGCCAGCGACGGTGCGGCGTATCGGGTCAAGACCACCAAGGAAATCCTCATCGACCGTGGCGCGGCGAATTTCCGCTTGAGCGCGCCTCAACGCTTCAGCGCGGTGGGTGACAAGGTTGCCTTCAGCTACGCCCGCGAAGGCGAGCAAGCCGATGCCGTTACGCCAGGCAGCTATGGCTGGGTGCGTTTGGAGGACCAGAGCACCGGCGAAGGCAAGCTCGCGGCAACCGACAAAGGTTTCACCCTGGCCTTTGACCGCCCAGGCACCTACAACCTGACGCTCAAGGATGATCATGGCCGGGCGGTCGGCGCCACTGGCCATTCGGTGACCGGCGATGGTGTCAAAGCTGTACCCGGCACCGTGGAAATCGTCCTCGACAAGCCCGAGTACATCGCAGGCGATGAAGCGCTGGCGCTGATCACTTTCCCCGAGCCAGTGAGCGATGCGCTGTTATCTCTGGAACGCGACAAGGTCGAAGCCACTGCGCTACTTTCCAAGGGCGGCGACTGGCTGACGATGGAAAAACTCAGCGATACCCAATACCGCGCGCGCATCCCGGTGAAAGACGGTTTCGCGCCGAACCTGACCTTCTCGGTGTTGTACACCAAGGGTGGCCAATACAGTTTCCAGAACGCCGGCATCAAGGTGGTAACGCCACAGATCGACGTGGCAATCGCCACCGACAAAGAAACCTACCTGCCGGGTGAAACCGTCTCGGTGGACCTGACCACCCGGTTCGCCGGCAAAGCGATTCCCGCGCATCTGACGGTCAGCGTGGTCGATGAAATGGTCTACGCCCTGCAACCGGAAGTCGCGCCGAGCATCGACCAGTTCTTCTATCACCCACGGCGCAACAACGTGCGCACCAGTGCCAGTTTGTCGTTCATCAGCTATGACGTTGCCTTGCCGGGCAGCCCCGGTGCACCGGGCAAGGCCAATCGCAGTGAGCGCGGTGTGAAGGTGCTGGAGCGGCCGCGTCGCGAAGACGTCGACACGGCGGCGTGGCAACCTGAATTGCTGACCGATGCCAACGGCAAAACCCGCTTCACCTTCAAGATGCCCGACTCCCTGACCCGCTGGCGCATCACCGCCAGGGCCATCGCCGATGACGGTCAGGTCGGGCAGAAGAAGCAGTTCGTACGCTCGGAAAAACCGCTGTACCTGAAGTGGAGCGGGCCGACCCGATTCCGCGCCGGAGACAAACCGGACCTCGGTGTGTTCGCCTTCAGTCAGGCCGAGAAACCGGTCAAGGCCGAACTGGTGACCCGTTACGCCGGCAACGAACAGCGCGTGCCTGTAACTCTGAACAGTGGCATCAACTACATCCCGTTGCCGACCTTTGAACTGGTCAATGGCGAGTGGAGCGCCGAGCTGATGCAGGATGGCAAAACCGCTGATGCCCTGGCGGTGCGCCTGAGCGCAACCGGTGAAGGCTGGCAGGTGACTCAAACCCAGAGCCTTGATGTGGGTGAGGGCGATACGCCGCTGACGTTGCCGACAGACGCCAGTGATATCCGCCTGCGTCTGGACGACAGTCCGCAAGCGTTGTTCCGTTCTGCACTCGACGATCTGTTGAGCTACCCCTACGGTGGCGTCGAGCAGACCGCCAGCGGCCTGCTGCCATTGAGCATCGCCTACCCGACGCTGGCGGCGAATCCGCAGATCCGTGATCGCCTGCGTCTGATCATGCAAAACAGTCGCTTGCGTCTGGTACAAATGGCCGGCCCTTCGGCGAGCTTCACCTGGTGGGGCATGGATGGCGAACCGGATGCATTCCTCACCGCCTATGCCTACTACGCCGACTGGCACGCCAGCCAGGTGCTGGAACTGAGCCTGCCGCCGGAGCATTGGCAGCGGGTGCTGGAGGTCTACGCCAAACAGGCGAAGAACACGCCGCTGTTGCAGCGGGCGCTGATCCTGTCGTTCGCCAAACAGATGCAGTTGCCGGTCAACACCTTGCTCAGTGGCTTGATGGACGACCTGGCGAAAGCGGGCGAGGGCACCGCGGCGAACCTGATGGAGAACGGCGAAGACAGCCTCGTCATGAGCGATCCGGATTCAGCCTTGGGGCTGGCGGCTGCACGCGTGCTGACGGCATCGTTGGCCAGGCAAGCGAAGGTCGCTTTACCGGACGCGTTCAATCGGCAACTGGCCGACGCGCAGCAACGTCTGGCGGTCAGTTCCCAGCCGTTTGCCGAAGCGCTGAACCTGTCGCTGCAACCCTTCGATCAGGCTCACGCCAAGGCCTTGCTGCAACGTTTGCTGCCTCAGCAATCGACCCTGGAACGTGCGTTGGCGTTGACCTGGCTGCAACGCAGCATCGAGCAGGCATCGCCCACCATTGCATTGGCGCCGGGTGAAGGCTGGAAGAAACAGTACGGGGTTTCTGGGGAGATGTATTGGACGTGGCAGGGGGCTGCGCCAGTGCCGACGGTATTGACGCTGACCGGCGCACAAGAGCGTCCGCTACGCGCTGCATTGAGTTACCGCAGCCAACAGCCGGCGGTCGATCCGATGGCCTTGACCATCACCCGTCGCCTGTCGCGATTGGTGCCGGGGGATGCAGCTTTCACCTTCAAACTTGAAGCGGTCGGCAACTCGCCAATGTCCAGCGACAACCTCTATCTCGATGAGGTGATCGTCACCAGCCAAGCCGCCAGACCGTTGCGTTACGGGATGCTGGAAGTGCCGCTGCCGCCGGGCGCCGATGTCGAGCGCACGACCTGGGGCATCAAACTCATGGGCAAGGCCGGCACCGAGCCGACGTCCCTGGAGAAGGCGCGTTTCGAACCGGGGCAAATGGCTTACGCCATTCCGGTCGATGCCTTGAGTGGTGAATTGCGCCTGCGGCATTTGGTGCGTTTCTCGCAGAAAGGGCAGTTCAACTTGCCGCCGGTGCGTTTCACTCAGGTTTATGCGCCGCAGCATCAGGCGATGGAACAAAAGGCAGCCCTTGGCCAGGTCACGGTTCACTGACGTGCACAGGCGGCTGACAGGTTGGTTGTTGTGTTTGATCCCTGTGCTGGTAACGGCGCAGGACGAACCTTTGCGCCTGGCCTTCAAGGGCGATTTGTTGTCGCTGAGTCGAACGCAGGTGATCACCCGCGAGCCGTTGCCGCAGACGTTGCAGTCGCCATTGGGCAGTGTGTGGAAGTTGTTCGTCTACGCCTGGCTGGTGGACACCGGTGCGCGTGAGCCAGCTTATGAATGCCGGGGCCAGTCGAAGGAAGAGGTTTACTGCTGCTCGGCGGGCGGCAGGATCGAGCGTGATCAGGCGTTGGTGAAGTCATGCGGTCTGTATTTCGAACCCGCGCGGTTGGGCATCAGCGATGCCGACTGGCGAGCCTATTGGCAGACGCGGCAGGCGCCGCAATGGTTGCTGGATTTGCCTTCGTTGCAACCGGCTACCCGGGTTTCGGTGGCGGAACTGTTGAAGATGTTGGCCGTGCTGCCGGCGCAGGATCAAGCCCGGCGTGTGTTGCTCGATGTGATGCTCAATGCCGCCGATGGCCAGGTCGTCGGCGAACTCGGAAGCCGTCTGCGGGTGAAGACCTGGAGCTGGCTGGCGGATCAGGATGCAACATCGCGACAGGGTGGGTTTGCCGGTTGGACGGCGGATGGTACACCGGTCTGGGCCGGCGGGCGCGGTACCAGTCAACGGGTACTGCGTGATTACGCGCAGGCACTGTCTACGGTGATTCCTGTTGCATGGCCTGTGGATGCAGGGCAGTGCGTAGAGGTCGACCTGTTCTCTCGCTATCCACTTCGGCGCGTGCTGTCAGGGGGCACCGCAGTGACTTCCGGGGCATTGCAGGGTGACTACCGCGTCGAATTCGCCAACGGTAATGCGCTGGATATCCACAGCGACGGTGAACTGTTTCTGCTGAGCGACAAGCTCGTGGCTCGTCTGAATCGCGAAGAGTACGTTGCCCGTGTGCTCCAGCGCGAAGCCAGTACCGAACCGGTCGAAGCCGCCAAAGCCCTGGCCGTGGCCATCCGCACTTACCTGCTTCAAAACGCCACGCGCAGCGGTGACTGCCTGAGCATCGACGACAGCAGCAGTCGTCAGCGGGTCGCACCGCGTCCGGCGTCGTCCGAGTCTCGCGACATCGCCGCCTGGACCAGCGACCTGGTGCTGGCCGGCAGCACCATCACCTACCATTCCGATCAACCCGGCCCGGACAAACTGTCCTGGCAGCAAGCCGTCGAACAGGCCCGTGCCGGCCAGCGCTACGACGCCATCCTGCTGCACGCCTACCCACGCGCCAGTCTCAGTCGCTGGGACAACCCGGTCGCCTCCTGCGAAGCGTTGCCCGCCGCACAAGAATGGCTGCAAAAACAACGGCGCGGCTGGCGCCAAAAACTTGAAAGCGAAACCGGCTACAACGAAGTCAGCACCTTCGCCGTATGCCGCCTGGCATTCGGCCGCCCCTATGTCGACCGCGAACGCCAGCGTATCTACGTGCGTGGCGCGCAGACACTGCAAGACCGCCTCGACCTGACCCACGAATACCTGCACCTGGCCTTCGAAGCACACCCCAATGGCCAGGATGAAACCTACATCGAAGGGCTCGCCCGCCACCTCTTGCTGGAATAGACCATGAAACTCCGTTATCCACAGGTCTTGCTGTTGCTCTGTTCGTTGGTGGCGTTGCCATCGGTGATGGCGGCTGACAGCGTCAAACTCGACACGCCCGCAGGCGGCTGGCGCACCGGCGCGCCTGAGGGCGAAGGGGAAAACTTCCGGCAGACCGTCAACTACCCGGCCTCATCGGTGAATACCCCGACAGGGCAGGCCAACACGGCTCGCATCAGCGGGCAGATCAAAGCTACAGCCAAATCCACAGAGCCCGGCCGTCTGATCGTCAACGGGGTCAGCATGCCGCTGAAAATCGACCCGGCAGGGCGCTTCGATCGCCCGTTTTCATTCCCCAACGGCAGCAACAGTGTCGAGGTTCGCAGCCCTGATGGCCAACAACGTCAGCGCACGCAATTTCTCAACAGCAGCGGCGGCGCGACCCCGGCCAAATTGCGCGTTTTGCTGTCCTGGGACAGCGACAACACCGACCTTGACCTGCACCTGATCACCCCCGACGGCGCGCACATCTGGTACGGCGACCGCGTCGTCCCCAACGGCGCAGCGCTCGACGTCGACGTCACCACCGGCTACGGCCCGGAAATCTTCGCCATGCCTGCGCCGATCAAGGGGCAATATCTGGTGTATGTGAATTACTTCGGTGGCGGGTACAGCAGTGATGAGGAGGGGCAGGAAAATGCGGTGCAGGCGCTGACCACGGCCCAGGTGACGGTGATTACCGAGGAAGGCACGCCGAGCGAGAAGATGGAGACGTTCCTGGTGCCGATGCGGGCGGTGGGGGAGTTGACGTTTGTGAAGGGGTTTAGTTATCCGTGAGGGGGATAGTGACAGCGCTGCTGAGACAAATGCAGGTTCTGGGCAGTTAACTTTTTTCGGGCATTAAAAAGCCGGCTTGTGGCCGGCTTCTCGGGGACTGGCTTGGATCATTTTTGGTAAACCGCGCCAGCCTTCAAAACGTACACCCGGATCTTGCGTCCGGCTGTGGGACCTGGTGAGAAAGTCATCTGCCAGGCCAGTGCATCTGAGCCGCAGGGCGGGTCGATGCACAAATGTGGGGCGCAGCATACGCAGGTTTGACGGAAATTCCCAGCGGGAAGTGCCGGGCAGAGCCTTTGGCCACCGGGGTGGGTGGCCGATGGGCGTTCTGGAGCGCTTAAAGAAAGGGCACCGTCGGCCGTCGTTTGTTCAGGGTCGACCACCAGAACACCCAGCCCAGCACCCTGATGTTCTGCTCTTCGATTTGTGCGGCCCTGAAGATTTCATCCGGGTATTCGGCGCGGTTGTGGCTGCGCAGTCGCAGGGAGTTGCCCGGTAGTCGGTGCAGGTACTTGATGCGCAGCATGCCGTCATGTTCGATGGCGTAGATCTCGCCATCGACAATTTGGGTCAGGCCACGGTCAATCGCCAGGGTCGAACCGTCTTCAATTTTCTCACCCATGCTATTGCCGCTCATCAGGGTGCAGATGGCGTCGGCGTGGTTGATTTCCAGGGAGTCGAGGTGGCTGCGGGGCAGGCGGATGGATTTCTCGGGATCTTCTATGACATGGGTTTTGTTGGATCCCGGGGCGGTGACAGCTTCTTTGAGGAATGGCAGTTCGACGTCGACAGGCTCTATGACCGTGTAGACACCGCGGATGGTCTGGGCATCGAAGGTGTTGCCGGACTCGTCGAGCAGGCGCAGGTGTTGGGCGTCTTTCGAGCCTTCGCCGGTTTTCAGCCAGTCGCTGCTGACGGAGAGTTTTCTGGCGACTTCTTCCATGCAATGGGCAGGCACACCGCGGGTGTACCAGTTATGTACATTTTGCGGAGCCGTATCCAGGAATTCGGCAAATCCGGTGGTCGTGATGTTCGCTGCTTCGAGGAGCGCTTTGAAGCGTGGGCCGCTAGTGTTCTTTTTCATGAACGCGAGTCTACTGGCGGCTAACAAGGGTTTGAATAAACGCTTCGTTCAAATTTCGCGGGAAATTTACGACCGGATGTAAGACGCTCCAGGGGAATTTTAAACAGGCAAAAACCATGGGTAGGCCTGTTTAAACGTAGTGTGTGGTGTGCTTGTCAGGCACCCACAAAAAACCCCGGATCATCCGGGGTTTTTCTTGCCGCTTGCAGCTAAAAGCCTGCAGCCGGGCTTAGCCTTTGTAGGCAGCAACCGACTTGGTGATCGCTTCGCGGGCGGCGTCTGCGCCGGCCCAGCCTTCGATCTTCACCCATTTGCCTTTTTCGAGATCTTTGTAGTTCGCGAAGAAGTGCTCGATCTGCTGGATAAGCAGCGCTGGCAGGTCGGTGTATTCCTTCACGTCGACGTACAGTTGGGACAGCTTGTCGTGTGGGACTGCGATGACTTTGGCATCGCCGCCGCCGTCGTCGGTCATGTTCAGGATGCCGACCGGACGGGCGCGGATTACCGAACCTGGAGCAACCGGGTAAGGGGTTACGACCAGCACGTCGAGGGGATCACCGTCGTCAGCCAGGGTGTTCGGGATGTAACCGTAGTTGGCCGGGTAGAACATTGGGGTGGCCATGAAACGGTCAACGAACAGGCAATCGCTGTCTTTGTCGATTTCGTATTTGATCGGCGCGTGGTTGGCCGGGATCTCGATCGCGACGTAGATGTCGTTCGGCAGGTCTTTGCCAGCCGGAATCTTGCTGTAGCTCATTGGGCGTTGCCCCCGTTAGTTGACCAAAAACACTTGGCCGGATTGACCAAAAAGTGGCGGCGATTATAGGCATATTCCTGTGTCGACGCCATGGACCAGAAGTCGTATGGCGCTCACTGGTGTGCCTGATAGACAGGGTCATGCGCCTGAAGTTGCTTCAACCTCGCCAGCGGATCCTGGCGATAGAACAGCTTCAACTGCTGGTACACCTGTGGATAAGCCTCGTGCAGCAAATCCGGGGCGCTGAAGAAGTATTCGCTGGTGACGGCGAAGAACTCGGCAGGATTTTCGGCGGCATACGGATCGATGGCGGTTTCGGCATCGGGATTGCGTTCCAGTTGCCGGTCTAGGTCGTCGTAGGCCTCTTGCATGACGTTGGCCCAGTCGCTGACGCGCATGTCGGCATGCAGCGGCGGCAGGCCGTTGGCGACGCCGTTGAGCATGTCGAGCTTGTGCGCCAGTTCGTGGATCACCAGGTTGTAGCCTTCCCAGCCTCCGCTAGCCATTACGCCGGGCCAGGCGAGGATGATCGGGCCTTGCTGCCAGGCTTCACCGCTGTGCTCACCGTCCCATTCGTGCTCGACACCGCTGGCATCGCGATGGCGCTGGGGGCTGAGGAAGTCGTCTGGGTAGAGGATGATTTCGTGGAAGCCCTGATACCAGTTCAGGTCGCCGAGGTGCAGCAGCGGCAATTGCGCCTGGGCGGCGAGCAGCAAGCGTTGTTCCTGATGCAGTTCGACGCCGGGCAGGGCGCTCAGGTGCTTGTCTTCGAGGAACAGCACGCAGGCTTCGCGCAGCCATTGGTCTTCGGCGGCGCTGATGCCATCGAGAAAACTCAGGTGATGGCGCACCCGTTGCCACATGTCGTCGGCAATCGGGTGTTTTGCCAGGGTGCGCTGGCGACGCCAGGCGCTCAGGGACCACATCGTGTCAGCGCGATTCGGCTTTGGAATTCGAACCGGCAAGGCGGTTACGCACCATGCCAATGATCATCGGCACCAGCGAGAGCAGGATGATGCCGACTACCAGTAGCGACAGGTTCTTCTTGATGAACGGCACGTTGCCGAAGAAGTAACCGAGCGTCACCAGGCCGCCGACCCATAGGATGGTGCCCAGCACGCTGAAGGCAAAGAAACGCGGATAAGGCATTCTCCCCACGCCGGCGACGAACGGTGCAAAAGTACGGATGATCGGCAGGAAGCGCGCCAGGGTCACGGTTTTGCCGCCGTGCTTGTCGTAGAAGTCGTGGGTTTGTTGCAGGTAGTCACGACGGAAGATCTTCGAGTCCGGATTGCTGAACAGCTTTTCACCTGCCGTTCGTCCGATGATGTAGTTGGTACTGTCGCCCAGGATCGCCGCCAGCATCAGCAGGCCGGCGAGCAGTACCGGATCCATGCCGCCACCGGCCGCCACGGCGCCAGCGATGAACAGCAGGGAGTCGCCCGGCAGGAAGGGCATGACCACAAGGCCGGTTTCACAAAAGATCACCATGAACAGAATGGCGTAGATCCATGCCCCGTAGTTGGTTACAAGCATGTCGAGGTAGACGTCGAGATGCAGGACAATGTCGATCGGGTTGAAATCCATGGAAAGCACCTGTGGTGACGGTCCGACTCAGCAGACCTGTGCGGATGACTTCGCGTAAGACTACAGATAGGGGTAGTTTTTCTTACAAGCCGGGAATATCGGGATTATACGAGGCGAGTGGTGAAAATCGCGTCGAGATTGTAGCGGGGAATGTCATGACAGGGCTGATGTTTGATAACGAACAGGTGGGAGCGAGCCTGCTCACGATGCCGTTACTTCGTTGGACCATTGTAATCCAGTCGATGCCATCGCGAGCAGGGTGCAGGTGATTCAGAGTTCGTCGCTGATCGGCAGCACGTAGTTCTTGAATTCGGTGTCTTCCTTGAATCCGATGGACTCGTAGGTTTTCTGCGCGACTTCGTTGTTGCTGCTGGTGGAAACACGCATGCGCACGGCATTGGTTTCCTTGGCCATTTTTTTTGCGGTGCGGATCAGGTTGTCGGCCACCAACTGGCGGCGGGCGTCTTCGGCGACATAAATATCGTTGAGGATCCACACACGTTTGAGCGAAAGCGAGGAGAAGCTCGGGTACAGCTGGCAGAAACCCATCAGTTTGTTGCTGTCATCATCGGACAGCGCCAGGTAGATCACCGACTCCTTGCGACGCAGGCGTTTCTCGAGGAACGCCCGGGACGAGTCCGGATACGGCAGGGAACCATAAAACTCGCGATATTTGACGAACAAGGGGGTCAGCAGGTCCAGGTGTTCGAGGGTCGCTTGAATAATCCGCATGGTAGGTCTCGTCTTCAAGTGGCTGTCTTACGTCTCTGACGGCGATGGGAAACCCTTGGCGGCCGCGCAACGATCCTGCCTGAAACTGGTACGAATGTGCAATGCGCAAGCGGTTCAGGCATTCGGCGGTCCGAGCAGGAAATTTCCTTTCATGTCGCCTCCCGTGTCCGAGTCCAGTGTCTGAACCTGCGCTTCGTCCTTCAGATTGACCCCTGATAACTGCCGCCGGCAGGCTTCGCGCATCAAATACAGCAAACGGTGTGCCGCCATGCCGTAGCTCAGGCCTTCGAGCCGGACATTGGAGATGCAATTACGGTAGGCATCGGTAAGGCCGACCTTGGGATTGTAGGTGAAATATAATCCCAGGCTGTCCGGGGAGCTGAGGCCAGGGCGCTCGCCGATGAGGATCACGGTCATTTTTGCGCCAAGCAACTCACCGATCTCATCGGCGACGGCCACCCGGCCCTGTTCTACGAGTACGACTGGCGCAACTGTCCAGCCGTCGCCGGTCATTTGCTCTTCGAAGCGCGCCAGAAACGGCAGGGTATGGCGATGAACGGCCAATGCCGACAGGCCGTCGGCGACCACGATCACCAGGTCCACGCCTCCCGGATGAGCCACCGCGTAATCACGCAGGGCCTGCGCCGAGGCATCACTGAGTTTTCGCCCCAGGTCGGGGCGTTGCAGGTACGTGTTGCGATCCGTCGCCGCACTGTGCAGCAAAAGGCACTCGCGATCACGTTCGGCCAATTGCGCGCTGAGGGAGGCATGGTCAAACGGCAAGTGCACCGCATCCCGCGCCTGAGCGTGGGCGTATTGGAAGTCCAGTTGTGCGCGGGTGGGAATGCTGGTGCCGGTGCGGCCCAGGGCAATTCGCGCCGGCGTCAGGCGTCGTAGCTCCAGCCAAGGGTTGTGTGGATCGAAGGGTAATTTATCCATGTCAATGCTCATCCCAGTTGCGCCAAGGCCTGCCGGAAGGCTGGCGGCAGGCTGTCGCCGAAGAGAACCCTGCCATCGGCTTGAGTGAAGATGCCCATTCTCGCCAGCCACTGTTCGAATTCCGGTGCGGGCTTCAATCCCAGGGTTTGCCGGGCGTAGAGCGCATCGTGGAACGAAGTGGTCTGGTAGTTGAGCATGATGTCGTCGGAGCCGGGGATGCCCATGATGAAGTTGATCCCGGCGACGCCCAGCAGGGTCAGCAGGGTGTCCATGTCGTCCTGGTCGGCTTCGGCGTGGTTGGTGTAGCAGATGTCGCAACCCATGGGCACGCCGAGCAATTTGCCGCAGAAGTGGTCTTCGAGGCCGGCGCGGATGATCTGTTTGCCGTTGTACAGGTATTCCGGGCCGATGAAGCCGACGACGGTGTTCACCAGAAACGGTTTGAAATGCCGCGCCACGGCGTAGGCCCGGGTTTCGCAGGTTTGCTGATCGACGCCGTGATGGGCGTTGGCCGACAGGGCACTGCCCTGGCCGGTTTCGAAGTACATCAGGTTCTGGCCCAGCGTGCCGCGATTGAGGCTCAAACCTGCGTCGTAACCTTCCTGCAATATATTGAGGTTGATGCCGAAACTGGCGTTGGCCGCTTCGGTGCCGGCGATCGACTGGAACACCAGGTCCAATGGGACGCCGCGATTGATCGCTTCGATCGACGTGGTGACATGGGTCAGCACGCACGCCTGGGTCGGGATTTCGTAGCGCTGGATGATCGCGTCGAGCATTTCCAGCATGGCGCAAATCGAGGCGATGCTGTCGGTGGCCGGGTTGATGCCGATCATGGCATCGCCGTTGCCGTGCAGCAGGCCGTCGAGAATGCTTGCGGCGATACCGGCCGGTTCGTCGGTGGGGTGGTTCGGTTGCAGGCGCGTGGACAGTCGCCCGCGCAGGCCGAGGGTGCCGCGGAATTTCGTGACCACACGGATTTTCTGCGCCACCAGCACCAGATCCTGCACGCGCATGATCTTCGATACGGCGGCAACCATTTCCGGGGTCAGGCCGGGGGCGAGGGCGCGCAGAACCTGCTCGTCGGCGGCATCGCTGAGCAGCCAATCGCGAAAGCCGCCGACGGTAAGGTGGCTGACGACCGAGAAGGCTTGTTTGTCGTGGGTGTCGATGATCAGGCGGGTGACTTCATCGGACTCATAGGGAATCAACACTTCTTGCAGGAAGTGGGATAGCGGAATATCGGCCAAAGTCATCTGTGCCGCGACGCGCTCGCCGTCATTGAGGGCCGCGACGCCGGCCAGAAAATCCCCGGAGCGCGCTGGGCTGGCCTTGGCCATCACATCCTTGAGGCTGTCGAAGCGATAGGTCTGGGCGCCGACGGAATGGGCGAATGCGGCCATGGGGCGGAGTCCTCCAATAATTACTGCGATCTGCTTTTCCTGTGGGAGCGGGCTTGCTCGCGAATGCGGTGTGTCATTCAAAATAAATGTCGACTGACACGCTGCCTTCGCGAGCAAGCCCGCTCCCACATGGGAACTGCGTGCACTTCAATATGGCCGGCACCGGGCAGTGAGCACGGTGCCGGTGCATTCAGATACCTTCGAGCATAGCGTCTGCCGGTGCCTCGGAACGTTGCTTGGCAGTCAACTGGAAGTACAGGTACCCGGCAACCATGAAGCCGAGGAAGACCAGGCCGATCAAGGTGTTGAACCAGGCCATCGCCACCAGGCACACCACCGCCAGGAACAGCGCGATCCCCGGCACGATCGGATAGCCCGGCGCGCGGAAGGTGCGCTCCAGGTTCGGTTCGGTCTTACGCAGCTTGAACAGGCTCAGCATACTGATGATGTACATCACGATGGCGCCGAATACCGACATGGTGATCATCGCAGCCGTCAGGCTCATGCCTTGCAGGTTGACCAGACCGTCGCTGTAGATCGCCGCGATGCCGATCACGCCGCCGGCCAGAATCGCCCGATGCGGCGTCTGGAAGCGCGAGAGTTTGGCCAGCCCCTTGGGCAAGTAACCGGCGCGAGCCAGGGCGAAGAACTGCCGGGAATAGCCAAGAATGATCCCGTGGAAACTTGCCACCAGACCGAACAGACCGATCCATACCAGCATGTGCATCCAGGTCGAATTATCGCCGACCACGGCTTTCATCGCCTGGGGCAGCGGATCGTTGATGTTCGACAGTTGACGCCAGTCGCCGACGCCGCCGGCCATCACCATCACGCCGATGGCCAGGAACACCAGGGTCAGAATGCCGCTGACATAGGCTCTGGGGATCGTGCGTTTCGGGTCCTTGGCTTCCTCGGCGGCCATGGCCGCGCCTTCGATGGCGAGGAAAAACCAGATCGCAAAGGGGATCGCCGCAAAAATCCCGGGAATCGAGCCCATCGTGAACTCGTTCGAACCCGACCAGCCATTGAGCACGAAGTTGCTGAAGCTGAAGCCCGGGGCGACCACGCCCATGAATACCAGCAACTCAGCGACTGCCAGCACGGTGACCACCAACTCGAAGGTGGCCGCGATGCTGACACCTAGGATATTCAGGCCCATGAACACGAAATAGGCGCCAACGGCGGCGATCTTCGGGTCCAGTTCCGGGTATTGCACGTTGAGGTAGGCACCGATGGCCATGGCGATGGCCGGTGGCGCAAAGACGAATTCGATCAGGGTGGCGATGCCGGCGATCAACCCGCCTTTCTCACCAAAGGCCCGGCGGCTGTAGGCAAACGGCCCGCCAGCGTGGGGAATCGCCGTCGTCAGTTCGGTAAAACTGAAGATGAAGCAGGTGTACATCGTCGCCACCATCAACGCGGTGACGAGAAAACCCAGTGTGCCTGCGGTGCCCCAGCCGTAACTCCAGCCGAAGTACTCGCCGGAAATCACCAGGCCGACGGCAATGCCCCATAAATGCAGGGTGCCGAGTGTGGGTTTGAGCTGTGTGGAAGAAATAGTCATAAGTCCTCTCTAATTTTTATTGTTCGATCTTTTGGACTTTCGGGTGCGACGGGTTGGGTGCAATTCCTGAATGACGGGTACGCAAGGCCCGTGCCAGAGCGGCCAGCCTTTTGTGTTGTGTCATTTAAGTCGCTATCGCGAGCAAGCTCGCTCCCACAGGGTTCTGTGTCAGGTCTCAACAGCTGGATTCACCACAAAAACCTGTGGGAGCGGGCTTGCTCGCGAAGGCGGTAGAAAGGGCGACACAGAGTTACCTGTGTCGCCCCCGGTTTTAGAAGAAGCCCAGCGGATTGATGTCGTAGCTCACCAGCAGGTTTTTGGTCTGCTGATAGTGGTCGAGCATCATCTTGTGGGTTTCACGACCGACGCCGGACTTCTTGTACCCGCCGAACGCGGCGTGCGCCGGGTACAGGTGGTAGCAGTTGGTCCACACCCGACCGGCCTTGATGGCGCGGCCCATGCGGTAGGCGCGGTTGATGTCGCGGGTCCAGAGGCCGGCGCCCAGGCCGAACTCGGTGTCGTTGGCGATGGCCAGGGCTTCGGCTTCGTCCTTGAAGGTGGTGATGCTCACCACCGGACCGAAGATTTCTTCCTGGAACACGCGCATTTTGTTGGTGCCCTTGAGCAGCGTCGGCTGGATGTAATACCCGCTCGCCAGGTTGCCCTCGAGTTTTTCCACCTTGCCGCCGGTCAGCAGCTCGGCGCCTTCGCCCTTGGCGATTTCCAGGTACGAAAGGATTTTGTCGAATTGCTGTTCGGACGCCTGGGCGCCGACCATGGTGTCGGTGTCCAGCGGGTCGCCACGTTTGATTTGCAGGACTTTTTTCATCACGACGGCCATGAACTCGTCGTAGATCGACTCTTGCACCAGCGCCCGGGAAGGGCAGGTGCAGACTTCGCCCTGGTTGAAGAACGCCAACACCAGGCCTTCAGCGGCTTTCTCGATGAAGGATGGTTCGGCTTTCATGATGTCTTCGAAGAAGATGTTCGGCGACTTGCCACCCAGCTCCACGGTGGACGGAATGATGTTTTCGGCCGCGCATTTCATGATGTGCGAACCGACCGGGGTCGAGCCGGTGAAGGCAATCTTGGCGATGCGTTTGCTGGTGGCCAGGGCTTCGCCAGCTTCTTTGCCGAAGCCTTGCACGATGTTCAGCACGCCCGGCGGCAGCAGGTCGCCGATCAGTTCGACCAGCACGGTGATGCCCAGCGGGGTTTGCTCGGCGGGTTTGAGCACCACGCAGTTGCCGGCAGCCAGCGCCGGGGCGAGTTTCCAGGCGGCCATCAGGATCGGGAAGTTCCACGGAATGATCTGCCCGACCACGCCCAGCGGTTCATGGATGTGATAGGCCACGGTGTTGCCGTCGATTTCGGCGGCGCTGCCTTCCTGGGCGCGGATGCAACCGGCGAAGTAGCGGAAGTGGTCGGCGGCCAGAGGGATGTCTGCGTTGAGGGTTTCGCGAACGGCTTTGCCGTTGTCCCAGGATTCGGTGATCGCCAGCAGTTCGAGGTTCTGTTCGATGCGGTCGGCGATTTTCAGCAGCACCAGCGAACGTGCCTGGGCGGACGTGGCGCCCCAGGCATCGGCCGCCGCGTGGGCAGCGTCCAGGGCCTTGTCGATGTCTTCGGCCGTGGAGCGGGGGAATTCGGCAATCGGTTGGCCATTCACTGGCGAGGTATTGGTGAAGTACTGACCTTTGACAGGCGCGACGAACTCGCCGCCGATGTAGTTACCGTATTTGGCTTTGAACGAAACGATAGCGCCTTCAGTACCGGGGTGAGCGTAACGCATGGTGGTCTCTCCTTGCTTTTGTGCTTATAGGGAGTCGCGCATGTGCGCTTGCTTTAAGCGTAGAGCAAGGGGCGGGCCAGTGCCTTGCATGTCAGGTAAATCAAGGCCTTGCGAGGTTTTTGTCGGACGGGCGGGTAGCGCCTGTGACGCTTTCGGTACAGCCTGGGTGACACTTTGTACCCTTTGTGGCACAGCTTGTGACCAACCGGTCTTGCAGGCATTGCAATGCGGGCCGGGCTGGAGGATGCTCGGCATCACCTCATGCACGGGTCGCCGAGCCCCGGGGAGAATAATAAGAAATGCACGACAACCATTTGAGTCGCCATGCCCAGCAAGTATTGACGGTGACCCAGGGCAAGACCCACCTGCACGGTCCGGGTAGCGATCCGTCCATCGCCCGTTCCTGGCTGCGCTGCCTTGAGGACTATCACCTAGATCCGGCCCTGAGCATCGCGCCGACGGTGCTGGAACATGGCCGTGTCCTGGAAAGCCGCGAGCGCTTGCAGCAAGTGCTGCACATCGCCGGCAATGAAATGACCAGCCTGCATCAACAGCTCTCCGGCGCCGGTCATGCAGTGCTGCTGACCGACGCCCGCGGCGTGATCCTCAACTGCGTCACCGCGCCCGCCGAACGCCAGATCTTCGAGCGCGCCGGCCTTTGGCTCGGGGCCGACTGGAGCGAGGCCTGCGAAGGCACTAACGGCATCGGCACCTGTCTGGTGGAGCGTCAGTCGCTGACCATCCATCAGGACGAACACTTTCGCGGCCGCCACACCGGCCTGACCTGCTCGGCGAGCCCGGTCTTCGATCCCCATGGCGAATTGCTGGCGGTGCTCGACGTGTCGTCGGCGCGGCGCGATGTGTCGCGGCAAAGCCAGTTCCACACCATGGCACTCGTCAATCTGTCGGCGAAGATGATCGAGAGCTGCTACTTCCTGCGCTGCTTCGACAACCAATGGTTGTTGCGTTTTCACTTGCAAGCCGAGTCCGTCGGTTTGTTCAGCGAAGGGCTGCTGGCGTTCGACGGGGAAGGGCGCATTTGCGCGGTCAACCAGAGTGCGCTGAACCTGCTGGGACATATTCGCGGCGGCTTGCTGGGTAAGCCGGTGGAGGCATTTTTCGATTGCTCGCTCGATGAGTTGCTCGGTCGCGCGAGCACCAGTGCCGCCGCCAGTTGGCCGTTGCGCACCCGTGATGGACGCAAGCTGTTTGCGGTATTGCGCGGTGAGGCACGGCGGCCGCTGCCAACTCCGTTGGTGCCAGCGGCCAAGGTCGCACAAGCACCGCGCCTGTCGGGCATTTGCCTGGATGACGCGACGTTGCAGGCGGACTTCCGCAAAGCCTTGCGCGTTTACGAGCGCGACGTACCGCTGCTGATCAACGGCGAAACCGGGTCCGGCAAGGAGGCCTTTGCCAAAGCGGTGCACCACGCCAGCCAGCGGGCGGAAAAGGCCTTCGTTGCCCTCAATTGCGCAGCCATTCCCGAAAGCCTGATCGAAAGCGAGCTGTTCGGATATCGCGGCGGCAGCTTTACCGGTGCACGCAAGGAGGGTATGCGCGGCAAGTTGCAACAGGCCGATGGCGGGACCTTGTTCCTCGATGAAATCGGTGACATGCCACTGGCCTTGCAGACGCGTTTGCTGAGGGTGCTCGAAGACCGACAAGTGGTGCCGATCGGCGGCGAGCCGGAATCGGTGAATGTGCGGATCATCAGTGCCACTCACCGTAAGTTGCTGGATCGTGTGCAGGACGGCAGCTTCCGTGAGGATTTGTATTACCGGCTCAACGGGCTGGAAGTCGCGTTGCCGGCCTTGCGTGATCGTAGCGACAAATCCCGGTTGCTCGACTTTTTGCTGGCCGAGGAGGCGGGCGGAGAAACCGTATTGATCGACGGGCCGGCGCGGGAGGCCTTATTGGGGTTCGCCTGGCCGGGTAACGTGCGGCAGTTGCGAAATGTGCTGCGTACGTTGGCAGCACTGTGTGAGGACGGGCGGATTGGCCTGGAGGATTTGCCGGCGATGATTCGCCAGGCGCAGCCGGTAGTGTCGACGATTGAAGAAACTTCGGAGCATCCGCTGGAAGATGCCGAGCGGCTGGCGCTACTCACGGCGCTGGAGCAGACGCGCTGGCATATGACGCATACAGCGGAGCAGTTGGGGGTCAGTCGCAATACCCTTTATCGCAAGCTGCGCAAGCACGGTATCGCCCGGTAAACCGCGTCGCACCATTCGCGAGCAAGCCCGCTCCCACAGGATACACGCGGTCCCTGTGGGAGAGGGCTTGCTCGCGAAGGCGCCCTCAACTCTGAAACATCAGGTGCGATTTTCCCCTCCCTAAGCTAACCTGCGACCAAGTTTTACGAGGTCGACTATGCACATTCATATTCTTGGTATCTGCGGCACTTTCATGGGGTCAATGGCGGTTCTGGCCAAAGAGCTGGGCCATCACGTGACGGGCTCCGATGCCAACGTCTATCCGCCGATGAGCACTCAGCTGGAAGCCCAGGGCATTGAATTGACCCAAGGCTACGACCCGGCGCAACTCGATCCGGCCCCTGATCTGGTGGTGATCGGCAACGCCATGTCCCGGGGCAACCCGGCTGTGGAGTACGTGCTGAACAAAGGCCTGCCCTACGTCTCCGGCCCACAATGGCTGGCCGATCACGTGCTGCAAGGTCGCTGGGTACTGGCGGTTGCCGGTACGCACGGCAAGACCACCACCAGTAGCATGTTGGCCTGGGTGCTGGAACACGCGGGCATGAGTCCGGGCTTCCTGATCGGTGGCGTGCCGCAGAATTTCTCGGTGTCGGCGCGCCTGGGTGGCACGCCGTTCTTCGTCATCGAAGCCGACGAATACGACAGCGCCTTTTTCGACAAGCGCTCCAAGTTCGTGCACTACCGCCCGCGCACGGCAATCCTGAACAATCTCGAATTCGATCACGCGGATATTTTCCCGGACCTGCCGGCCATCGAGCGGCAGTTCCATCACTTGGTGCGGACCATTCCGAGCGAAGGCCTGGTGATTCATCCGACCACCGAGCCGGCGCTGCAGCGTGTCATCGAGATGGGCTGCTGGACTCCGGTGCAGACCACGGGTGCCGGCGGCCAGTGGCAGGTCAAGTTGCTCAGCGAAGATGGCTCGGCCTTCGAAGTGATGTTTGAAGGTGTTTCCCAAGGCGTGGTCGAGTGGGACATGACCGGTCAGCACAACGTCGCCAACGCACTGGCTACCCTGGCCGCGGCGCGCCACGTCGGCGTCGTGCCGTCCATGGGCATCGCCGCGTTGAGCGCCTTCAAAAGCGTGAAGCGCCGGATGGAAAAAGTCGCGGAAGTGGGTGGCGTCACCATTTATGACGACTTCGCTCACCACCCGACCGCCATTGCCACCACACTGGATGGCCTGCGCAAACGCATCGGCGATGCGCCGTTGATCGCGATCATCGAGCCGCGATCCAACTCCATGAAGCTTGGCGCGCACCGCGACGGATTGCCGGAAAGCGTGGTCGATGCCGATCAGGTGATCTGGTACGCCCCGGCCAACCTCGGCTGGGACCTGGCGGCCACGGCGGCGCTGTGCACCGTGCCGTCGATTGTCAGCGACTCCCTGGAAGGCATCATCGAACGCGTGAAGAGTCAGGCGCAACCAGGCACTCACGTGGTGATCATGAGCAACGGCGGCTTCGGTGGCCTGCACGGCAAACTCGCCGAGGCGCTAAAATGAACAACGGCCCGGACCGCATCACCCTGGCGATGACCGGCGCTTCCGGTGCTCAGTACGGTTTGCGCCTGCTCGACTGCCTGGTGCGGGAAGATCGTGAAGTGCACTTCCTGATTTCCAAGGCGGCGCAATTGGTGATGGCCACCGAAACCGACGTCACGCTGCCGGCCAAGCCGCAGATGATGCAGGCGTTCCTCACCGAATACACGGGGGCTGCCGCCGGGCAGATTCGCGTGTATGGCAAGGAAGACTGGATGTCGCCGGTGGCTTCTGGCTCCGGTTCGCCGGCGGCGATGGTGGTGGTGCCGTGTTCCACCGGCACTCTGTCGGCTATTGCCACCGGTGCCTGCAACAACCTGATCGAGCGTGCCGCCGACGTGACGCTTAAAGAACGTCGGCAGTTGATCCTGGTACCCCGTGAAGCGCCGTATTCGAGCATCCATCTGGAGAACATGCTCAAATTGTCGAACATGGGCGTGACGATTCTGCCGGCATCGCCGGGCTTCTATCATCAACCGCAAACCATCGATGACCTGATCGACTTTGTCGTGGCGCGGATCCTTAACGTGCTCAATATTCCTCAGGACATGTTGCCGCGCTGGGGCGAGCATCATCTGACCAGCGATGAATAAGCTACTGGTGATGGTGCTGGCGCTGCAATTGGCCGGGTGCGCCACGGCGCGCACCCTCGATGCGGCCAAGCCGGGGGCGCCGGTGGTGTACGCCGGGACTCGTCTGGATTTGTACGCAATGAACGGTGGGTGCTGTGCGATGGACCGATTCGGCGCCGAAGCACCGAGCTATCCGGGTGTTGATCTGCCGGCCAGTGCGTTGCTCGACACGCTGCTGTTGCCGCTGTCGTTGCTGACGGTGATAGGGGTGAGTTTTCAGGCGACGGGTGGATTGTAGGTATAGCGCTTTTGTGGCGAGGGGGCTTGTCGGAACGCCGCACCGCCCCGTTGGGCTGCGAAGCAGCCCCAAAACCGGCCATCTCAATTTTTCTGATACATCGCGAGTTCCATATTTACGACTGCTACGCAGCCGAACGGGGCGGTGCGGTGTTTCGACAAGCCCCCTCGCCACAGGTTCGCGGTTTACTTGCCCAACTTCCTCAGCTCATCCGACTCGACAATCCTGATCCCGTCCTGCTCTTCCAGCGCCAGGCGCCACATCGCGCGAGCCAGTTGGCAGGCCTCGATACCATGGTATTTACCAGGGATCAGCCGAGATAACGGGCCGGCGACTTTCTCGCCCAGTCGCGGCTCGGTGCGATCACCCAGCAACAGCGAAGGGCGGCAGATGGTCAGCTGCGGCCAGTCCTGCGCACGCAGTGCGTACTCCATCTCGCCTTTGACCCGGTTGTAGAGAATCGAGGATCTGCGATCGGCTCCCAGAGCACTGATCACGATCAGGTGCCGTGCGCCCATCTCCCGTGCGCGTTTGGCAAAGGCCACGACCATGTCCAGGTCCACCGCGCGGAACGCCTGTTCCGAGCCTGCCTGTTTGATGGTGGTGCCCAGGCAGCAGTAGGCGATGTCGACACGGCCGTTCAACTGCGGCAGAAACTCTGCCGGGTCGCCGACGGGGTTTTCAAGGTGCGGGTGCTCGGCCAATGGCCTGCGTGAGGGGGCCAATACCCGTGTAATCGTCGGCTCGTTAAGCAGGCGATCAAGCAGATGTTCACCGGTCAGGCCGGTGGCTCCGGCAAGCAATACGTGCTGAGGCGTCAAGTACATAGTGTTTCTCCCTTGATACTATTCAGCTTAGTTGCTGTTTGCATCCTTGCTTTCGATGGACGCACTTTGCAGCGCTTTTCGTGCCTGCTGTTTGCGCAGGAGTTGCCAATGCGAGAGGACGGTTTTCGGTGCCCAGATCTGTGGTTCGGACGCTTCGAAACCGTCCGCCAGCTCACGTTCGGCGACAGTGGCCTTGGCCAGTTTGAAGGCTTGCTCCAGGTCATCGGTCTGGTTCAGGGCCTGGGCGAACAGGGCATCTCCGAAATAAGTGAAGTTGGCTTCCTCCGAACAACCGAAGGACACTCGGTCGGCCCGCGAGGCCGTCATGATCAGGGTCCGCTCATCCTTGAGGGCGGGAATGAAACCGCCGGAGTAGCAGGACGAAATCACGATGATCTTGTCGCGATTTTTCAGGGGGGCGAGAACAGCGGCCAATTCGTCGGCTGGCAGATCGGCCAATTCCATGCGTGGCTGGTCAAGCACCAGTTCGTGTTCGCTGGTGCCGTGGCTGCTCAGGTAGATGAAAACCAGGTCTTCCGGACCGCTGCGTTCGGCCAGCGTCAGGGCAGCCCGGCGCAGGTTTTCCCGGGTAGCCATCGGGCGGTCGGCGAGGTGGTCACGATGGTTCACCAGGCGGATCTGGCCAAGGGTGCCAAAACGGGTGGTGAGCATGTTGGCGACGTAGTCGGATTCGCGCAGAAACACGCTTTGCTTGCCATCACCCCCCAGGGTCAACGAATACAGCTCCACCGCCGGCGTCGAGTGTGGAACGTTGGCCAGCGCTGCGTCGAGCAGGCGGCCCTGGGCCAGCAGGCCGAGCTCCAGGGTGTCGGGCAATAATTTGCCCTCGGTGTCGCGTACGCGCTGGCCGTTGATCCAGGTGCCGCTGAGCACGGTGCCATCGGTCAACACCAATGTGCCGCGCCCTTGGTAACTGTCGTTGTCGAACTGGCCGGTGTAAAAGCTGCCGTCGGACAGGTTCAGGCGGCCCTGGCCGGAAAAACGCCAGTCATTGAACTGGCCGATGTAGTGGCTGCCGTCAGTGCCGATCAACTCGCCCTTGCCGTTCAGCGAGCCTTCCTTGAACTGTCCCAGCCAGACATCGCCGTCGGCGTTTTCGTAGCGGCCCTTGCCGTGCAGTTGATTGTTCTTGAAGCTGCCAACATAGATGTCGCCGTCGGCGCTGTTGAAAGTCCCGTTGCCTTCCAGCTGGCCGTCGACGAAGTGCCCGGTGAACTGATTGCCGTTGCCGTCGCCGCGCTGGCCTTCGCCATTGGGTTTGCCGTGGGCGAACTGGCCCTGATAGGAGCTGCCGTCTTCGAGTTCGAGGCGACCCAGGCCGGCGTATTGATCGGCCTTGAACTCTCCGCGATAGCTCATGCCGTTTTCTTTGAGGGTACCTTCGCCGTTGCGCCGGCCGGCCTTGAAGCCGCCGCTGTAGCTGCTAGCGTTGGTGGTCAATGCCCCCTGGCCGTCGAACAGTCCCTGATTGAACTGACCGCGATAGACTTCGCCATTGCTGCCATGCCATTCGCCCTGGCCTTGCCACTGGCCCTTGTCGAATTCGCCGGCGTACCAGCTGCCGTTCGGGTAGTCGATACGCCCCTTGCCTTGCAGCAAGCCATTGACCAGGTCACCGCGATAACGTCCGCCGTCCGGCAGGCGGGCGTCAGGAGGAAATGGCGATTCGCCGTCGCCGCAAGCGGTGAGCATCAAGGTCAAGGCAAGGAGTGCAAGTGGGCGCATAGCGGATTCCGGGCAATTAGGCGAGGGAGTATGCCGCAGCTATGTGTCCTTAATATAGGGTGAGGTACCGCGTGAGGGCGCGAAACAGCATGAGCTGCTTCGCATCCGGCAAGGTTTATACGAAGCACAGAGACAGGGGCTCGGCGATGTACGCCGGTTTGTCCGAACCTTCGATTTCCAGGGTGGTGGTGGCCTTGAGCAGCCATTGGCCGGGTTTCTTCTCGATGACTTCGGTCAGGTCGACTTTCAGGCGCACTTTCGAATTGACCTTGACCGGCTGGATGAAACGCACGCTGTCGAGTCCGTAGTTGACCACCATCTTCAAGCCTTCGGGCATGACGAGGATGTCTTCCATCAGTTTCGGGAT
Source organism: Pseudomonas sp. BF-R-24 (assembly GCF_019947335.1). Taxonomy (NCBI): domain Bacteria; kingdom Pseudomonadati; phylum Pseudomonadota; class Gammaproteobacteria; order Pseudomonadales; family Pseudomonadaceae; genus Pseudomonas; species Pseudomonas sp. BF-R-24. Next base: position 110,308 of record NZ_JAGYGG010000001.1, read on the forward strand.
CAGCGACAACGACAGGAAGCCGTGAGCGATGGTGCCGCCAAATGGCGTTTGCGCAGCCTTGACCGGGTCGACGTGGATGAATTGAAAATCCCCTGTGGCTTCGGCGAACAGGTTGATGCGGTCCTGATCGATAGTGAGCCATTCGGAACGTCCAAGTTCCTTGCCGACATAATCTTTGAGCTCCGCAACTGGAACATAGGGCATTGAGACTCTCCTTGGGTTCATCGGTTTTATAGTTTTGGCTTGCGGGGATCTGACCTCCCGGCTTACTACTTTAGATCAACATGGCCAAACGCAGCGGTCAACTGACAATGCTTTTGGCGAATGCCGGTCTATAGCGCGAGCATGCCTATAATGCCCGGCCAATGCGGGTGACGGATTTTGCGGGAGAACTTTGATGTTGTTACGGGGCCTGACGTGGCTGGTGCTGTTCCAATTGCTCGGCACTGCGCTCAATCATTTGTTCTTGCCGGTGCTGCCGGGGCCGATTGTGGGGTTGCTGCTGTTGCTGGTGTACCTCATCTGTCGCGGGCAGGTTGGCGAGCCGCTGAACCTGGCGGCCAGTAGCCTGTTGCGTTACCTGCCGCTGTTGCTGGTGCCGCCGGCTGTGGGCGTGATGGTCTACGCCGCTGACATCGCGGCGGATTTCTGGGCCATTGTCGGTGCGCTGGTATTGTCGCTGCTGCTTTCCATGGCCTTCGCCGGGGTGCTGATGCATCGTATGGTCAAGGGGCACGCTCACTCCGAGGACAGCCAATGATCTTCGACTGGCACGGCGCCTGGACGTCGGTGATTCATCATCCCCTGTTTGGTATCGGCATTACTCTTGGCGCCTATCAACTCGTCCTGGCGGCATTCGAGAAAACCCGCTGGATTTTTTTGCAGCCGGTGTTGGTCTCCATGTTGTTGGTGATCGGCGTGCTGGTGGGCTGCGGCCTGACCTATGCCGAGTACCGCAAGAGCACCGAGATTCTCAGCATCCTGCTTGGCCCGGCCACTGTCGCGCTGGCGGTGCCGCTTTATCTCAACCTGCGACGGATTCGGCAGTTGTTCTGGCCGATATTTACTACGCTGGTGATAGGCGGGGTGGTGGCCACGGGGATGGGCGTGTTGCTGGGCTGGTCGTTCGGTGCCGAGCACATGATCCTGATGACCATGGCGCCGAAATCGGTGACTTCGCCTATCGCTATGTTGGTGGCCGAGCAGATCGGTGGTGTCGCGGCGCTGGCAGCGGTGTTCGTCTTGATTACGGGTGTGATCGGCGCGATTTTCGGCCCGGCGTTGTTGACCCGGCTGGGCGTGCATAGCCCGGAAGCCAGGGGTATGGCACTGGGCATGACGGCCCACGCGGTCGGCACGGCAGTGGCGATGCAGGAAAGTGAAGAGTGCGGCGCCTTCGCGGCGCTGGCGATGAGCCTGATGGGTGTGGCCACGGCGGTGCTCCTGCCGTTGGCGGTGTCGATGGTGGTGTAAGGAAATGTCTATGAGTCTGCCGCTTTTTCCGCTCAATACAGTGCTGTTTCCAGGCTGCATCCTCGACTTGCAGATCTTCGAGGCGCGCTATCTGGACATGATCGGCCGCTGCATGAAGCAGGGCGGCGGTTTCGGCGTGGTGTGCATCCTCGATGGCGAAGAAGTCGGGATCGCCCCGGCCGGCTATGCACTGGTGGGCTGCGAAGCGCTGATCACCGATTTCAAACAACAGGACAACGGCCTGCTGGGGATTCGGGTTCAGGGCGGACGGCGTTTCCATGTATTACGAACGGAAGTCCAGCGCGATCAGTTGATCGTCGCCGAGGTCGAGTGGCTGGAAGACGAACCCGAGCAGCCACTGCAGGATGAGGACGCCGATCTGGTTGCATTGCTCAAGGCCCTGGCGGAGCACCCGATGGTTGAAGCCTTGAACATGGGCACCGAAGCGACCGGCCAGCAGTCGCTGGCCAATCAGTTGGCGTACCTGTTGCCTTTCGCCGAGCTGGACAAAATCGACTTGCTGCAACTCGATGATCCGCAGCAGCGACTGGATGCGATTCAGGCGCTGCTGGATGAGTTGCAGGGCGAACTGTTTGCCTGACTGCTGTCAGTACGCGTACCGTAACATCGTATGCGGTAAATGCCTCAGCACGAAGAATCCGAACAATGCGACCAAGGCTGGGAGCACCAGCCACCAAACCTTGGGCGGCAAGGCGCTGAGCGATGTATCGCGCTGGATCAGCCACAGGCTCGCCGCGCAGACGCACGCCGCCAGCATTGCGCCGGCCAATACATCCGTCGGCCAATGCGCACCGAGGTAAACCCGCGAAAGCGAAATCGCCAGTGCGGGCAGGCAGCCCACCAATATCCATGTCAGGCGCATCCGGGGCGGTTGTCCGCGTCCCGCCAGGACGGCGAGGGTCAGGAACAGCGCGAAAGACCCTGAAGCATGGCCGCTGGGCATGCTGTAGCTGGTGAGCGGATCGCTCAACACTTCGGGGCGCACGCGGGCGAAAAAGTACTTGGTCGCGGTATTGGCCAGTGCCGTGAAGAGCAGCGTGCTGCCCGCAAAAATCGCGTGCCGCCATTGCCGCATCAGCAGCAGCAAACCGGTCAGCAGCGCACTGAACAGCAACATGTTGCGGAATTCGCCGATCAGCGTGAAGACCACCGCCACTTCATCCAGCATCGGTTGGCGATGTTCCTGCACTAGCGTCATCACCCCTTGATCGAGTGCGGACAGGTGCGAGTAACCGATAAACAGCCCCGTCAGAATCAGCAGACTCATCCCGGTAATGAACAACGTCGCGCGGCGATGCCGGCGCAGGCTGCTGGTTGCGCTCAAGCCGACCATCACCGCAATGCTGCCAGCAACAACCCCGGCCTGGAGCCAGAAGCCTTCGGGCAACGGCAAGCGGATTGCCGCGCCCGTGGCCCAGCCAGGCATCAGATAAACCACCGACCAGCCCGCGCCGGCCAACAGGCTGACAGCGAAGAAGCGCGGGAAAGGCATGTCGCACATTCCGGCCACCATCGGCAGCATTGGCCGCAAGGGGCCGATAAAGCGCCCAACCAGCAGGCTGGCGATGCCGTAGCGCTGGAAGTATGACTCGGCCCCGGCGATCCATTCCGGATGATGGCGCAAGCCCGGCAGGCGCCGGATGTTCTGATGGAAGTGCCGTCCCAGAAAATACGAAATGACGTCGCCCAGCACCCCGGCGACGAAACCCAGCAAAAGCGTCTCACTGAGCGTCAGCGCGCCACTGCCTGCCAGTACCGCCACGGCGAACAGCAGCACCGTGCCGGGAACGATCAGCCCGGCAATCGCCAGGCATTCCACAAAGGCCACGATGAATACCGCTGCCGCCAGCCATTGCGGGTTGGCCGCCAACCATCCGGTCACGCTATCGAGCCATGGGCCCATAAAAACCACTCCATCAAATGTTCAATTTTCTACATGTAGGCGCGAGCCTGCTCGCGATAGCGCACTTTGAGTCAACAGTGATGTTGATTGTGCTGACCTCATCGCGAGCAGGCTCGCTCCTGCTGGGGATTCCTTCAGTTTCAAAATCCGGATCAGTCTCAGGACAGCACAAAATAATCACGACCTTCGACCTGTCCCCGTCGTAGCGGGTTGCGCGTGCAATAAGCCGCGTAGGCCGCATCGACGAAGCGGTACATCAGGTGTTCATCGCGCCCGTGGGGAATGCCCAGACGCCTGGTCTGGATGATGTGGGCGGGCGTCTGCCCTACGTGTTCTACCAGCAGCACTTCATGGTCGAAGCGTTTGGCGTCCCATACCGGCACTTTCAGGCCCAGCGCCTTGCAGAGCAGGGTTTGCCCGGCACAGAGTTTTTGTGACGGGCGAGGGTGGCCCTGGGAATCGGGATTGTTCAGTAGCATCTGCGCCAGGCTGGCCGGCCCGCTCAATTGATCGACCCACGGGTAGGCGGATTTGATCAGTACCGCGTTTCCCGGCCCCTGAGCACTGAAGTTCAGTGAGTCGCCGCCCCGAGCGTAATACATATAGATGTGGCCACCATCCAGAAACAAAGCCTTACGCTTTTCTGTATAGCCGAGGGATGCGTGGCTGCCTTTTTCCGCGCAGTAGTAGGCCTCGGTCTCGATAATTCGGGCGCTGAGCCACAGGTCGCCCACTCGATGGCGAATGACTTTGCCCAGTAAATCCCGGGCCAGAATTTGCGCGTCACGGTCGAAAAACGCGTCCGGGAGACCCGTGGGCAGGCTCGCGGCGGACGCTCGAACAGTCAGATTGGACATGATGACCGGCATTTGTCAGGGCTGAATGAGTCGTGATGATAACAATTTGCAGCTTAATCCCGGCTGAACATCGGCAATTTGCCCTCCATTTCGACCATCCGCCCGTCACCGCTGTTAGTCGGTGGGCGCGACAGCTATAATCTGTCGCTTTACTCTTTACCAAGACCTAATCAAAGACCACGCCAGACCATGACTGAGTCCGTTCTTGACTACATGACCCGCCTGGGTCGCGCCGCCCGCGAAGCTTCCCGCGTGATCGGCCGTGCCAGTACCGCGCAGAAAAACCGCGCCCTGCAGGCCGCCGCCAACGCGCTGGACGCTGCCCGCGCCGAGCTGACGGCGGCCAATGAACAGGATTTGGCTGCCGGTCGCGCCAATGGTCTTGAGCCAGCCCTGCTTGAGCGCCTGGCACTGACCCCGGCGCGTATCGACGGCATGATCGTCGGCCTGCGTCAGGTGGCGGCCCTGCCGGACCCGGTCGGCGCTATCCGTGACATGAGTTTCCGCCCGTCCGGTATTCAGGTCGGCAAGATGCGCGTGCCACTGGGCGTGATCGGAATCATCTACGAGTCGCGACCGAACGTGACCATCGATGCGGCCAGTCTGTGCCTGAAGTCCGGTAACGCGACCATCTTGCGTGGCGGTTCCGAGGCCATTCATTCCAATCGCGCCATCGCCGCCTGCATTCAGCGTGGCCTGGCCGAGGCCGATCTGCCGGCCGCGGTGGTGCAAGTGGTCGAAACCACCGATCGCGCTGCCGTCGGCGCGCTGATCACCATGCCTGAATACGTTGATGTCATCGTGCCGCGCGGCGGTCGTGGCCTGATCGAACGCGTCAGCCGTGATGCCCGTGTCCCGGTGATCAAGCACCTGGACGGCATCTGCCACGTTTACGTGAGTGAACACGCCGATCTGGCCAAGGCACAGCGCATCGCGTTCAATGCCAAGACTTACCGTTATGGCATCTGCGGTGCCATGGAAACGCTGCTGGTCGATCAAGCCGTCGCCAGGGAGTTCCTGCCGGCGATGGCGGCACAGTTCCGCGAAAAAGGCGTCGAACTGCGCGGCTGCGAGCGTACCCGGGCAATCATCGATGCCGTGGCCGCTACCGAAGAAGACTGGAGCACCGAGTACCTGGCGGCGATTTTGTCGATCCGCGTGGTCGACGGACTGGGACAGGCCATCGAGCACATCAATCATTACGGTTCCCATCACACCGATTCGATTGTCAGCGAACACCAGGGCGACACCCGGCGTTTCGTGGCTGAGGTCGACTCCTCGTCGGTGATGATCAATACCCCGACATGCTTCGCCGATGGCTTCGAATACGGATTGGGTGCCGAGATCGGCATTTCTACTGATAAGCTGCACGCCCGCGGCCCGGTGGGCCTCGAGGGACTGACCTGCGAGAAGTACATCGTGGTCGGCGACGGGCAGTTGCGCGGACAGGAGCCGGTCTGACTTGGGCGACTTCGACCCGTCAGCCCCGGTCACCGTCAGCGAGCCAGCCCCTCGCCGCATTGGCGTGCTGGGCGGAACGTTCGACCCGGTGCACATCGGCCATTTGCGCGGTGCGCTGGAAGTCGCCGAAACACTTGCGCTCGATGAGTTGCGCCTGACACCCAGTGCCAGGCCGCCCCATCGGGACAAGCCGCAGGTGTCGGCAAAAGACCGTCTGGCGATGGTCGAGTGCGCGGTGGCCGGTGTGGCGCCGTTGGTGGTGGACGCCCGCGAATTGCAGCGGGACAAACCGTCCTACACCATTGATACCCTGGAACTGATGCGCGCCGAACTGGCCGTATCCGACCAGGTTTTTCTGCTTTTGGGCTGGGACGCTTTTTGCGGCCTGCCCACTTGGCACCGCTGGGAAGAGTTGCTCCAGCATTGCCATATCCTGGTGTTGCAACGCCCGGATGCCGACAGCGAACCGCCGGATGCCTTGCGCAACCTGCTGGCAGCGCGCTCGGTGAGCGACCCGCTGGCCCTCAAAGGGCCGAGCGGACAGATTGCATTCGTCTGGCAGACACCGCTCGCGGTATCCGCCACCCAGATCCGTCAACTGCTGGCCAGCGGTAAGTCGGTACGTTTCCTGGTGCCCGACGCGGTCCTGGCCTACATCGATGCGCACGGACTCTACCGTGCGTCGAACTGAATGGGAGTGCCTCAAGGCACGTGGCAACAACGTGTATTGAAGCGCCCGAACAAACGAGCAAAACGAGTTTTATATGACGAGCAACAACGAAAGCAAAGTAAAACGCAAAGGCACATTCAAGAGTGCCCCGCTGCCGGAAAAGATCCTCGCCGCCGAGCCGCCTAAAGGCGACGAGCTGGTCAAGATCGCCGTAGCCGCCCTTGAAGACGTCAAGGCCCAGGACGTGCTGGTGATTGATGTTCGCGACAAGCAGAGCATCACTGACTACATGATCATCGCCACCGGTACCTCCAACCGCCAGATCGGCGCGATGCTGGACAAGGTTCGCGAGGCCGTCAAAGCCCTGGGTATCAAGCCGCTGGGTGAAGAAGGCAAGGGCGACAGCGACTGGGTACTGTTGGACATGGACGACGTGATCGTTCACATGATGACCTCCAACGCCCGTCAGTTCTACGACCTGGAGCGCCTGTGGAAAGGTGCCGAGCAGAGCCGTGCGGCCGATGGCAAGCACCACAGCCCTGAAGTTGGTCACGAGCACTTCAACAAGCTCAACAAAGACCAGGAATAAGGGACCGCTGTGCGACTGCGACTGATCGCCGTCGGTTCACGCATGCCCAAGTGGGTGGAAGAAGGCTGGCATGAATATGCCAAGCGTCTTCCGTCCGAGCTGGCGCTGGAACTGGTGGAAATTCCGCTCAACACCCGTGGCAAGAACGCCGACGTGGCCCGTTTCATCCGTCAGGAAGGCGAAGCCATGCTGGCCAAGGTCGGGCCGAACGAGCGGATTGTCACTCTCGAAGTCCATGGCAAGCCCTGGAGTACCGAGCAACTGGCGGTCGAGCTCGATCGCTGGCGGCTGGACTCGCGCACTGTCAACTTCATGGTCGGTGGCCCCGAAGGGCTGGCGCCGGAAGTCTGTGCCCGGGCTGACCAGCGCTGGTCGTTGTCGCCGCTGACCTTGCCGCACCCGCTGGTGCGGATCCTGATCGGCGAACAGATGTACCGTGCCTGGACCGTGCTGTCCGGTCACCCTTACCACAAGTAGTTCTGCCCTCATGTCCCAGCCGATCCGCATCAAGGACCACGAAAAAGACGCCCGTCTGGTGCGTGGTCGCGTCGTGTTCGGGGCCATTGCAGTGGTGGTGCTGATTGCGGTCCTGATCGCGCGTCTGTATTTCCTGCAGGTGATCCAGTACGAGTACCACTCGACCCTGTCGGAAAACAACCGCGTCCACGTGCAGCCGATTCCACCGACTCGCGGGCTGATTTTCGACCGCAACGGCGTGGTGATTGCCGATAACCGGCCGAGTTTCAGCCTGAGCATGACCCGCGAGCGTTCCGGCGACTGGCAGCAGGTGCTCGACGTGATCGTCGAAGTGCTGGAACTGACGCCCGAGGACCGGGTGATCTTCGAGAAGCGCATGCGTCAGGGGCGCCGGCCGTTCGAGCCGGTGCCGATCCTGTTTGAGCTGAGCGAAGAGCAGATCGCCCGGATCGCCGTTAACCAGTTCCGCCTGCCGGGCGTGGAAGTGGTCGCGCAGTTGGTTCGTCACTATCCCCAAGGGGCGCACTTTGCTCACTCGGTGGGCTACATGGGGCGGATCAACGAGAAAGAGCTCAAGTCGCTGGACCCGGTCAATTACAGCGGCACCCACCACATCGGCAAAACCGGCATCGAGCGTTTCTACGAGCCTGAATTGCACGGCCAGGTGGGTTACGAGGAAGTCGAGACCAACGCCCGGGGCCGCGTACTGCGCGTGCTCAAGCGTACCGATCCGATTCCCGGCAAGGACATCGTCCTGAGTCTGGACATCAAATTGCAGGAAGCCGCCGAAGCTGCGCTCGGTGGTCGTCGTGGCGCGGTGGTAGCGCTGGACCCGAAAACCGGCGAAGTGCTGGCGATGGTCAGCCAACCGAGTTTCGACCCGAACCTGTTCGTCACCGGCATCAGCTTCAAGGCCTATTCCGAGCTGCGCGACTCCATCGACCGGCCGCTGTTCAACCGCGTGCTGCGTGGCCTGTACCCGCCGGGTTCGACCATCAAGCCCGCGGTGGCGATTGCCGGTCTGGACGCGGGCGTGGTGACGGCGTCGTCACGAGTGTTCGACCCGGGTTACTACATGCTGCCCAACTACGATCACAAATACCGTAACTGGAATCGCACCGGTGACGGTTTCGTCGACCTCGATACGGCGATCATGCGTTCCAACGACACCTACTTCTATGACCTGGCCCACAAGCTGGGGATCGATCGGCTGTCGGCATACATGACCAAATTCGGCATCGGCCAGAAAGTCTCCCTGGACATGTTCGAAGAGTCGCCGGGGCTGATGCCGTCCCGCGAATGGAAACGTGCGACCCGCCGGCAGGCGTGGTTCCCGGGTGAAACGCTGATTCTGGGGATCGGCCAGGGCTATATGCAGTCGACCCCGTTGCAATTGGCCCAGGCCACCGCTCTGGTCGCCAACAAAGGCGTCTGGAACCGTCCGCACCTGGCCAAGACCATCGAGGGCGTGAAGCCGGTGGATGAGAATCCGATGCCGGACATCATCCTGCGCGACCCCTCGGACTGGACCAGGGTCAACCACGGCATGCAGCAGGTTATGCATGGTGCCCGTGGTACGGCGCGCAAAGCCTCTATCGGCGCGCAATACCGGATCGCCGGCAAGTCGGGTACAGCCCAGGTGGTCGCGATCAAACAGGGTGAGAAGTATGACCGTTCCAAGGTTCAGGAGCGCCATCGCGACCACGCCCTGTTCGTCGGTTTCGCGCCGGCCGACGACCCGAAAATCGTGGTGTCGGTGATGGTCGAGAACGGCGAGTCCGGCTCCGGCGTCGCCGCGCCGGTGGTGCGCCAAATCATGGATGCCTGGCTCCTGGACCAGGACGGTCGGTTGAAGCCCGAATACGCCAGCCCTATCAGTGCAGAGGCTACCGCCCGTGATGAATAACTTCGATCGCATGCTCTCCAGTGAGGATGTGATGCGTCGCCGTGCGACGCTGCTGCAACGCCTGCACATCGACGGCCCGTTGCTGATCCTGCTGCTGACCCTGGCGGCCGGCAGCCTGTTCGTACTCTATTCGGCCAGTGGCAAAAGCTGGGATCTGCTGGCCAAACAAGCCACTTCTTTCGGCATCGGCCTGGTGTCGATGATCGTCATCGCCCAGTTCGAGCCACGCTTCATGGCCCGCTGGGTCCCGGTGGGTTATGTGATCGGCGTGCTGTTGCTGGTAGTCGTCGACGTCATGGGTCACAACGCCATGGGCGCTACTCGTTGGATCAACATTCCCGGGGTGATCCGCTTCCAGCCTTCGGAGTTCATGAAGATCCTGATGCCGGCGACCATCGCCTGGTACCTGTCCAAGCGCACCTTGCCGCCGCAACTCAAGCATGTGGGGGTGAGCCTGTTCCTGATCGGTTTGCCATTCATCCTGATCGTGCGTCAGCCCGACCTTGGCACTTCATTGCTGATTCTGGCGGGGGGGGCCTTCGTGCTGTTCATGGGTGGCCTGCGCTGGCGCTGGATCCTCAGCGTGCTCGCTGCCGCCGTGCCGGTGTCCGTGGCCATGTGGTATTTCGTTATGCACGATTACCAGAAGCAGCGCGTCCTCACGTTCCTCGACCCGGAAAGCGACCCGCTAGGCACCGGCTGGAACATCATCCAGTCCAAGGCCGCCATCGGCTCCGGTGGTGTGTTCGGCAAGGGCTGGTTGCTGGGCACCCAGTCGCACCTGGACTTCCTGCCGGAAAGCCATACCGACTTCATCATTGCCGTATTGGGTGAAGAGTTCGGCCTGGTGGGGATCTGCGCGCTGTTGCTGATCTACCTGCTGTTGATCGGCCGCGGCCTGGTGATTACCGCCCAGGCGCAGACATTGTTCGGCAAGTTGCTCGCGGGCAGCCTGACCATGACGTTTTTTGTTTATGTTTTCGTCAACATCGGTATGGTCAGTGGCCTGTTGCCGGTGGTGGGGGTGCCGTTGCCGTTCATTAGCTACGGAGGAACTTCGCTGGTGACGCTACTGTCAGCGTTTGGGGTTTTGATGTCGATCCATACCCATCGCAAGTGGATCGCGCAGGTTTGAATAAGGTGAAATTTTCAATGCAAGTAATGCGTGGCTGGGCGACTCGATACGCGCCATGGGTCAGCCTGGTAAGCATCCTTGGCACCATGCCGGACGCGTTGGCCGGCGACTACGAAGGCTCACCCCAGGTGGCCGAATTCGTCGGTGAAATGACCCGCGACTACGGTTTTGCCGGTGAACAATTGATGGGTGTGTTCCGCGAAGCCGAGCGCAAGCAGTCGATTCTGGACGCCATCTCCAAACCTGCCGAACGGGTCAAGCAGTGGAGCGAGTATCGCCCGATGTTCATCACCGATGCGCGCATAGCCCGGGGTGTGGATTTCTGGCGTCAGCACGAAGCGGTGCTGGCTCGTGCCGAGCAGGAATACGGCGTGCCGGCCCAGGTGATTGTCTCGATCATCGGTGTTGAAACCTTTTTCGGCCGTAATACCGGAAATTTCCGGGTGATCGATGCCTTGTCGACCCTGGGTTTCGACTATCCTCCCCGTGCCGAGTTTTTCCGCAAGGAGTTGCGTGAGTTCCTGCTGCTGGCCCGCGAAGAGCAGGTCGATCCGTTGACGCTCAAAGGCTCCTACGCTGGCGCAATGGGATTGCCGCAGTTCATGCCGAGCAGTTTCCGCGCTTATGCAGTGGATTTCGACGGTGATGGCCATATCAACATCTGGACCAATCCGGATGATGCCATTGGCAGTGTTGCCAGTTACTTCAAGCGCCATGGCTGGGTCGCCGGCGAACCGGTAGTCAGTCGCGGCGATGTCCGTGGCGATCAGGTCGACGAAGGTTTGACCACCGGCATCGAACCGACGAAAACCGTCGGGGAGTTGCGAGCCCTGGGGTGGTCAAGTCATGATGCGCTGCGCGATGATATGCCGGTTACTGCTTTCCGCCTGGAAGGCGACAATGGCTCCGAGTACTGGATGGGCCTGAAGAATTTTTACGCGATCACGCGATATAACCGCAGCGTGATGTACGCCATGGCCGTACATCAACTGTCTGAGCAGCTGGTCCAAGCACGGGGCGTCAAGTAATGCGGGCATTGCCTATCAATAAACCCCTGAAGCTGATGGCATTCGCCGCGTTGGCAATGCTGGTCGCCAGTTGTTCGACCAGCCGTGCGCCGGCCCAGAAGACCAGCAGCACCGCTGTGCGCACGACGCCGGGGCTGGACATAAACCGCGCCCACAAGGATGGCGCGCCATGGTGGGATGTCGATGTTTCGCGTATCCCGGACGCCACGCCGACCCTGCACACCGGCCCGTACAAGGCCGCTCCTTACTCGGTACTGGGCAAAACCTACTTTCCGCTGCAGGAGTCAAAGACCTACGTGCAGTCGGGCACGGCGTCCTGGTACGGCACCAAGTTCCACGGCCAGAACACCGCCAACGGCGAAGTCTATGACCTGTACGGCATGAGCGCTGCCCACAAGACTCTGCCACTGCCAAGTTACGTCCGGGTGACCAACCTGGACAACAACAAGTCGGTGATCCTTCGCGTCAACGATCGCGGGCCGTTCTATTCGGACCGGATCATCGACTTGTCCTACGCTGCCGCCAAGAAACTCGGTTACGCCGAAACCGGCACCGCGCGGGTCAAGGTCGAAGGCATCGATCCGCAGCAATGGTGGGCCGCCAAGGGCCGTCCGGCACCATTAATGCTCAACGAACCGAAAGTCGCGCAGAATAGCGCCCCGGTGATCACGGCTTCGGCCGGCACCGTCGAGCAATGGACGCCGCCGCCGCAGCAACACGCCGCCGCGGTGGTGCCCGTGCAGCTCGATGCAAAAAAAAACGCTTCTGTAGCAGCCTCTGGCCAGTATCTGCAGGTGGGCGCGTTCGCCAACCCGGACGCTGCAGAACTCCTGAGATCGAAGCTCAGCGGGATGGTGAGCGCTCCGGTGTTCATCAGCTCGATCGTGCGCAATCAGCAGACCCTGCATCGGGTGCGCATGGGGCCAATCGGTTCGCCGGGTGAAATCCAGCAAGTACAGAACAGTGTGCGCCTGGCCAATCTCGGTTCGCCGAGTGTGGTCACGGAGTAATACGTAGAGCTTGATTGACGGTTCGTCTGCGGTACTGGGGGGCGAACCAGGTTGTTGACTCGTTGAAGAACAAAAGCCCGGCAAGGGTGACTGAGTGAGCAACTGAACACGCGATGACTCGTTAGAAAGTCATTTGATTAGTTTTGCCCTTGGGCAAGTTTCCATTAGCGATTTCGAGAGACGGATGAACATCACCACCTTTGCCAAACGCCTGTTCCTGCTAGTCCCGCTGCTTCTCTCACCCGCCGCGTTCGCGGTCGAGATGATGCCTTCGCCACCACAACTGGCCGCCAAGGCCTATGTGCTCATGGATGCCAGCAGCGGCAACGTGCTGGTCGAGAACAACGGTGACCAGCGTCTGCCGCCGGCCAGCCTGACCAAGCTGATGACCGCGTACATCGCGACTCTGGAAATCCGTCGTGGCCAGATCGGCGAAAACGATCCGGTGACCGTCAGCGAAAACGCCTGGCGTACCGGCGGTTCGCGGATGTTCATCAAGGTCGGCTCGCAGGTGACTGTCAGCGACCTGTTGCACGGCATCATCATCCAGTCGGGCAACGACGCCAGCGTTGCGCTCTCCGAGCACATCGCCGGCAGCGAAGACGCGTTCGCCGACATGATGAACAAAACCGTTGGCGACCTGGGCATGACCAACAGCCACTTCATGAACCCGACCGGTCTGCCGAACCCTGAGCACTACTCGTCGGCTCACGACATGGCCGTACTGGCTCGCGCGATCATCCACGAAGACCCGGCTCACTACGCGATCTACTCGCAGAAAGAGTTCTTCTGGAACGGCATCAAGCAACCGAACCGCAACCTGCTGCTGTGGCGCGACAAGACCGTCGACGGCCTGAAAACCGGTCACACCGACGAAGCCGGCTATTGCATGGTGTCTTCGGCCGTACGTGATGGCATGCGTCTGATCGCCGTGGTCTTCGGCACCAACAGCGAAGTGGCCCGTGCCGCCGAAACCCAGAAGCTGCTGACCTACGGTTTCCGTTTCTTCGAAACCCAGACCTTCTATCAGAAGGGCACCGAGCTGGCTCAGGCTCCAGTCTGGAAAGGCTCCACCAACCAGATCAAGGCTGGCCTGGCGCAAGACCTGACCATGACCCTGCCAAAAGGCCAGCTGAAAAAGCTCGCTGCCAGCATGACCATGAACCCGCAACTGATCGCGCCAATCGCCAAGGGCGACGTGATCGGTAAAGTCGAAGTGAAACTGGACGACAAGGTGGTGCACAGCGCCGATCTGATCGCTCTGGACGCTGTCGAGGAAGGTGGTATCTTCCGCCGCATGTGGGATAGCATCCGTCTATTCTTCTACGGCTTGTTCAACTGAATTTAGTGTGCACCTGCATGGCTCCGCGCTGATCTGGCGCGCAGCCATGCCCGTCGCCACGGCTTACGCTTACGAGGCCGTTACGCCATGACCGATACCGAAGTAAAGGCGCCAAAGATCGAGTTCCCTGCCAATGATTACCCGGTTAAGGTGATCAGCGACACCGGCGTGGGCAACAAGGACAGAATCATCGACATCGTCCGCAAATATGCAACGATCAACGATGAGCGTGTTGATGAGCGCCAGAGCAGCAACGGCAAATACACCACCATTCAGTTGCACATCGTCGCGACCGACCAGGACCAGCTGTACAACATCAACAGCGAACTGCGGGCAACCGGTTTCGTGCACATGGTGCTGTGATGTCCGGTGTGCTGGGCTTTCGCGAGCTCGGCCAGATGGCTTACGAGCCGGTCTGGCATGCCATGCAACGCTTCACCAACGAACGCGGCAACGATGCCGCCGACGAGATCTGGCTGGTCGAACACCCTGCGGTGTTCACCCAGGGCCAGGCCGGCAAGGCCGAGCATCTGCTGCTTCCCGGTGATATTCCGGTGGTGCAGGTCGACCGTGGTGGTCAGGTGACCTACCACGGCCCCGGCCAACTGGTGGCTTATCTGCTGCTGGACGTGCGCAAGCTCGGGTTTGGCGTGCGCGACCTGGTCAGCCGGATGGAGCAATGCCTGATCGAGCTGCTGGCCAGTTACGGTGTCACCGCCGTGGCCAAACCCGATGCGCCGGGTGTCTACGTCGACGGGGCGAAAATCGCCTCCCTGGGTCTTCGGATCCGCCACGGCTGTTCCTTTCATGGCCTGGCCTTGAACGTGGACATGAACCTGGAACCGTTTCGACGGATTAATCCCTGCGGCTACGCCGGGCTGGCGATGACCCAGCTGAGCGATCACGCAGGATCGATTGAATTTGCCGAGGTAAGTGCCCGGCTGCGCGCGCAGCTCGTCAAACACCTCGACTATGCTGAGCAGACGACCCTGACGGGCGGAATCGACTGATATGACTACTGATGCAGTGCAAACCATGATCCCGACGCTCGATGTCACCGAGCGCCCGGCCCCGCGTCCCAAGGTTGAAGCCGGCGTCAAGCTGCGCGGCGCCGAAAAGGTTGCACGCATCCCGGTGAAGATCATTCCGACCACCGAACTGCCGAAGAAGCCGGACTGGATTCGCGTCCGCATCCCGGTTTCGCCGGAAGTCGACCGCATCAAGGCCCTGCTGCGCAAACACAAGCTGCACAGCGTGTGCGAAGAGGCGTCCTGCCCGAACCTGGGCGAGTGCTTCTCCGGCGGCACCGCGACCTTCATGATTATGGGTGACATCTGCACCCGTCGCTGCCCGTTCTGCGACGTCGGCCACGGCCGTCCGAAGCCTCTGGACGTCAACGAGCCGGAAAGCCTGGCCATTGCCATCGCCGACCTGCGCCTGAAGTACGTAGTGATCACTTCGGTGGACCGTGACGATCTGCGTGACGGCGGTGCCCAGCACTTTGCCGACTGCATCCGCGAAATCCGCAAGCTGTCGCCGAACGTGCAGCTCGAAACCCTGGTCCCGGACTACCGTGGCCGCATGGACATCGCGCTGGAAATCACCGCCGCCGAGCCGCCGGATGTGTTCAACCACAACCTGGAAACCGTGCCACGTCTGTACAAGGCTGCCCGCCCAGGTTCGGACTATCAGTGGTCGCTGACCCTGCTGCAACGCTTCAAGCAGATGATGCCGCACATTCCGACCAAGTCCGGCCTGATGCTGGGTCTGGGCGAGACCGACGAAGAAGTCATCGAAGTCATGAAGCGCATGCGCGAGCACGACATCGACATGCTGACCCTCGGCCAGTACCTGCAACCGTCGCGAAGCCACTTGCCGGTACAGCGTTTCGTGCACCCGGACACCTTCGCCTGGTTCGCCGAGGAAGGTTACAAGATGGGCTTCAAGAACGTCGCTTCCGGTCCATTGGTTCGCTCCTCGTACCACGCTGACGAGCAGGCGAAGCTGGTCAAGGCCGAGCTGATGTCGTCCTGATCGACTGTGAAGCATAAAACGCCCGCAAGGTTTCAAAGCCTTGCGGGCGTTTTTTTGCCTGGCCTACGACAACGGCTGCCTTTTCCTGCAACCTGCGGGGCAACGGTTCCTCTTCTGTTTGTCCCCGTTCCTGACTACTGTGTGCTGATGTTTTCACGCAGGGAGATTCACGGATGACCGCTCGACCGACCCTCACCCTTTGCCCTCATGCTCCCGTCCCGGCACTGCCGTCGGAAGGCATGATCGGCGTTATCGCACCCGCCGGTCCCGCGCCGCTGGACACCGACAAGGCGGTGCAATGGATGCGTGCCCGGGGTTATTCACTGAAAGTGTTTCCCGGGGTCTACGAAAAAAACGGCTACCTGGCCGGCAGTGACGAGGTGCGACTCGACGATCTGCATGCAGCGTTCGCCGACAGCGAGGTGGATGCGATCATCTGCCTGCGCGGTGGTTACGGCACGCCCCGGCTGCTCGACCGCATCGATTTTGATTTGCTGCGTGACAACGCCAAGCCGTTCGTCGGCTACAGCGACATCACTGCGCTGCATTTGGCGATCAGTCGTTATGCCGGCTTCGTGACCTTTCATGGTCCGTTGCTCAATGCCGACCTGCTGGGTGAGAAGCAAATACCTACCGAGTCTTCGTTCTTCAACATGCTGCGAGGGAAGGTGAGGGCGGGAACAGTGCTGGCGCATCCGGTGGCCTACCCGCTGACCACGATCGAGCCAGGCGTGGCTCACGGGCGCTTGCTCGGTGGCAATCTGGCCATGATCGCCGCGACCATGGGCACGCCCTACGAGATTGACGCCGAGGGCGTCATTCTGTTGATCGAGGATATCAACGAGCCGCTGTATCGCATCGACCGGTTGCTCACCCATCTGCGGCTGGCAGGCACGTTGCACAAGCTGCGCGGTGTGTTGGTCGGGGATGTGGCGGGGGTTGAGGTGGCGGCGCTGGACAGGTTGCTCAAGCAGATCTTCGAGCCTTTGAAGATTCCGGTGCTGTCCGGGTGGCGCAGCGGCCATTGCGACCCGAACCTGACGTTACCCATGGGGGCGCTGGTCAGGCTGGATGCCGGAAACAAGGAATTGGTGCTGGAGCAGGATGTGGTGGCCAGGCGCTAGATTTTTATCGCCTGTCAGTCAGTCTTCGCGGGCAAGCCCGCTCCCACAGTGTCCGCGTCGTACACAAATCATGTGAACGCCCCTGAACCTGTGGGAGCGGGCTTGCCCGCGATGCTTTTAGCGGTTACGCAGTCCTTCGAGCAACTTGTGCGTCGGATACCCATCTGCCGGCCAGCCAAACGACTGTTGGGCGCTGCGGATAGCCTTGCGGGTGTTGGCGCCGATGATCCCGTCGGCGGTGCCGGCGTCATAGCTTTGCGCGCTCAATAGGCTTTGCAGCTCGATCCGCTCGGTACGGCTCAGAGGCAGGTCATCCTTTGGCCACGTACCGCTGATCAAGCCTGCGCCATTGAAACGTTCGGACAACAGGCTCACCCCCAGGGCATAGGACGACGAATTGTTGTACTTGAGAATCGCACGAAAGTTGTCGAGCACAAGGAACGCCGGGCCGCGGTAGCCAGCCGGCAATAGCAGTGCCGCAGACAGTTGCTCCGAGCCTGCCGGGACCTGGCCGCCGTTGGGCAGCGTAACGCCCAGTTGGCGCCACTCGGCAACACTTTTGCGAATCGTGCCATCGGCCAGTACGTAGTTGAAGCCGCTCGGCAGCTGGACTTCAAAGCCCCACGGCTGACCTCTCTGCCAGCCAGAGCTTTGCAGGTAATGCGCGGTCGAGGCCAGGGCATCAGCCGAACTGCTCCAGATATCGCGACGGCCGTCGCCGTCGAAATCGACGGCGTGGGTGTTGTAGGTGGTCGGGATGAACTGGGTCTGGCCCATGGCGCCGGCCCAGGAACCGAGCATCTTTTCGGGTTCGATGTCGCCTTGTTGCAGGATTTGCAGGGCCGCGATCAATTGCGCGTGGGCGAAGCCGGGGCGGCGGCCTTCGTAGGCCAGGGTCGCCAGCGAATTGATCACCGATTTACTGCCCTGGAACTGGCCAAAATTGCTTTCCATGCCCCACACGGCCACCAGCGCCTGACGATCAACGCCATAACGCTGCTCGATGCCTTGCAGGATGTCGGCGTGCTGGTCGATCAGTGACTGGCCTTTGCGTACCCGCAGCGGCGACAACGCGCCATCGAGGTATTCCCACACCGGTTTTGCGAATTCCGGTTGGCTGCGATCGGCACGAATCACACTGGGGTCGAAGCTGACATTGGCGAAAGCGCGATCAAACAGATCGGCGCGGATACCTGCGGCCAGGGCATCCTTGCGGAAACCCGCCTGCCATTCGGCAAATGTCTGGGTAGGCTGGATGTCGAGGTTCTCACCCGTCGGAACCACCGGCGGAACAACCGCCGGGGCGGTAGCGACAGGAAGTGTCTGAAGCGGCTGAGCGTCGGCTGCGGTCGGTTTTTCCGCACAGGCGACAAGCAAAACAAGGCTGGAGGCAGCGATCAATTGGCGTAAGTGCCAACGATGGGGAAGACAAAAGGGCATGCACGGGTCCAGGGAATACGAATCAGGTACAGACCTTAACATGTTGAAGGGGGGTTCTGCTTTACGCAGCCAGAAAGTAAGAAGCCTCCCAGCTGTCAGACTGGAAGGCTTCGCGGCGGTAGCTGCCTTTGCCCTTGGTGGGGCGTTCCTGGCGGCTGCGGAACAATGGCTGGGCGATGATGGATTTGGCCTTGTTGGGGCCATGCTTTGATGGCTTTTTGCTCATGATGGTGCCTCGCAAGTGAGTGGTTTTTGCGGGGCAAATCATCGGCCGAAGTTGAGGGGCTGTCTAGTCCCGGTAGCTGTCGGAAAAAGCGCCGTTCTTTGTAGGAGCGAGCTTGCTCGCGAAGCACTTGAGGGCGCTGCGTTAAATCAGAAAGTCTGCGTTATCGTTAACGACCATCGCGAGCAAGCTCGCTCCTACAGGGGGGGGTGTTATTCGGCGGGTAGGGTTAAGCGCTGCCCGGCCATCAACAACGTCAGCCGGCTCAGGCTCATCCACGGCGAACCGGCCGCCTGGCCCTTGATCTGCGCGTCGATGCGCTGTGCTTCGAGCAGCAATTGCGCCCAGCGTTGCGCCGAGTAGCGTTGCAGGGCTTTGCTCATCAAGGGTTTTCGTTTGTCCCAGACCGGAGGTTTGGCCTGGCTGAAAGCCTTGTCCAGCGGCGTGCCCTGACTGTATTGCAGCGAAATATTGGCCAGCAGGCGCAACTCTCGGGCCAGGGCCCAGAGAATCACCGGCGGCTCGACGCCTTCACCGCGCAACCCTTCGAGCATGCGCAAGGCATGGGCTGCTTCACCATTGAGAACCGCATCGGTCAGGCCAAAGACGTCGAAGCGCGCACTGTCGGCCACCGCAGCCTGCACGGTTTCAACGGTGATCTGACCCCCTTCGGCCATCAGTTTGAGCTTTTCGATTTCCTGGGCGGCGGCCAGCAAGTTGCCCTCGACCCGTGCCGCAATCAGCTCAACGGCGTCCTGGCTGGCGGAAAGCCCGGCCTGGGACAAACGTTGGCGGATCCAGCTTGGCAGTTGGGCGACATCGACCGGCCAGATCTGCACGAACTGGGTCTGTTGTCCTTCGACCAGCGCCTTGCCCCACTTGGTTTTCTGAGCGCTGCCATCGAGTTTCGGCAAGCTGATCAGCAGCACTGTGTCGTCGGCCGGGCGCGAGCAGTACTCGATCAGCGCGGCGGCGCCCTTGTCGCCGGGTTTGCCGGACGGCAGGCGCAGTTCCAGCAGGCGCTTTTCGGCGAACAGCGACATGCTGGCACCGGCTTGCAGCAGCGTCCCCCAGTCGAAACTGGCGTCGGCGGCAAATACCTGGCGTTCATCGAATCCCTGCTGGCGGGCGGCAGTGCGAACAGCGTCGGCCGCCTCCTGGCACAACAACGGGTCATCGCCGCTGATGATATAGACCGGCGCAAGGGCGCCTTGCAGGTGTTTGGTGAGTTGGGCGGGGGCGAGTTTCATAAGAGAGGGCGAACGGGGCGCACAGGCGCCCCGTAAGTCTTACTGCTGTGGCAGTTCGACAGGCGACTGACGCGGGGTATCCGCTTCAGCCTTCTTTGCCGCTTCCAGCGCCGCGGCGTCAGCCTTGGCCCTGGCTTCGGCAGTCTGCTGCAACTGGTCCAGTTGGGTGGGGCTCAGCTGTTCCAGGCGCAGCATCATGCGTTGAACCAACTCCCGGCGGCCTTCTGTGCGGGCCGTTGCGGCTTCCTGGTCGGACCCCACCAGGTTGTTGCCGTCGTGCATATAGATCTTCTGCACTTCAAGCTTGTCGCTCAACAGGGGCAGATCGCCGCGACCACGGATGTCGTAGTTCAACACGGTGGTGATCTGGTACTCGCCGGCACGACCGGCACCTGCGTAGCTGAGGATGCGCTGGCTTTCCTGTTCATTGGTCAGTACCAGCTTGTAAGGAGCGCCGGTATAGACGTTGACGCCGCTGCCAATCAGTACCTGACGCAACTGGGTAACGGTTGGGCCATAAGCGTTACGGGCGCTCAGGTCGAGTTCCTTGATCGCCAGTTCATTGGTGCCGGTGCCGCGCAGCTGGAAACCGCAGGCGCTCAGCAGAACCGCGAGGCCCATCACCAGCAGATTGCGTTTGATCATCTTGTTGCTCCCCTTGAAACCATGTGGGCCGATCAAGCGGCCCGAAAGGTTTTACTCGGCGCCAGGCTCACCTGGCGCCTGATCCAATTAGCTGGCGACGATATTGACCAGTTTCCCGGGCACTACGATCACTTTACGAATGGTCAGACCGTCGACGAAGCGCAGCACGTTCTCGTTGGCACGGGCGGCGGCTTCGACTTCTTCACGGCTGGCACTGGCCGGCATTTCGATGTGGCCACGCAGCTTGCCGTTGACCTGAATCACCAGTTGCAGGCTGTCCTGTACCAACGCACTGTCATCCACCACCGGCCAACCGGCGTCGATCACAGGATCGGCGTGACCCAGTTGATTCCACAGCTCGTGGCTGATGTGCGGCGTGATCGGAGCCAGCAGCAGAGTCACGGTTTCCAGGCCTTCGTGAATCAGTGCGCGATCCTGGTCGGTGGCTTGTGCGGCTTTTTCCAGTACGTTCATCAGCGTCATCACCTGAGCGATGGCGGTGTTGAACTTGTGGTTCTGGCCGACGTCCTGGCTGGCCTGCTTGATGGCCAGGTGGATCGAGCGACGAACGGCTTTCTGTTCGTCATTCAGGCTGGCGACGTCCAGTTTGCCCGGCAGGCCCTGAGTGACGTGGGCTTGAGCCAGGCGCCAGACGCGCTTGAGGAAACGGTGCGAACCTTCGACGCCGGAGTCGGACCATTCCGCGCTCATGTCAGGTGGCGAGGCGAACATCATGAACAGGCGGCAGGTGTCTGCGCCGAACTGGTCGATCATCGACTGTGGGTCGACACCGTTGTTCTTCGACTTGGCCATCTTCTCGGTGCCACCGATTTCCACCGGCAAGCCGTCGGCTTTCAACTTGGCGCTGATGACCTTGGCCTTACTGTCACGCTCAAGCTCGACGTCCGCCGGGTTGAACCAGGTGTAAGCGCCATTGGCTTCGCGGCGATAGTAAGTCTCGGCGATCACCATGCCCTGGGTCAGCAGGTTCTTGAACGGCTCGTTGGAGCTCACCAGGCCTTCGTCGCGCATCAGCTTGTGGAAGAAGCGCGCATAGAGCAGGTGAAGAATCGCGTGTTCGATACCGCCGATGTACTGATCCACCGGCAGCCAGTGGTCGGCCGCCGATTTTTCCACCAGGCCGCCTTCAAAGTGCGGCGAGGCGTAGCGGGCGTAGTACCACGAGGACTCGACGAAGGTGTCCATGGTGTCGGTTTCACGCTTGGCAGGCTGGCCGCATTTAGGGCAGCTGCACTCGTAGAACTCGGGCATGCGCGCCAGTGGCGAACCGGCGCCATCGGGTACGACGTCTTCCGGCAGCACGACAGGCAGTTGATCTTCCGGTACCGGCACGTCACCGCAGGTGCCGCAGTGGATGATCGGGATCGGGCAGCCCCAGTAACGCTGACGGCTGATGCCCCAGTCGCGCAGGCGGAATTGGGTACGCGAGGCGCCCAGTTCTTTCTTGATCAGTGCGACTTCGATAGCGTCGAAGGCGCCCGCGAAGTCCAGGCCGTCGAACTCGCCGGAATTGATCAGCGTGCCGTACTCGCCGTAGGCGTCTTGCCATGGCGCAGGGTTGCTGTCACCGGAGCTGGTGCGAACCACGGATTTGACCGGCAGGTTGTATTTGTGGGCGAATTCGAAATCGCGCTCGTCGTGGGCAGGAACAGCCATGACCGCACCGTCGCCGTAATGCATCAGCACGTAGTTGGCGACCCATACCGGTAGCTTTTCACCGGTCAGTGGGTGCTCAACGAACAGGCCGGTCGGCAGGCCTTTTTTCTCTTGAGTCGCAACGTCGGCTTCCGCAACGCTGCCGCCTTTGCATTCAGCGATGAACGCTTGCAGCTCAGGGTTGTTCTGTGCGGCCAGGGTCGCCAGGTGGTGCTCGGCGGCGACGGCGACGTAGGTCGCGCCCATCAGGGTGTCCGGACGGGTGGTGAAGACTTTCAGCGCGCCCGCTTCGCCGATGGAATCGACGTTGTACGGGAACTGCACTTCCATGCCGCGGGACTTGCCGATCCAGTTGCGCTGCATGGTCTTGACCTGTTCAGGCCAGCCAGTCAGTTCGTCCAGGCTCTCCAGCAGTTCATCCGCGTAGGCGGTGATCTTGAAGTAGTACATCGGGATTTCGCGCTTTTCGATCAGCGCGCCGGAACGCCAGCCGCGACCGTCGATCACCTGTTCGTTGGCCAGGACGGTCTGGTCGACCGGGTCCCAGTTCACGGTGCCGCTTTTTTTGTAGATCACGCCTTTTTCGAACAGGCGGGTGAACAGCCATTGTTCCCAGCGGTAGTAATCGGGCTTGCAGGTGGTCACTTCACGCGACCAGTCCACCGCCAGGCCCAGGCTGCGCAGCTGGGATTTCATGTAGGCAATGTTTTCGTAGGTCCACTTGGCGGGCGCTACGTTGTTCTTCATCGCGGCGTTTTCCGCCGGCATGCCGAAGGCGTCCCAACCCATGGGTTGCAGAACATTCTTGCCTTGCATGCGCTGGTAGCGGGAGATCACGTCGCCGATGGTGTAGTTGCGCACGTGCCCCATGTGTAGCTTGCCGCTGGGGTAAGGGAACATCGACAGGCAGTAGTAAGTCTCCTTGCCTGGCTGTTCACTGACTTCAAAGGACTTTTGCTCGTCCCAGAACGACTGGGCGGCGGCTTCGATTTCACGGGGCTGATATTGTTCGTGCATGGCTACTTTTGAACTGAATAGGGGTGGCCTAATCCTCTTCAATGCAACGCTGGACGGTGAACACGCCGCATTGGCGTTTTCGATGTCCAGCCGAGCTGGAAGTGGAGTTACAGGAAGCGCCGTAGCATACATGACCGCGCTCTACCGAGGGAAACCCTGATTGCTGCCGCGCGTCCCGCAAAACCGCCGCGAGGGCCGTTGGTCGCGGCGCTCAGCCGGTTTGTTCATGGAAGCTAAGCTCTAACTGGGGAGTAGGTCTTATCTTCCAATGAGGTGAGGGATGGTTGAGTCACAGCAAAAAGCTACAAAACCGGAGCTGTACGAAAGGCTGATCGATCGTTTGGCCCTGGCCTTGGAAGCGGCAAGAACTGCTGGCCGGTTGCGCGACGTACGCCCTCTGGAACTGGAACTGCGTGGCCTGAGCTCCGCAGAGTTTGCATTGATCAAGGCGTATCTGGATCGCAGTAAGCGTGAGACGCACGGATGCTTGTCAGAGGCGATAAAGCAACTCGACGCACCACGTTCGGCCAAGATCATCTGGCTCAAGGACAAGGTTCCCGGCAGAGACGCGGTAAAGGTCCGGTCTTTGCAGTTCAAATAAGACGCAGAGCCGTGCTCAATTGTTTTTTGAAGCATAGTTCTTCTGTATTGATTGTCGCATTGCGCTAACCCACTTAGGCTTCGGGCATCTCCAGGAGATGCTCGATGCCTTTTCGTTACTTTGTAAAACAACTTCTTTTGCCCCCCGGCATTCTATTGCTGCTGCTTTTGCTTGCCTGGTGGTTGCGCCGCTCAAGGCCAAGGCTCGCCGGTGTGTGCTTTGCACTGGGGCTGGGTGGTCTTTGGCTGATGAGCCTGCCGGTGGTGGTGCAGTGGAGTGCCAGCCTGCTCGAGCGCGAGCCACCGCTGGCCCGCGACGAATGGGCAGTGCTGGGGCAGCGCGCGGACGCCATCGTCGTCCTTGGTTCCGGACGCGAGCGCGGTGACGTGGCCTGGGGGGCCGACCAGCCCACGGGTGTAGGCCTGGAGCGCCAGCGCTTTGCCGCGCGACTGACCAAGGCTTCCGGCTTGCCGGTACTGACCAGCGGCGGCTTGCATTACGGCACTCCGCCAAGCGAAGCGCAGATGATGGCTGACTCCTTGCGCGACGATTTTGGCGTGACCGTGCGCTGGCAGGAAGGGCGCAGCCGCACGACCTGGGAAAATGCGCAGTTCAGCGCCCAGGTGTTGCTGCCACAGGGCATCAAACGTGTGGTGCTCGTGACTCATGCCGGGCATATGCCACGAGCGGTCTGGAGTTTCCGCAAGGCCGGGTTTGAGGTGGTGCCGGCGCCGGTAGGGTTTCTGAGCGGCGACAATGCGCGGCCACTGGGAGGCTGGATGCCGGAGTTCAAGGCGATCTGGCAGAACGGGCAGTTGATGAACGAGGCGGTGGGGCAGATCGGTTATTCGATGTTCTACTGAGGTGATGTCGGTGCTGATTGATGAGGTGCCTGTGATGCCGCCTTCGCGAGCAAGCCCGCTCCCACACTGGATTTAAGTCGGTCTCTGTATTTGTGTACGACGCCGATCAAATGTGGGAGCGGGCTTGCTCGCGAAGCTTTTAAACGGTTTTAGCCATCCGACTGGCAACCAGCGCCCAGCCAAACAACAACACGCAGAGAATGAGCAATGGCCACGAACGCCATTCCAGGTACGGCGTGAGGTTGTGCATCGGCACCACTTCGCCATACAGGATGCCGCGTTCGAACTGCGGGATCTGATCGGTAATCTGACCGAACGGGTTGATCAGGCCGGACACGCCGTTGTTGGTGGCGCGGATCATCCAGCGGCCGGCCTCCAGCGCACGCATCTGCGCCATCTGCAGGTGTTGCAGCGGACCGATGGAGGTGCCGAACCAGGTGTCGTTGCTGATGGTCAGCAACAGGTCGCTGCGGGCGGCGAGGCTGGCGGCGAATTCCGGGTACACCACCTCATAACAGATGTACGGCGCGATCTGATAACCCTTGGCTTGCAGCAGCGGCTGGTCAGATGGTCCGCGGGCAAAGTCCGACATCGGCAGATCGAAGAAGGCGATCAGCCCGCGCAACAGATCCTCCAGCGGAACATATTCACCAAACGGCACCAGTTTTTGCTTGAGGTAGGTGCCGTCGCCTTCGCCGACAACGGTGATGCCATTGAAGAAGCGCTTCTCGTGGCGGACCTCCATGCGGACCGGGACGCCGGTAATCAGCGCCGATTTACGCTCGGCCGCGAAGCTGCCCATCATGTTCAGGTAGCCCTCGGCGGACTCCTTGAGCACCGGGATCGCCGTTTCCGGCCAGATGAGAAGGTCGACTCGCCTGGAGCTGAAACTCATGTCGCGATACAGCGCCAGTTGCGCGTTGAGCTGCGTCGGGTCCCACTTCATGCTTTGTTCGATGTTGCCCTGAATGGCGGCGACGCTCAGTGGCGGGCCCGACGGGCTGGTCCAGGCGTGGTGCTTGAGCGCGATGCCGGCCAGCCACGGGCCGACCAGCAGCAAAACACCGGCAGCGATGAAGCCTTTGCGCCCCGTGCGAACCAGGCGCATGCCGTTGTAGATCAACGCAGCTGTCAGGGCCAGGGTAAAGGAAATCAGCCACATCCCGCCGATAGGCGCGAGCCCGGCCAGTGGGCCATCGAGCTGGCTGTACCCGGAATACAGCCACGGGAAGCCTGTCAGGAACCAGCCGCGGAAGGCTTCCTGGCCGACCCACAGCGCTGCGAAGGCCAGGGCGTCGGCCAGCGGCGCTTCATTTCGGCGTAGCCAGCGCGCCCATATCCAGGCGGGCAGGGCAAAGAACCAGGCAATTGCCGCCGTGAAGAGCAGCATCAGGAAACCGGCCAGCAATACCGACGCGCCGCCGAAGTGGTGAATGCTGTAGTAGATCCAGCTGGTGCCGGCACCGAACAGGCCGAAACCGAAACACCAGCCGCGCCCTAGTGCCTGACGTGGGCTCAGCTCGCGCAGGCCGGCATAGAACAGGCCGACGGCGAGCAGTGCCAGGGGCCAGATATCGAACGGCGCCAGGGCCAGTGTGGTGATTGCACCGGCCGCCACGGCCAGCAGGTTACCGGGCCAGCCGGGGCGGGTTGTCCAGCGCATTTCAATCCTTAGCGAGCAATGGGCGTCAGGCGAAGCAAGTGAATCCGACGGCTGTCGGCGTTCAGGATGCGGAAGCGGTACGGGCCGATTTCAGTGATTTCGTTGCGTTTTGGCAAATGCCCGAACGCGCTCATCACCAGGCCGCCAACGGTGTCGAATTCGTCGTCGGAGAACTCGCTGTCGAAAAATTCGTTGAAGTTCTCGATCGGTGTCAGGGCCTTGATCAGGAAATCACCGCTGGGCAGCGGCTTGATGTAGCTGTCTTCTTCGACGTCGTGTTCGTCTTCGATGTCGCCGACGATCTGTTCCAGCACGTCTTCGATGGTCACCAGGCCTGCCACGCCGCCGTACTCGTCAATGACGATGGCCATGTGGTTGTGGTTGGCGCGAAACTCGCGCAGCAGCACGTTAAGGCGCTTGGACTCCGGCACGAAGGTGGCTGGGCGCAGGAGGTCCTTGATGTTGAAGCTGTCGCCGTTCTCCCTGAGGATCAACGGCAGCAAGTCCTTGGCCAGCAACACGCCCATCACGTCATCATGGCTTTCGCCGATCACCGGGTAGCGGGAGTGGGCCGAGTCGACCACGGCAGGCAGGAACTCGCGCGGTGTCTGGGTCGCCTTGATGCTGACCATCTGCGAGCGCGGGACCATGATGTCCCGGACCTGCAAGTCAGCCACCTGGATGGCGCCTTCGACGATGGCCAGCGCTTCACTGTCCAGCAGTTTGTTCTGGTGTGCATCGCGCAGCAGCTCCAGCAGCTCCTGGCGGTTTTTCGGCTCGTGGGCAAAAGCCTGGGTGAGTTTACCCAGCCATGACTTCTGCCCGTTGCTCGATCGATCTTCGCTCATAGCGATTACTCTGAATCCTTTGTTGTTTCGGTAGGGAATGCGTCGGTTTCGTCGTCCGCGTACGGATCGGGAAAGCCCAGTTCTGCAAGCAACGTTCGTTCCAGTGCTTCCATTTCTTCGGCTTCCTCGTCATCAATATGGTCGTAACCAAGCAGATGCAAGCAGCCGTGAATCACCAGATGCGCCCAATGGGCCTTGAGCTCCTTGCCCTGTTCAGCGGCTTCGCGCTCGACCACGGCCACGCAGATCACCAGATCGCCCAGCAGCGGGATGTCGAGGAACTCATCCGGCACGTCGGCCGGGAATGACAAGACGTTAGTTGCGTAGTCCTTTTGCCGCCAGGTGTGGTTCAGCTCGCGTCCTTCGGCTTCGTCGACCAGACGAATGGTCATCTCCGAGTCGGCGGTGCGCTGGCGCAGGGCCAGTTCGCACCACTGGCGGAACTCGGCCTCGCCGGGGGCGCAGGCTTCGGTAGCGATTTGCAGGTCAAGCTCAAGCATCGCGGCGGCTATCCTTGGCGGCGGCATCATCGGCCGCTTTGGTTTCGAAGCGCTCGTAGGCTTCGACGATGCGCTGTACCAGTGGATGGCGCACGACGTCCTTGGGCTGGAAGTGGGTGAAGCTGATCCCCGGCACATCCTTGAGCACTTCAATCACGTGGTGCAGGCCGGACTTGGTGCCGCGTGGCAGGTCGACCTGGGTAATGTCCCCGGTGATGACGGCGGTGGAGCCGAAGCCGATCCGGGTCAGGAACATCTTCATTTGCTCGACCGTGGTGTTCTGGCTTTCGTCGAGAATGATGAAGCTGTTGTTCAGCGTGCGGCCGCGCATATAGGCCAGCGGCGCGACTTCGATCACCTGGCGCTCGATCAGCTTGGCGACGTATTCGAAGCCGAGCATTTCGTAGAGCGCGTCGTAGAGCGGGCGCAGGTACGGGTCGATTTTTTGCGACAGGTCGCCGGGCAGGAAGCCGAGTTTTTCGCCCGCTTCGACCGCCGGACGAACCAGCAGGATGCGGCGAATCTGCTCGCGCTCCAGTGCATCCACCGCGCAGGCGACAGCCAGGTAGGTCTTGCCGGTACCGGCCGGGCCGATGCCGAAGTTGATGTCGTTGCCGAGGATTTCCTTCACGTAGCGCAGCTGATTCAAGCCGCGTGGGCGAATCATGCCTTTCTTGGTGCGCAGGGCGACGGACGGTTCGGCGGGGGAGTGGTTGTCCAGCTGCTCGACGGCCGATTCCTGCAGGAACAGGTGCACCATGTCCGGCGACAGCTCGGTACCCTTGGTTTCCCGGTACAGGCGGCGCAGGAGGTTTTCCGCGGAGGTGGTGTGTTTGGGTTCGCCGATCAGCTCGAACTGGTTTCCGCGATTGCGGATCTCGATGGTCAGGCGCTGTTCGATCAAGCGCAAATGCTCGTCGAATTGCCCGCACAGATTGGCGAAGCGGCGAGCTTCAAAAGGCTCGAGGATGAAACGATGTGGTTCTATGGGTGCGTTCAAGGTCGTATTTAGCCGCCCTGGGGCAATGGTGATGAGTTCAAGGATAGCGCCAGTGGCGTGGGCGCGAAAGCTCTTAAATAACCAACGTCGTACGCAATCCCTGTGGGAGCGAGCTTGCTCGCGATGACGGACTGACATTCAACATATGAGTTGTCTGGCCTGACGCTATCGCGAGCAAGCTCGCTCCCACAGTGGAATGCAGTGTTACTGGATCAGCGAGCCCCGCAGCGAGTGCGGCTGCGCGGCATCGATGTGCACGTCCGCGAACTGGCCGATCAGGGTCGGATTGTCGCAGCGGAAGTTGACGATACGATTATTCTCGGTGCGGCCTTGGAGCTCGCCCGGGTCCTTTTTCGAGTAATCGGTCACCAGGATTCGCTGGATCGAGCCGACCATTTGTCGGCTGATCTCGAAACCTTGCTGGTTCAAGCGATGCTGCAGGGCATTCAGGCGTTCTTTCTTCAGCTCTTCCGGCGTGTCGTCGGCCAGATCGGCGGCCGGTGTGCCCGGGCGCTGGCTGTAGACGAACGAGTAGGAAAAGTCGAAGCCGACGTCGGCAATCAGCTTCATGGTCTGCTCGAAGTCTTTCTCGGTCTCGCCGGGGAAGCCGACGATGAAGTCCGAGCTGATGCAGATTCCCGGCACGGCGGCGCGCAGTTTGCGCAGTTTGGATTTGTATTCAAGCGCGGTGTGGTTGCGTTTCATTGCCGCGAGGATGCGGTCCGAGCCCGATTGCACCGGCAAGTGCAGGTGCTTGACCAGCTCCGGTACGTCGGCGTGGGCCTGGATCAGGCTGTCGGAGAACTCCAGCGGGTGCGACGTGGTGTAGCGGATGCGGTCGATGCCATCGGCCGCGGCGACCACGCGGATCAGCTCGGCAAGGTCGGCCAGGCGCCCGTCATGGGTGAGGCCGCGATAGCCGTTGACGTTCTGCCCCAGCAGCGTCACTTCCCGCACGCCGTTTTCGGCCAGGTGAATGATCTCGGCAATCACGTCGTCGAACGGTCGGCTGACCTCTTCACCGCGAGTGTAGGGCACCACGCAGAACGTGCAGTACTTGCTGCAACCTTCCATCACCGACACGTAAGCGCTCGGGCCGTCGATGCGGGGCTCGGGCAAGTGGTCGAACTTTTCGATTTCCGGGAACGAGACGTCGACTTGCGGCAGCTTGCTGATGCGCGCGGCGTCGATCATTTCCGGCAGGCGGTGCAGGGTCTGCGGGCCGAAGACAACGTCGACGTACGGCGCGCGATCGCGAATGGCCGCGCCTTCCTGGCTGGCCACGCAACCGCCGACGGCGATCACCATGTCCGGGTTGGCCAGCTTCAGTTCGCGCCAGCGGCCGAGCTGGGAGTAGACACGATCCTGGGCGCGTTCGCGGATCGAGCAGGTGTTGAGCAGGATCACGTCGGCGTCTTCAGCGCGAGCGGTGACTTCCAGGGCCTGATGTTCGCCCAGCAGATCGACCATGCGCGAGCTGTCGTACTCGTTCATCTGGCAACCGTGGGTTTCGATGTAAAGCTTCTTGGCCATGGAATAGAGTCATCACGTGATTCAAAGAACCGCGCATTATAGGGAACATGTACCCAGGTTCCTACCGCTGCGCGTCCGATGGCTATGCTATAGTTCGCGCCCTCATTTTTATCCCCCGATGTGTTTCGCCCACCATGACCAAACGTGAAGCTCCAATCTACAAGGTGATTTTCCTCAACCAGGGCCAGGTGTTCGAAATGTACGCCAAGCAGATCTATCAAAGTGATCTGTGGGGCTTTCTGGAAGTGGAAGAGTTCGTCTTTGGCGAGCGCACGCAAGTGGTCGTCGATCCGAGCGAAGAAAAGCTCAAGGCTCAGTTCGAAGGCGTAGTGCGCAGTTTTGTGCCGATGCATTCGATCGTGCGTATCGATGAAGTCGAGCGTATGGGAACACCGAAAATCAGCGAAGCCCGTGGCGCGGTCGGCAATGTCATGCCGTTTCCGATGCCGATGCCTGAGAAGTAAGACTCAAGACCGAGTCGCCCCCTTCGCGAGCAAGCCCGCTCCCACATTTGATTTGTGTACGACGCAATTCAAATGTGGGAGCGGGCTTGCTCGCGAAGGGGTCAGAAAGGTCGACGCAGAAATCAGGGTAGCGGCGAGAAAGGCGTACGCCCGTCAGCGCTCTGCAATTCCATCAAATATTTACGGAAGATTTGCCCGAGCACCTGGGTAGCAAGCTCCAGTTCTTCGCGGGGCATCTTTTCGGTGACTTCGTCGGCGGTGTCCAGGGCCTCTTCGGCGCCGTTGACCGCCGCCATCTTCAGCAGGATGTACGCCTGAACGTTATTGGCCGGCACGCCTTCGCCGTGGAAGAACATGGTGCCGAGTTTGAATTGTGCCTGGGCGTGGCCTTGCAGCGAGGCTTTTTCGAAATAGCTCAGGGCTTGATTGAGGTCGCGCGGCGTGTTTTTGCCTTCGTAGTAGAACTCACCCAACTCGTATTGCGCTTGCGCATCCCCTTCTTCCGACGCTTTCTGGCAGGCGGCGAGCGCCTGTTCCAGGTCTTGCGGCTGGGTATTGAGGGTGCAGCGACCCATCGCTGGGATTAACAACGAGTTGCCGCCTGCTTGTGCGTGCGCGAGCAGGGGCTGAAGAAGCAACAGGCAGCCCAGTGCAAGGGTGCGGCCGGTGCGGTTCATGGGAATCGACTTACCTCTGAAGGGCGCGCGGACCCATCGAGGGATCCAATAAGCGCGCATTATGAAATAAGCAGGGCCAACCTTACAAAGTCTTTACTCGTTTTTCTGCTGCACGGGAAATTTATCGCCCACTTTGCGGGGGATTATTAGCAGATGAGTAGGAAAAATCGTGGGAACGCAGGCGAAAGCTGACGCTGGCAAGGGCCAGCGTCAGCATTTGAACGTTACTTCAAGGCCGCGAAGGCGCGCTCGGCGGCGTCCAGGGTCAGCTTCAGTTCAGCTTCGCCGTGGGCGATCGAAGTGAAACCGGCTTCGAATGCGCTCGGTGCCAGATACACGCCACCTTCGAGCATCAGGTGGAAGAAGCGGCCGAACAGGGCTGCGTCGCTGGCCATGACGTCATCGAAGGTGACGATGTCGTCGGCACCGCTGAAGTACAGGCCGAACATGCCGCCGGCCTGGGTGGTCACGAACGGAGTGCCGGCCGCATCGGCGCGCTGTTGCAGGCCGTCGAGCAGGCGAGTGGTGTAGTCGGTCAGTTCGGCGTGGAAGCCCGGGCGGCTGATCAGGCGCAGGGTGGTCAGGCCGGCGGCCATCGCCAGCGGGTTACCGGACAGCGTGCCGGCCTGGTACACCGGGCCCAGCGGGGCGATGCGCTGCATGATTTCGCGCTTGCCGCCGAAGCAGCCGACCGGCATGCCGCCACCGATGATCTTGCCGAAGGTGGTCAGGTCCGGCGTCACGCCGTAGTACGCCTGGGCACCGCCGAGGGCGACACGGAAACCGGTCATCACTTCGTCGAAAATCAGCACCACGCCGTGCTTGTCGCACAGGGTCCGCAGGCCTTCGAGGAAACCCGGTGCCGGCGGCACGCAGTTCATGTTGCCGGCCACTGGCTCGACGATGATGCAGGCCACGTCCTGGCCGACTTCGGCCAGCATGCTCTCAACGGCATCGATGTCGTTGAACGGCAGGGTCAGGGTGTGTTTGGCGAATGCCGCCGGTACACCGGCCGAGCTCGGTACGCCTTGGGTCAGTGCGCCGGAACCGGCCTTGACCAGCAGGCTGTCGGAGTGACCGTGGTAGCAGCCTTCGAACTTGATGATGCTGTCGCGGCCGGTGAAGCCACGGGCCAGGCGAATGGCGCTCATGGTCGCTTCGGTGCCGGAGCTGACCATGCGCACCATTTCCATCGACGGTACGAGGGAGCAGACCAGGTCGGCCATCTGCGTTTCCATCTCGGTCGGGGCGCCGTAGGACAGGCCGTGCTCAAGCTGTTTGCGCACGGCGTCCAGTACGTCCGGGTGGCTGTGGCCGAGAATCATCGGACCCCAGGAGCCGACGTAATCCACATAGCGCTTGTCATCTTCGTCGGTGACGTAGGCGCCTTCGGCGTGTTTGAAGAACAGCGGTGTGCCGCCGACGCTCTTGAACGCGCGAACCGGCGAGTTCACGCCACCGGGAATGTGTTTCTGGGCATTGGCAAACAGCGTTTCGGAACGAGACATGATCGGGCTCTCAGACTTTTAGTAATTCATTGAATGCGCGGGCGCGGCGGGTTACTTCAGCCGTGCTTTCGGCGCCAAACAGGCCATGCACCACGGCCAGCAGGTCGACACCATGGGCCACCAGCGGCGCGGCGTTTTCCAGGGTGATGCCGCCGATCGCGCAGATCGGCAGGTGCAGTTTGCTGCGTGCCTGGTCGAGCAGGTCGAGACTGCAGGTCGGGGCGCCGGGTTTGGTGTTGGAATTGAAGAAGCGGCCGAACGCGACGTAGCTGGCGCCTTCTTTGACGGCCTGTTCGGCGAGGTCGAGTTGCGCATGGCAGGTCGAACCGATGATTGCATCGCGACCCAGCAGGGCGCGGGTCGGAGACAACGGACCATCAGTTTGACCCAAGTGCACGCCGACATTCAGGCGTGCGGCCAACTCAGCGTCATCATTGATGATCAACCGGGTGTTGTAGCGTTCGCATAAATCACGCAAGGCTTCGGCTTCGCGCAGACGACGGGCTTCGTCATTGCTCTTGTCGCGGTATTGCAGCAAGGTGACGCCGCCTTCCAGCGCCGCCTCCACGTACTTGAGCAGCTTACCCTCCAGCAAATGGCTGTCGGTAATGGCGTACAGGCCACGTAGTTTCATCGGACAAGCCTCACCGCATTACAAATAGAAGTTACGAGCAGAAATCCAGTGGCAAGCGGCGCGGCACGAACTGGCCTTTGCCCAGTTGCTCGGCATCACGCAGGGTGCGCCATGTGTAGTTAAGCGCGGTCTGCACGGCACTGGCGAGGTTTTCGCCCTGGGCCAGACGACCGGCCAGCGCACTGGCCAGGGTGCAACCGGAACCGTGATAACTGCCCGGCAAGCGCTGGCAGGTAAAGGTTTCGCGCAGGCCGTCGCGGCTGTACAGGCGATTGTGGATTTCGGTTTCGTCGCCATGGCCGCCGGTGATCAGCAGGTGTTTGACGAACGGCAGGAGTTTTTCTGCGCACTCGTCCGCGGTGCCTTCGGGCAGTTCGGCGAGGATGCGGGCTTCGGGAAGGTTGGGGGTCGCAATGATCGAAAGGGGCAGCAGGCGTTCGCGCATGGCGTAGCCGACTTCGTCCTTGCCCAGGCGTCCGCCGCCACCGGCGCGCAGCACCGGGTCGCAGACCACCGGCAAGTGCGGGTGCGCCGAAAGCAGTTCGACCACGGTGTCGACCATTTCCAGGGAACCGAGCATGCCCAGTTTGACGGCGGCGACTTCGGAGTCGTTGAGCACGGCATTGGCCTGGGCCAGTACCCACTCACGGTCCAGGACGCGGAAGTCAGTGACATTGACGGTGTCTTGCACGGTCAGGGCGGTGACGGCCGGAGCCGCATGGCAACCCTGTGCGAGCAGGGCTTCGATATCTGCCTGCAAGCCGGCGCCACCACTTGGGTCGTGGCCGGAGAGACAGAGGACAACGGGGCGAGAGCTGTAGATATTCATGGTGCGCGAGCTTACCACCAAACCTGTTTTTCGGGTGTTGTGGCAGTGTGTTTGGTCGATACATTGTGGCGAGGGGGGCTTGCCCCCGTTGGGCGGCGAAGCGGCCCCAGTGACCCGTCAGGCTCATCGAGTCGGCTGGTTTTACGACTGCTTCGCAGCCGAACGGGGGCAAGCCCCCTCGCCACAGTGATATTCCTGTCATTGATAATCGTTCGTTGGTGTTGCTGGAACGCCCGTTCTAGAGCCTTTGTAGGAAAAATTTCTGTGGTTCTCATTGGCCATCAACGGCTATGCTAGAGTGGATCCAAACCAATAACAGGTGATACCGGTTTTACGTCTGCTCAAAAGGAATGGGGGGCTTCCTGACAGAACCGGACAGGCCACGCTGGGGCTTCAATGCGCTATTTGCTGATGTTGCTGTTGTGTTTGCCCCTCCTGGCAAACGCCGTCGAGTTCGATGAGTTCACTCAAAGCCTCCCCTTGGGCCGAACCCTGCAGGTCTATGAGGACGCAGGTGGTCAGGCGACCATCGCGGATATCCGTGCGCAAGCGGCGGCCGGCAACTTCAAGCCGCACCACAAAGATACGCTTAACGCCGGGTACTCGCGTTCGGTGTTCTGGCTGAAAATCGACCTGCATTACCGTCCAGCCAATCCGGCGGCGCAAAGGACCTGGCTGCTGGAACTGGCCTATCCGCCCCTCGATCATCTCGATCTCTATTTGCCCGATGCGGCCGGCAACTATCAGTTGGTCAGGCAGACCGGCGATGCCTTGCCCTTCGCCAGCCGCGAGATTCGTCAGAACAACTATCTGTTCGACCTGACGCTCAAGCCGGACCAGGCCGAAACCGTATTCATGCGCTTGCAAAGCGAAGGCTCGATCCAGGCGCCGGTAACCTTGTGGTCGAGCACCGCCTACCTCGAAGAGCAGCCCGTGCGCCTCTACGTACTGGGGCTGATCTACGGCGTACTGCTGGGGATGCTGGTCTACAACCTGTTCATCTACCTCAGCGTGCGCGACACCAG
This sequence comes from Pseudomonas sp. BF-R-24, assembly GCF_019947335.1. Classification (NCBI taxonomy): domain Bacteria; kingdom Pseudomonadati; phylum Pseudomonadota; class Gammaproteobacteria; order Pseudomonadales; family Pseudomonadaceae; genus Pseudomonas; species Pseudomonas sp. BF-R-24. Next base: position 145,735 of record NZ_JAGYGG010000001.1, read on the forward strand.
TTACCTCTACTACATCTTTTATATCGCCTCGTTCGGCTTGTATCAGCTGTCGGTAAACGGTGCGGCCGTGCAGTATTTCTGGCCGGACAATCCGTGGTGGGCCAACGCTGCGACGCCGTTTTTCATCGGCTGTGCGGGGCTGTTCGGCAGTCAGTTCGCCCGCAGTTTCCTGCAGATGGCTACCCACAGTCGCTGGCTTGACCGCTTGTTGCTGGCGCTGGTTGCCTTCAGTGCGCTGGTGATCGGCCTGTCATTGATGACCAGCTATGCCCTGGCCTTGCGCCTGGCCACGGCCCTGGCGCTGACATTCACCGTGGTGATTTTTGCCGCCGGGATCTTTGCCTGGCTGCGGGGCCTGCGGGTGGCGCGGTATTTCATCATTGCCTGGTCGGCGTTTTTACTCGGTGGCATCGTCAATACGCTGATGGTGCTTGGATACCTGCCGAACGTGTTCCTGACCATGTATTCCAGTCAGATCGGCTCGGCCATCGAAGTGGCGTTGCTGTCCCTGGCGCTGGCCGACCGCATCAACGCCATGCGCGAGCAGCAGGCTCAAACCCTGTTCGACGCCAGCCAGAAGCTTGAAGTCCTCAACCAGCAACTGGCTCACAGTAACAAGCTCAAGGACGAGTTCCTTGCCACCCTGACCCACGAGTTGCGCACGCCCATGAATGGTGTGATCGGTTCACTGGAGCTGATGCAGACGGTCGAGATGGACCCGGAACTCGAGTACTACCAGCAGACGGCTTCGGGGTCGGCGCGGGACATGATGCGCATGGTCAACGGCATCCTCACCCTCACCGAATTGCAGGCCGGCAAACTCAAGGCCTCGGCCGACACCTTCAGCTTGCGTGGCGTGGTCGAGGCACTGCGCACGCAGTTCGAGGGCAACGCATCGAGCAAGTCGCTGGACTTCAAGGTCGATGTCGCGCCAGGTGTGCCGGATCGCTTGCTCGGCGACAACGTCAAGATCGCGCAGTGCCTGGAATGCCTGCTGGATAACGCCATCAAGTTCACAAAGGTCGGCGGTCTGGCGCTGCGGGTGACCGGCAGGACCATCGAGCCCGACCGGCTGGCGTTGACCTTTGCGGTGATCGACACGGGCATTGGTTTCACCGATTTAGGGGAGGCCACGATGTATCAACGGTTCTTCCAGCTCGATGGCTCGATGACCCGTGAATACGGTGGCCTGGGGGTTGGCCTGGCGATTTGCCGACAGTTGGTCGAATTGCTCGGTGGGCGACTGACTCATCGCTCCGAGCCAGGGCGCGGCAGCCGGTTTCAGCTGGATGTGGAAGTCGGGTTGCCGGCGGCCGAACGTCCGGTGACGCCGTTGATGACCCGGGATTTTCCGCGCCTGCGCTTGCCCCAGGATTGTGCCGTGCTGTTGGTGGATGACAACAGCATCAGCCAGTTGGTGATGCGTGGCATGTTGCTCAAGCTGGGCTTTCGCGTACGTACGGCCAACAGCGTCGATGTCGCGCTCGATCTGTTGCAGCGCGAAATGTTTGACGCGGTGCTGGTCGATTGTCAGTTGCCGCTGCCGGACGGTGAGTCGGTGTGCTGCCGGATCCGCGCGTTACCCGGTTATGCCGAGCTGCCGTTGTTCATGATCGCCCTGAGCGGTGACCGAGAACGCTGCCCGACCGGCGCAGTGATTGATCACTTGAACAAACCGGTGAAATTCGAAGACTTGCAGGCCGCGCTCTACCGCCGTGTGCTTTGCCCGCAACAGGGCGAAAGCGCCGACAGTTAGGCGTATATGACACTTTGTTCGGCCGAGGGGCGGTGCTTAACTGAAGTCCCTTGGCCGACCAAAGGAGCCCTGTCATGAACCTGCATCAGTTCGCCGAAACCCACGAAGTCACCAACCAGCCACCGTCACTGGACGGCGCCAACCTGTACCGCATCGACTTGCCGTTGCAGGAATGGTCGCGGCGCTTCGGGGCCGGTTGGGCCGAATCGCGGATCGACGCCTATGGCGCGCTGGCCGGTGGCCCGTTGATGGAAGCCGGGTTCCTGGCCAATCAGAACAAGCCGGTGTTCAACAGCCATGACCGGTTTGGTCATCGCATTGATCTGGTGGAGTTTCATCCGGCCTATCATCAATTAATGCGCACGGCGGTCGAGCACGGCCTGACCTCGCTGCCCTGGGCGCACCCGCAGGACGGCGCCCATGTCGCCCGCGCGTCCATGACCTATTTGCACAGCCAGGCCGAGGCCGGCAGTGGATGCCCGCTGACCATGACCTTCGCCAGCGTTCCGGCCATGCGCCTGCAACCGGACCTGGCGCAAAAGTGGCTGCCGAAAATCCTCGCCACCGAATACGACCCGCGCAATGTCGGCATGGTCCACAAGGCCGGAGTCACCATCGGCATGGCCATGACCGAGAAGCAGGGTGGTACCGACGTGCGGGCCAATACCACCAAGGCCTATCCGGTCGGCGCCAGCGGTCCGGGCCAGGCCTATGAACTTGTGGGGCACAAGTGGTTTTGCTCGGCGCCGATGTGTGACGCCTTCCTGACACTGGCGCAGACCGACAAGGGCCTGACCTGTTTCCTGTTGCCGCGCCATCGTCCGGACGACACGCGCAATCAGTTCTATATCCAGCGCCTGAAGAACAAGCTCGGCAACTGCTCCAACGCTTCCAGCGAAGTGGAGTTCCGTGGAGCACTGGCGTGGATGGTCGGTGAAGAGGGCCGTGGCGTTCCGACAATCATCGAAATGGTCGCCATGACCCGCTTCGATTGCATGGTCGGTTCCAGTTCGCTGATGCGTCAGGCGCTGACCCAGGCCAGCCATCACTGCGCTCACCGATCGGTTGGCGGCAAACTGCTCAGCGAACAGCCGTTGATGCAGAACGTGCTGGCGGATCTGGCGCTGGAAAGCGAAGCGGCCCTGGCGTTGAGCCTGCGCATGGGCCGGGCGCTGGATCATCTGGATGATTCGCAGGAAGCCAAATTCGCCCGCCTGGTGACGGCGGTGGGCAAGTACTGGATCTGCAAACGGGCGCCGGCGATGATCAACGAAGCGGCCGAATGCATGGGCGGCGCGGGTTATGTCGAAGACAGCATCCTGCCGCGGCTTTACCGCGAGGCGCCGGTGAATTCGACCTGGGAAGGCTCCGGCAACGTGCAGTGCCTCGACGTGCTGCGTGCCCTTTCGAAAGAACCAGGCGTGCTCGATGCGCTGTTCAGCGAGTTGGGCGATGGCCATGGCGACAAGCGCCTGGCGGCGCACATCAGCCAGTTGCAGACGGCCTTCAAGGACACCAGCGACATCCAGTACCGCGCACGGCAACTGACTGAAGACATTGCTCTGGGGCTGCAGGCGAAGCTGTTGCTGGAAGCCGGGAATGCGGTGGTCAGTGATGCTTTCATCGCCAGTCGCCTGGATGGCGGCGGTCGAGTGTATGGCGCGTTACCACGAGGCCTGGACGTGGAAGCGATTGTCGCCCGTTCGACTCCGCAGGGCTTCTGATCACCACTTGGCCCCATGTGGGAGCGGGCTTGCTCGCGAATGCGGTTTCACATTCAACATTGATGTGGCTGAAAGACCGCTTTCGCGAGCAAGCCCGCTCCCACAGTTGTTCTCTATGCACATCGCCAACATGCCACTGTTCCCGTGAAGCGACGATGCAGGCAAGATGAAGGTCTGCAAGTCAGAACACAGGATGCTGATCGTGACCGAAGCTTTTATTGTCGTTCAAACCGCCGAGCAAGCCGTGGATCGGCTTGCACTCTTGCACAATCGTGCAACCACCGCGTTGAGCCAGGCGCTCAAGCGTTACCTCAAGGATCGTGTCGAGCCCGATGCCGAACAGCGCTCGATGTTCCGCTATCCCGAATTGCGCCTGACCTATCACTGCCAGGGCGAAGTCCCGCAGACCACCCGTGCCTACGCCAAGGTCCAGCTGCCGGGCACCTACAGCGTCACGGTCACCCATCCCTCGGCTTTCCGTAAATACCTGCTGGAACAGCTCGTTCCGCTGATGCACGACTTCACCGTGACCGTGGAAGTCGGTGTCAGCCAGCAGAATATCCCGTATCCGTATGTGGTCGAGCAGGGCGATGAGCTGGCGGGTTCCGGTGTCACTGCCCCCGTGCTGGCGCGGGTGTTCCCGAGCACTGACCTGTCGGCGGCGACCGACGGCATTGCCGACGGTCTGTACGATTGGGAAAACACCGATCCGCTGCCGTTGGCGCTGTTCGATGCCGCGCGGGTGGATTTCTCCCTGCGCCGACTGGTGCATTACACCGGCAGCGACTGGCGGCATGTGCAGCCGTGGATTCTGCTGACCAACTATCACCGCTACGTCGACCAGTTCATCGTCCATGGTCTGGAGCAACTGCGCAACGACCCGCGTTTCGTGCGCATGGTGCTGCCGGGCAACGTGATCATCGAAAAGAGCATGGATCACGGCGAAGCCTCGGCGATTGCCGCCGGGGTGGTCTGGCACCGCTACCAGATGCCGGCCTATCACCTGATCGCCAGCGATGGCCACGGCGTGACACTGGTCAACATCGGTGTCGGCCCGTCCAACGCCAAGAACATCACCGACCACCTGGCCGTGCTGCGCCCGCACTGCTGGCTGATGATCGGTCACTGCGGCGGCCTGCGTCAGTCGCAGACCATTGGCGACTACGTGCTGGCCCACGCCTACATGCGTCGCGACGGGATTCTCGACCGGGTGGTTCCACCGAACATTCCGATTCCGGCGTTGGCCGAAGTACAGATGGCGCTTCAGCAAGCGGCGGCCAACGTCACCGGCGAGAAGGGCGACGAACTGAAGAAACGCCTGCGTACCGGCACCGTGCTGACCTACGACGACCGTAACTGGGAGCTGCGCTGGGCGCAGGAGCGGCCGCTGATCAACCTGTCCCGCGCCGTGGCGGTGGACATGGAAAGCGGCACCATTGCCGCGCAGGGTTATCGCTTGCGAGTGCCGTACGGCACGTTGCTGTGCGTCTCGGACAAGCCGCTGCACAGCGAAATCAAGTTGCCGGGTTCGGCCAACGCTTTCTATGAGCGCGCGGTCAGCCAGCACCTGAAGATCGGTATCGAGGCGGTGGATCTGTTGCGCACCGAACTCAACTCGCTGCACTCGCGCAAACTGCGCAGCTTCGACGAGCCGCCGTTCCGCTAACGGTTTGTCATGGTCATTTGGCGGTCAGGGCACTAGCATTAGCAGCCCTGACCGTTAGATGTTGTTTTGCCCATGTCGCGTCCATCTCGTCCACCTTCCCGTCGCCCCGGCGCGAAACCATCCCCATCAGCCCCGCGCCGTGTCGCCAAGGCGCCACCAGCCGAGCCGAAGCTGATCCTGTTCAACAAACCTTTCGATGTGCTGACGCAATTCAGCGACGGCGACGGGCGCGCGACCCTCAAGGATTACATCGATGTACCGGGCATCTATCCGGCCGGACGGCTGGACCGCGACAGCGAAGGCTTGTTGCTGCTGACCAACGACGGCCAGCTTCAGGCGCGGATCGCCGACCCGAAACACAAGCTGGCCAAGACCTATTGGGTGCAGGTCGAGGGCGAGCCGAACACCGAACAGTTGCAGCGCTTGCGCGACGGCGTCGAATTGAATGACGGCATGACCTTGCCCGCCGAGGCACGGCAACTGGACGAGCCTGAGCTGTGGCCGCGCAATCCGCCGGTTCGCTTTCGTAAAAGCGTGCCGACCAGCTGGCTGGAGTTGGTGATTCGCGAAGGGCGCAACCGGCAGGTGCGGCGCATGACCGCTGCGGTCGGGTTGCCGACCTTGCGCCTGGTGCGAGTCAGGATCGGCGACTGGACGATCGAAGGGCTCGATCAGGGGCAGTGGAAAGAAGTACCGGCGCGCTTATAAAGTGCCGGATTCGATCAGGCCGATGACCACACTTTTGATCACGAATGCAGCAACACCAAGGCCGAGCACGAAGAACAGAATGAACGAGCCAAAGCGCCCGGCCTTGGACTTCTTCGCCAGATCCCAGACGATGAAACCCATGAAAATGATCAGGATCGTGACCAGTCCGGTCATCATCCACTCTTCGAATACTGCAGGATCCATCGAACATCTCCAGCACAGGCGAGGCTAAAAGGGCGCGGCGAGTATACGCCGCACTGGCTTCGTGCGGTATTGACCTGCGTCGGTGTGTCGCAGTCATTCGTCGCCTGTGCCGGCCCCATCGCGAGCAAGCTCGCTCCCACAGGTTTTGTATGGATCACGATACTGCGGTCAACACAAAACTTTGTGGGAGCGAGCTTGCTCGCGATGGCGTCCTCAGCTGCGCAGATGAGTCAAAGGCAGTTCGGTGCTATTCAACACCTGATTCAACACAAAACTCGAGCGCACGCTGGTCACGCCTTCAATCCGCGTCAGATGCCCCAGCAGCAGTTTCTGGTAGTGATCCATGTCCGGCACCACGACCTTGAGCTGATAGTCGGCATCCATCCCGGTCACCAGGCTGCATTCGAGCACTTGGGGCAGGGTGCGGATGGCCGCTTCGAAATTCTCGAAACGCTCCGGCGTGTGACGGTCCATGCCGATCAGCACGTAAGCGGTCAGGCTCAGGCCGAGCATCTTGCGGTCGAGCAGGGCGACCTGGCGGGAAATGTAGCCGTCGTCTTCCAGTTGCTTGACCCGCCGCGAGCACGGCGAAGGCGACAGGCCGATGCGCTCGGCCAGCTCCTGGTTGGAGATGCGTGCGTCGCGCTGCAATTCCGCCAGAATACTCAGGTCGTAACGGTCGAGCTTGCTCATCAATCGGTCCTTTGTCGTAACTATTGCGGAGGATTATGTATCTAGGGTTAAAAATTGCGCAAGTGATGTTTAATTCAGCAATCTTCGCAATCCTCTGCCGGCGCTCCCGGCCTATTCTTATCACCAGAATCACTGCTCGGACAAACAGTCCAGTGCGGCTCGCCGAATCAGGCCCGCCGCGGTCGCCACCCCCACCGGGGATGTGCCGGCCCCCGAGCTACACACTGTCCAGAAGACGGCGTGAGGTGAGCCGACGCCACAAGTGTCGAGCCAGGACGAAGTTCTCTAAAGGGAGGCCGACGGGTCTCCCTTTTTTCTTGCGTGGAATTTGACCCGCTGGCCTCAATAAATAAGTTGCGTGACAGATAACCTGTCGCAGAACCGTCCAGCGCTTTCCCAGTCTTAAGTACAGGCCCTTACCCGCAATGAGGTAAAGCATGAAATCGCGCATCTGGCGTTTGGCCGGTGTTGGTTTGTTGTGTGTCAGTGTCTCGGTGCAAACGATGGCCGATGAGCCGCAAAACCGTGGCCATGATGGCGGGCAACGCGGCCAGGGTGGGCATCAGGGCGATAACCAGGGCCGTGGTGGCGGTGACCAGCCGCATCCGCAAAACGACCAGCAGCAGAATCAGCCCCGGGCGCAGAACAAGGACAACCGCCAGAAAGAGCACGGCGGCCAGAATCAACGTCAGGACAATGACCAGAGGCAGAGCCGTCCAGCGCCGGATTTCAACAACCAGGTGCGCTCGCCGCCGCCACCGCCGCAGATGCCGGCCACTGACATGCCAATCCAGCCCCGGCCCGACACCGTGCGCCAGACCCAGGAGCCGCAGCGCGGTTACTACAAGGACCAGCCACGTCGCAACGATGACAAACAGCGCTGGAGTGGTTACACAGTCGCACCGTCCTATGACAATCACGGGCAGGGGCGCCCGAGTGGACGCGGCAACGGCTGGGGGCCTGGCCCCAGGTATCGTCCCGGTCAAGTGATCGACCGCTTTCCCGAGCGCGACTACCGCGTGCCTTACCGTGGCATGGATTACTTCTATTCCGGTGGCTACTGGTATCGCCCGCTGGGCCCGCGTTACGTGGTGGTGCAGCCACCGCGCGGGATTCGTGTCAGGTACCTGCCCGATTACGCCGAGCAGGTATGGATCGGCGGGGCGCTGCTGTTCCTGGCGGCCGGTTCCTATTACGCCTATCAGCAAAGCACTCAGGACTACGTCGTGGTCGAACCGCCGGTTGGCCAACCGCAACCACCCGCTGGCAACAGCGGTTATGACGTGGAGGCGTATCCAGCCAACGGTCAGTCGCCGGAGCAGGTCAGTCGGGATGGTTACGAGTGTTATCAATACGCGGTGCAGCAGAGTGGTTTCGATCCACGAACCGCCACCTACCAGCCAGACCCGTCGGTGGTGCAAGCCTACCGACAGGCCCAGGGCAACTGCCTGAGCAGTCGCGGTTATCAGGTGACTTACTGATCCCGCGCGGCTTTCACCACTTCCTGCGGGTCGGCGTGCACCAGCACTTCGGCCCGCGGGTAGGCGGTGTGAATGGCGGCGGCAGCCTGATCGCTGATGCCATGGGCAACGGATAGCGTCAGCTCCCCAGGCAGCTCCAGATGCAACTGCACAAACCACTGGTTGCCGGAGATCCGCGTGCGCAGGTCATGGGCACCCAATACGCCGGGGACGCTGCACGCCAATTCCAGCATGTGCTGGCTGACCTCCGGCGGCAGTTCTTCATCCATCAACACCGCGAAGCTCTCCCGGGCGATCTGCACCGCGCTCCACAGAATGTAGACGGCGATTCCCAGGCCGAACCAGGGGTCGACCTGATGCAGTCCAAACCCGGCCAACACCAGCGCGATCAGAATGCTGCCGTTGAGCAGCATGTCCGAGCGGTAGTGCAGGGAGTCGGCGCGCACCGCGTTGGAGCCGGTGGCCTTGACCACCCGATGTTGAAACATCAACAACGCCAGGGTCAGCACGAGGGAAAACACAATCACGCCGATACTGATCCACGGCGCGCCCACGGGCTCGGGATGCTTCAACCGATCGTAGGCCTGCAACGCGATCAGTACCGCACTGCCGCCGATGAACAATGCCTGGGCCATGCCCGCCAATGACTCGGCCTTGCCGTGCCCGTAGCGATGATCATTATCGGCGGGGCGCAGGGCGTAATGCACCGCCAGCAGGTTGAGCAATGACGTGACGCCGTCGAGTGTCGAGTCGGTGAGCCCGGCGAGCATGCTCACCGAGCCGCTCAACCACCAGGCGATGGCTTTGGCGACGATCAGGATGCATGCCACCGCCACCGAGGCACGGGTCGCCAGCCGCAGCAGGCGGGCGTGTTCGGAGCTGGAGGTCATAGGGGCCATCGTTCCTTGAAGAGTCCTTTCGCGCGTAGGGATTTACGCGGCGGGTTGCAGGCCGAACATCGCCAGTTGCTGGGCGTTGCCTTTGCTCTGGATCAGGCGTGGATCGTCCAGCGGGAAGCTGCGACCCAGTTCGCTTTCCAGAATAGTCTGCAACTTGCGGTTATCGACTTTGCCGTCGGCGCCGATGGCTTCCTTGAGTTTTTCCGGTGCAACTTGTGCGGTCTCTCCCGGCGCGTAGTAAATCGCGCCGGTGGCGAAGTCCACGGCAAACGCAATCAGGCCGGGAATGATGTAGAACAGCAGGCCCACGGCGTCGAGCGCGGCGATGGCCGGGTCGATCTTGCCTTCGATCTGGCCACGGCGATCCGGGTAGAAGATCGAACCGCAGGCGGTCACTTGAGTCAGCAAGGTTGCGACCAGAACACCGCCAATCAGGCGAAAGGGAGCACGCATATGAAATCTCCTGGGTAATCTCGAAACGAAACGTCGTCGGTATGAATTAAGACCCTGACGAACGCCTTGCAGTTCGCCGTTATACTCGCCGCTCTGTTTGGGAGCCAGCATGATTTCTTTGCCGATCGATGAAGTTTTACCCGCCCTGCGTGAAGCCCTCGCTACACGCCACGAAGCCGTGCTCGAAGCGCCGCCCGGCGCCGGTAAAACCACCCGCGTGCCTTTGGCCTTGCTAAACGAACCGTGGCTGGCCGGCCAGACCATCCTGATGCTCGAACCCCGCCGGTTGGCCGCGCGCGCAGCGGCTGAACGGCTGGCCAGTGAGCTGGGGGAGAAGGTCGGCGAAACCGTAGGCTATCGCATTCGGCTCGACAGCAAGGTCGGTCCCAACACCCGCATTGAAGTGGTCACCGAAGGCATCCTCACCCGGCGTTTGCAGGACGACCCGGCGCTTGAGGGCGTGGGCCTGCTGATCTTCGACGAATTTCACGAACGCAGCCTCGACGCGGATCTGGCGCTGGCCCTGAGCCTCAATGGCCGGGAACTGTTCCGTGACGATCAGCCGCTGAAAATCCTCTTGATGTCCGCCACGCTGGAAGGCGAACGCTTGGCCGGGTTGCTCGACGACGCACCGATCCTGCGCAGCGAAGGGCGCATGTTCCCGGTGGCGATGCGCTGGGGCCGACCGTTCCAGTCCGGTGAATTCATCGAGCCGCGTCTGGTGCAGACCATTCTTGAAGCCTTGAACGACGAAACCGGCAGTGTGTTGGTGTTCCTGCCGGGGCAGGCGGAAATCCGACGCGTGCATCAGCAACTGGCCGATGCCTTGGGCGAAAACACTCAGGTTCTACTGTGCCCATTGCACGGTGAACTGGACCTCGCCGCGCAACGGGCAGCTATCGATCCGGCACCGACGGGCAAGCGCAAAGTGGTGCTGGCCACCAACATCGCCGAAACCAGCCTGACCATCAATGGCGTGCGCGTGGTGATCGATGCCGGCTTGGCGCGGGTGCCGCGCTTCGACCCCGGCAGCGGCATGACCCGTCTCGACACCCAGCGCATTTCCAAGGCCAGCGCCACCCAGCGCGCGGGCCGGGCCGGGCGCCTGGAGCCGGGCGTGTGTTATCGCTTGTGGTCCCAGGATCAGCACGAGCAACTGGCGGCCTATGGCAGTGCGGAAATCCTTTCGGCGGACCTCGCCGGGCTGGCCTTGCAACTGGGTCGCTGGGGTGTGACGCCCGGGCAACTGGTGTGGCTCGACGTGCCGCCCGCCGCCGCGTATGCACAGGCCCAGGACTTGCTCGAACGCTTGGGCGCTCTGCAGGGTGACGCGCTGACCCGTCACGGTCAGGCCATGGCCGAACTGCCGGCGCATCCGCGCATCGCGCATTTGCTGTTGCGCGGCCAGGCGCTGGGCCTGGCGGACATGGCCTGCGACGTCGCGGCACTGCTCGGCGAGCGCGATATTTTGCGCGGCGCCGGGGCGGATTTGCACAGCCGACTGGTATTGCTGTCTGGCGAAGAACGCGCCGCACGGGCTGCCCAGGGTGGGGTGCAGCGCGCACGGCAATTGGCGCGGCAGTATCGTGGTTACCTACGGGGCAAAGCAGCGGAGCCGGTCATCGATCCGGATCACCCGCGCTGGCTCGGCGCGTTGCTGGCGCTGGCCTATCCCGACCGGGTCGCTCAGCAACGGCGCGCCGGTGGTGCGGAGTATCGCTTGGCCAACGGACGTGCCGCACTGTTCGCCGAGGCCGATAGCCTGATGAAGCAGCCGTGGCTGGTGATCGCCGATCTGGGCAGTCGCCAGGGCCAGCGTGAGGAGCGGATTTATCTGGCGACGGACTTCGATCCGGCACTCTTCGATTCAGTGCTGGCCGAGCAGGTTCGCTGCGTCGATCAACTGGATTGGGATGAACGTGAAGGCGTACTGCGGGCCGAGCGTCAGCGCAAGGTTGGTGAGCTGATCCTCAGTCGTGAACCGCTGACCGGTCTCGATGAAACCGCCCGCAGCCAGGCGCTGGTCAACCTGGTGCGGCGCAAAGGGCTGGAGCTGTTGCCGTGGACCCCGGAGTTGCGTCAGTGGCAGGCGCGGGTCGCCTTGTTGCGGCAACTGGACTTGGCCAGCAAGGGCGAAAGCGAATGGCCGGATGTCAGCGACGCAGCGTTGCTCAAAAGTCTTGAACACTGGTTGATGCCGTATCTGGGCAAAGTCTCGCGACTCAGCCACTTCGCCAATCTCGACCTGTCGAGCATCGTCCACAACCTGCTGCCGTGGCCGCTGCCACAACGCTTGGACGAGCTGGCGCCCCATCATTTGAGCGTGCCGTCAGGCTCGTCGATTCGTCTGGATTACAGCGAACAGCCGCCGATTCTCGCGGTGCGCTTGCAGGAACTGTTCGGACTGGCCGAGACCCCGCGCATTGCCGGGGGGCGGCAGGTGGTCAAACTGCATCTGTTGTCCCCGGCGCGGAGGCCGGTGCAGGTGACTCAGGACCTGGCCAACTTCTGGCGCAGCACCTACGCCGAAGTGAAGAAGGATTTGAAGGGGCGCTATCCGAAGCATTACTGGCCGGATGATCCGCTGGTGGCCGAGGCGACTGCGCGGATCAAACCCCGTAAATAACGGTTAACACCGGACTCACAGAAATTACTGCGATCTTTCGGATTTGGCGGTGAGCTGTTCGCGGCAGTAGTCCGCAAACAACTGCGCCGGTTTGGTCAGTTGCCCACGCTTGAGCCATGCCGCCACGAGCCCTGAACCGGTGACGTCTTCAGCGATGTCCACGCACACCACTTTCTGCCCGTCGTAGGTGCACTCCGAATGCGGTTTGGTCACCAGGATCGAGAACCCGAACCCTTGGCCAACCATGCCCCGCACCATCTCGATCGAAGGCGAGCTGAAGGCGATGCGTGGCGTCAGGCCCAGCTCATCGAACAGGCTGACGAAGTAGGTCCGACTCGGCTGCACGTCCAGAAGAATCATTGGCTCCAGGCACAGGTCCCGCAGCGACACCTGTGCCTGCTGGGCAAAACGGTGATCGGCTGGCAGCAGCGCGTAAGGTCGTTGCGCCGGCATCAGCGGTTCGGTCTCGATGGTGCCGTCCAGATCGTGCTCGTAAAGGATCGCCAGGTCGAAAGCGCCGGAGGTCAGGCCCTGCACCAGCTCTTGTTGCTCGCCGTCGCGGATGCGGATTTCCACCCCCGGGTACAACGCCGAAAATCCGGCGATCAATTGCGGCAGGTACAGCGGCGCGACGGTTTCGAAGCAGCCGATATCGATCTGCCCGGAGACCACATCGTTGTCGGCCAGGGCGTTCTGTTCGAACTCCTTGGCCATGCGCAGCAGTTCCTGGGCCTTGCGGTAGAAGCGTGCACCACTGGGGGTCAATGACACGCCCTGTGCATGGTGACGAATCAGCAGCTGCACGCCGAAGCTGTCTTCCAGCCCTTTGATGGCCGTGGAGATCGAGGGCTGGGCGATGTACAGCTTGCGCGAGGCCTCGGCCACGCTGCCGCACTCGACGGTGGTGATGAAGTATTTCAGTTGACGCAGATTGTAGGCAGCCACAGCGAACCTCGGGGGGAGAACGGATCAGGCATCCTGGCAATTTGCGCGCCACCCCTATCCGCTCGGGTAGCGATTTGTTGTGGTTGAACAATAACCACATGCTGCGCCAGAAGGGAGATTGGCTACGTAGTTTTTTCTTGGCCTGCGAACACATTTTTACTGGTTTTCCACCGCTTGGGCCTGAGCGACTATCCAATACACAAGAATGTCCTCTGGAGCATCTGAACGTGTTCGAGCTTGAGTATTGGCAACGCAAGGCCGCTTCCCTGCGGTTTCCCGACCAGGCCGTGATCGACGGCCAGCGCCGCCCGGCGCAGTCGGGGCAGACTTTCGCCGCGATCAACCCCGCCACCGGCCAATGCCTGGCCAACGTTGCCGCCTGCGGCGAAGAAGACGTGAACTCGGCGGTACACAATGCGCGGCAGGTTTTCGAGGCAGGCACCTGGGCTGCGCGCTCACCGACCGAACGCAAGCAAGTGCTGTTGCGCCTGGCCGATTTGATCCTCGAAAACCGTGAGGAACTGGCACTGCTCGACTCGCTGAACATGGGCAAGCCCGTCGCCGATGCCTACAACATCGACGTGCCGGGTGCCGCGGGAGTGTTCCGCTGGTACGCCGAAAGCCTCGACAAACTCTACGATCAGGTCGCGCCGAGTGCGCAGAACGTGCTGGCAACCATTACTCGCGAAGCCCTGGGCGTGGTGGCTGCGGTGGTGCCGTGGAATTTCCCTCTGGATATGGCGGCGTGGAAACTCGCCCCAGCCCTGGCCGCCGGTAACTCGGTGATCCTCAAGCCGGCCGAACAGTCGCCGTTTTCCGCCCTGCGCCTGGCTGAGCTGGCGCTGGAAGCCGGTGTACCTGCGGGTGTGCTGAACGTGCTGCCGGGGCTCGGCGAGCAGACCGGCAAGGCCCTCGGTCTGCACCCGGATGTCGATTGCCTGGTGTTCACCGGCTCCACCGAGGTCGGCAAATATTTCATGCAGTACTCGGCCCAGTCGAACCTCAAGCAGGTGTGGCTTGAGTGCGGCGGCAAGAGCGCCAACCTGGTGTTTGCCGATTGTCAGGATCTGGACCTGGCGGCCGAGAAAGCCGCGTTCGGTATCTTCTTCAATCAGGGCGAAGTCTGCTCGGCCAACTCGCGGTTGCTGGTGCAGCGCTCGATCCATGACGAGTTTGTCGAGCGCCTCAAAGCCCAGGCTGAACGCTGGTTGCCGGGTGATCCGCTGGACCCGTCGAGCGCCGCCGGGGCCATCGTCGACAGCCGTCAGACCGCACGCATCATGAAGTTCATCCAACAGGCCGAACAGCAAGGCGCGACCAGGATCTGTGGCGGTCGGCAGTCGATCTTCAACGGCTCGGACAACTTCATCCAGCCGACGATTTTCACCGGCGTGACGCCGGACATGCCGCTGTTTCGCGATGAAGTGTTCGGCCCGGTTCTGGCCGTCACGGCATTCGACGATGAAGCCCACGCCTTGCAACTGGCCAACGACAGCGTCTACGGTCTGGCGGCTTCGCTGTGGACCGACGACTTCAACCGCGCTCACCGTGTGGCGCGACAATTGCGCGCCGGTACGGTGTCGGTCAACAGCGTCGATGCGCTGGACGTGACCGTGCCTTTTGGCGGTGGCAAGCAGTCGGGTTTCGGCCGCGATCTGTCCCTGCATTCATTCGATAAATACACCCAGTTGAAGACCACCTGGTTTCAATTGCGCTGATAACAAAACGGAGAACTGGCGATGACCACACCACGTGATACCCGCGACTACCAGGCCGCCGACGCTGCGCACCACATCCATGCGTTCGTCGATCAGAAAGCCCTCAACGATGAGGGGCCACGGGTGATGGTCCGTGGCGAGCGCCTGCACCTGTGGGACAACGATGGCCGACGTTACCTCGACGGCATGTCCGGGTTGTGGTGCACCAACCTCGGTTACGGGCGCAAGGACCTGGCCGCCGCGGCAAGCCGGCAGCTGGAACAGCTGCCGTACTACAACATGTTTTTCCACACCACCCACCCGCAGGTGATCGAGCTGTCCGAACTGCTGTTCAGCTTGCTGCCGGCTCACTACAGCCACGCGATCTACACCAACTCCGGCTCTGAAGCCAACGAGGTGTTGATCCGCACGGTGCGTCGTTACTGGCAGGTGCTCGGCAAGCCCGAGAAGAAAATCATGATCGGCCGCTGGAACGGTTACCACGGTTCGACCCTGGCCGCGACGGCGCTGGGCGGCATGAAGTTCATGCACGAAATGGGCGGCATGATTCCGGACATCGAGCACATCGACGAGCCGTACTTCTTCGCCCACGAAGGCAACCTGACCCCGGCCGAATTTGGTCTGCGCGCGGCGCAGCAACTGGAAGCGAAGATCCTCGAACTGGGGGCTGACAAGGTCGCGGGCTTTATCGCCGAACCGTTCCAGGGCGCCGGCGGCATGATCTTCCCGCCGGAAAGCTACTGGCCGGAAATCCAGCGCATCTGCCGCAAGTACGATGTGCTGCTGTGCGCCGATGAGGTGATCGGTGGCTTCGGTCGCACCGGCGAATGGTTCGCCCACGAGTACTTCGGGTTCGAGCCGGACACCCTGTCCATCGCCAAGGGCCTGACCTCGGGCTACATCCCCATGGGGGGCTTGATCCTGTCGAAGAAAATGGCCTCGGTGCTGGTGGAGCAGGGCGGTGTGTTTGCCCATGGCCTGACCTATTCCGGGCACCCGGTGGCGGCGGCGGTGGCGATTGCCAACCTCAAGGCCCTGCGCGATGAAGGCGTGGTGACGCGGGTCAAGGACGACATCGGCCCGTACCTGCAACAGTGCCTGCGCGAAGTGTTCGGCAAGCACCCGCTGGTGGGTGACATCCAGGGCACCGGCATGGTTGCGGCGCTGCAACTGGCCGAAGACAAAACCAGCCGCAAGCGTTTTGCCAATGAGAACGACATTGCGTGGCGCTGCCGTACGATCGGTTTTGAAGAGGGCGTGATCATTCGCTCGACCTTAGGCCGGATGATCATGGCACCGGCGTTGATTGCCAGCCGTGAGGAGATTGATGAGCTGATCGGCAAGACCCTGAAAGCGGTGGATCGTACGGCGCAGGAGTACGGCCGGATTTGATCTTGTAGCGTTCTCTCGGGCCTCTTCGCGAGCAAGCCCGCTCCCACAGGATTTGTGTCTGCCGCAAGTTTTGGGTACTACACATAACCTGTGGGAGCGGGCTTGCTCGCGAATGCGATGGCCCATTCAACACATTCTTCACCTCTTGCACCCACCTCGGGCATCCCCGCCCACAGCGCTCTTTCGCGGTGCGCACTAACGAGTTTTTTCATCGTTCGCATCCACATATTTCCTCATTTTCCTAATCCCGCCCTTGGGCCAACATCGATCTCGCCAGCCCACCGAATGCTGCCCGCCGAAGGGTCCCCGAGAGACCACAGGTTGCAGCCGATTCAGGGCTCGCCGTACTGCCCATGACAAAACTAAATCAACAGCTTTGGGAGTGCTCCATGATCAAGTCCTTGCTTACCCGCGTTGCCCATCCATTGGCGGTCACCGCCATCGCCGCGACGGTCGCCACCAGCGCCCAGGCCGGCACCCTGTCCATCGGTCATACCACCTGGGTCGGCTACGGCACCCTGTACCTGGCCAAGGACCTTGGCTACTTCAAGGAAAACGGTTTGACCGTCGAATTGCCGGTGGTCGAGGAAGCGGCGATGTACATGGCCGCACAAGCTTCCGGCGAGTTGTCCGGCTCGGCGTCGACCATCGACGAGGTGCTCAAGTACCGTCCGCAATTCTGCTTCAAGGCCGTGGCCGCGCTGGACGACAGCCATGGTGGCGACGGCGTGCTGGTGGGCAAGGACGTCAAGAGCCTGCAGGAACTCAAGGGCAAGGCCGTTGCGGTCAACGAAGGTTCGACCTCGCAGTTCTGGTTGTCCTATCTGCTGAAAAAACACGGCATGAGCATGAGCGACATCACCGTGCAGAACATGACGGCCGACGACGCCGCCACCGCGTTCATCGCCGGTCGCGTACCGGCCGCCGTGACCTGGGAGCCGCACCTGTCGATGGTTCGCGACAAGAAGCAGGGCAAGGTGCTGATCGACAGCAGCAGCACACCGGGGGTGATCGTCGATGTGGTCGCACTGAACTGCAGCGTGATCGAAAAACAGCCGGAAGACGTCAAGGCCCTGGTGGCCGGTTTGTACAAAGCTGTGCAGTACACCAAGGATCATCCACAGGAAGCGTACAAAATCATGGCCAAGGGTGTCGGCGGTTACCTGGCCGATCCGAAGGAAATGGAAGCGGCCGCACAGGGCGTGCGTTTCTACGATCAGGCCATGAGCGAAAAACTGCTGGGCTCGCCGGGTAAACCGGGTGACAGCGCACCGCTGATCAAACTGGCCAACGAGACCGCCAGTGAGCTGCAGGGCAAGCCCTACAACGTCAGCAATGATGACCTGATCGACAACCGTTTCGTCACCCCGCTCTAGGAGGCTGCATGTTCAAGCGCAATTCATGGCTGAGCCGCTGCATCACGCCCAAGACCGGATTGCCGGTCTCGGTGATCTGGAGCGCGAGCGGCCTGGCCTGGGTGCTGTTGGTCGGCCTGTGGGCCGGGTTGTCCTACGGCGGCGTGGTGCCGGGCATGTTCCTGCCGACGCCGGGCGCGGTGGTCGAGGCCGCCGTGCGGTTAGGCCGCGACGGCACCCTTGGCCAACATGTGTGGGCCAGTGTCGAAGTGGTGATGGTCGGCTTCATCGTGTCGTCCCTGGTGGCGGTGCCCCTGGGCTTGTTGATGGGCAGCTTTCGCATCGTCCAGGCCTTCCTTGAGCCGCTGGTGAATTTCATTCGCTACCTGCCGGTGACCTCGTTCGTGCCGCTGTTCATCCTGTGGATCGGCATCGGTCTGGAGCAGCGGGTGTCGGTGATCATTTTCGGCGTGTTCTTCCAGCAACTGGTGATGATCGCGGACGTGTCCAAAGGCATCTCCAAGGACCTGATCAACGCCTCCTACACCCTTGGCTCTAACCGTCGTGACGCGGTGCTGCATGTGATTGCCCCGGCGTCCTTGCCGGGCGTGCTCGACACCCTGCGGGTGACCATGGGCTGGGCCTGGACTTACCTGGTGGTGGCTGAACTGGTCGCCGCTTCCAGTGGCCTGGGTTACCTGAGCCTCAAGGCCATGCGTGGCTTCCAGGTGGATGTGATTTTCCTCGCCATCGCGATCATCGGCCTGCTGGGCCTGGTCACCGATCAACTGTTCCGTTTCCTTCGTCTGAGGATCACCGCATGGGCTCAGTAACCGCCGCCCCTCATCGTTTTGTCGCCCCCCAGGCCGCCCCGGTGAACGCGCCACGGCTGAAGGTGGACAAGGTCAGCCTGAGTTACAAGAAACCCGATGGCGGTACCTTTACCGCGTTGGAGGAAGTGTCGTTCGAAGTGCCGGACCAGCAATTTGCCGTACTGGTGGGGCCTTCCGGTTGCGGCAAGTCAAGCCTGCTGTATCTCACCGCCGGCCTGGCCGAGCCGACCTCGGGCGAGATTTACGTTGGCGGCCAGCAGGTCGAAGGCCCCGGCGCGGACCGCGGCATGGTGTTCCAGAGCTACACGCTGTTCCCGTGGCTGACGGTGCGCCAGAACGTCGAGTTCGGCCTCAAGCGGCGTGGCATGCCGGCGGCGCAACGCAAGGACATCGTCGACTACTACGTCAATGAAGTGGGCCTGAGCGGCTTTGCCGACAACTACGCCAAGCAGTTGTCCGGCGGGATGATGCAACGTGTCGCCATTGCCCGCGCACTGGCCAATGACCCGCAGATCCTGCTGATGGACGAACCCTTCGGCGCTCTCGACAGCCAGACGCGCCTGCAAATGCAGCAGCTGTTGCTGCGGGTGTGGGGCAACAGCAAAAAGACTGTGTTGTTCGTGACCCACGACATCGACGAGGCGATTCTGCTGGGCGACCGGGTGTATGTGATGGGTGCCAGGCCGGGGCGGATCAAGCAGATTCTGGATGTGCCGATCGAGCGTCCACGCAACCTGGACATGGTCATGGAGCGCTCGTTCATCGAGATGAAGCGCGAGATCTTCGGGCTGCTGCATGATGATCTGGAGGAGGTGCATTAAGTCAGGTTTGCACAGACCTTGTGGGAGCGGGCTTGCTCGCGAAAGCGGTGTATCAGACAACATTGATGTTGGATGTACTGGCCTCTTCGCGAGCAAGCCCGCTCCCACAGGTTTTGTGTTGACTCGGAATCAGGGCGCAACCGGCAACAGAAACCGCGCAATCACCGGCAGGTGATCGGAGATGCGCAATGTATCGTCCTGCCGCACCATCGCCTCCACCCGTTTGATCCGCGGACTGTAGAACAGGTAGTCGACGGTCCGGTCCGGGCCGTTCAGTCCGGGATCGTTCGGGTAGTGGGTCAGCCAGCGCTCGCGGTCGATACCACTGGCTTCGTTGTTGGTCGGGATCATCGGGTACTTGTCCCACAGCAGGTGCAACACGCTGTCGGCGGAGTAGGGCGCGCGTTGTGCATCGGGCAGGCGCCGATACTGGCCCAGCGGCAACAGGTTGAAATCTCCACCGATCAACCACGGCGTGCCACGGCTTTCGAGTTTATCGAGGGCCGTGGCCACGGCGTTCACCTGGTTTTGCAAGGTGTTGTCGGCTCGATCGGCGCGCTCCAGATGGGTATTGAGCACCGCTATTTGCCCGCCATCACTCAATGGCAGGTAGCTCACCAGCAAAGCGTCTCTGGGTTTGAATTGGCGGCTGACCGGATTGCCCGAGGCGACTGGCAGTTGCAGTCGTTCGGCATGTTCGATCCGGTAACGGCTCAGGGTTGCCAGTTGCCGGCCGACACTGCCGAAGATGTGCGGATTCGGCACGAAGTCGGCCTTCCAGTCGAACGCGCTGGTGCCACACGGATACAAGTCTGCGAGCCGCTCTTGCAGCAGCTTGAACTGGTGCTGGTAATCGCTGGCCTTGGCGCCGTCGTCCAGTTCCTGCAACAGCACGATGTCCGGTTGTTCGTCGCGAATCACCCGCGCCACTTCGTCAAGGCTGAAAGCCATGTCTTCCGCTGTGGGGCGTTCGTCGGTGCCCGCGGCCAGGTCATTCCAGAATACGTAGCGCTTGCCGGCCAGGTACTGGACGTTCCAGGTCATCACCTTCAACGCCTGCCCGGGGACCAGGGAGGGGGCCTGGGCACTGCAACTGACGGGCAACAATTCTTTGGCGTCGGGGCGCCAGGTCAGGCTGTAGATCATCGCGGCGATCAGGCCGATCACGATCAGCAGGCCCGGCAGGATGTAGCGCAGTAGACGGGTCATGGCTCGGCTTATTAGCGTTACAGGATTGTTCCCGAGCATACCCGAGAGCGAGGGTCGCGCCTAAGGTCAGAGCGAGTTGTCATTTCTTTCAGGCAACGGGTTGATCAGCATGAACAGTCGGAACAGCACCACGCTGGTAAACAGCTGCAGGAAACTGTGGGCGCTGTCGAT
The DNA here is from genome assembly GCF_019947335.1 of Pseudomonas sp. BF-R-24. Lineage (NCBI taxonomy): Bacteria > Pseudomonadati > Pseudomonadota > Gammaproteobacteria > Pseudomonadales > Pseudomonadaceae > Pseudomonas > Pseudomonas sp. BF-R-24. The sequence continues at coordinate 166,389 of NZ_JAGYGG010000001.1, forward strand.
CAGCATGGATACCACCGGGTTCTGAGGTTCGGGGTACGCTGCCAGCGTCACGCCTTTGAGCAGCCACAACGGCCCCATCACACACAGAATGCACAGCAGGATGCGCAAGAAATGCCCTTGGGTCATGCGCAGGCTTTCCTTCATGGCCGCCAGTGGCGCCAGGCCGCGCAACACCAGCAGGTATTCGCCAAACGCCAGGGTCACCATCAGGTAGATACCCGGCAGGAAGTACAGCGACAGGCCCAGCAGAATCAGCACGGTATTGAGCGCGGTCAGCAGGGCGAAGCGCGGCCACAGGCTCGCCGCCATCGCCAGCAGGTCGCGGTTGCGCGGCGACTCGCCGCGGCTGCGGGCGTCGAGAAACAGAATCAGCGCGGCGGTGTACAGCGGGTACACCAGCAAGCCGACTATCACGCTGATGCCGGGGAAACTGTCCGGCTCGGTGGAGTGGTCGACCACTTGTTGCAGCAGCGCCTCAAGCATCACCAGCGGCAGGCACAGCTGCACGATCTGGCCCAGATTGCGCTTGAAGAAATACAGCGAGTCACGCAGGACATCTAACGGATTCATCAGTGGGTATCGCAGGTTGGAAGCAGTGGCTCACTTTAACCGATCAAGCGCTCGTAGACGCAAACGTAAACGTTCGGTAAATGTCATTGAAACATCTTGTTTCAGCCTCCATTAAGGTCGGGCACCTTATCCTCATTGGATAAAGGCAACGATTTTCCCGGCAATCTACGAGGTCGCCATGAACAGCGAAGAACAAACCCTGATCGATGGACTGTTTTCCCGGCTGCAGCAGGCCGAAACGGACTCAGCCCCGCGCGACGCCCAGGCCGAGGCGCGGATCAAGGAACACCTGACGCGCCAGCCCGCGGCAGGTTATTTCATGACCCAGGCGATTCTGGTGCAAGAGGCGGCGATCAAGAGCCTCGATGAACAGAACAGGCAACTGACCCAGCAAGTCCAGCAGTTGCAGGCCGAACTGCAACAGGCCAAGGCCCAGGCGACCCCGGCTCCAGCGCCGAGCAGCGGTGGCTTTTTGTCGAGCATCTTTGGCGGCAACTCTCGTGAGCCACAGCCTGCACCCATCCAGAGCTCACCACCCTCGAGCGGTGGCTGGCGCGAGCCGGGACGCTCGTCGTTCGGTTCGCAACCGCCACAGCAGAGCTTCGGCGCGCCGCCGCAGAACTTTCCCCAGCAGGGCTATGCACCACAGCAACAGGCTCCGGCAGCGGCCGGCAGCAGTTTCCTCGGTGGTGCGCTGAAAACCGCCGCAGGCGTGGCGGGTGGCGTGATGCTGGCACAAGGCATAAGCAGCCTGTTCCATCACAATCAGCAACCGGAAGTCGTCGAAGTCATCAAGGAAGAGCCGGCCCAGGTCAACGACCAGGGCAACAATGGCTGGGGCGATGACCAGCGCATGGCCGGTAACGACTCCTACAGCAACGATCAGGGCGGGTTCAGCGACGCTGACTACAGCGATGACTCGTTATTCGGCGGCGACGACGATTCCTTCGTCTGATACGCCATTCGTCCGGAGCGCAACCGCGCTCCGGGCCGATTATTCGCGGAACAATCCTCAGGGCTGGCATACTGGGCGACTTTTCGGGCCTGGTGCCTGATTCAGCCCTGAGGAAAGCCGGTGAAAAAAATCGCAGTGTTCGCCGATGTCCAGAACCTCTACTACACCGTGCGTCAGGCTTATGGTTGCCACTTCAACTACGCCGCACTGTGGGCTGATATCAGCAAGCAGGGCGAGATCGTCGAAGCCTACGCCTATGCCATCGACCGTGGCGACAGCAAACAGCAGCAGTTCCAGCAGATCCTGCGCAACCTCGGTTTCACCGTGAAGCTCAAACCCTATATCCAGCGCAGCGATGGCTCAGCCAAGGGCGATTGGGACGTGGGCATCACCCTCGACATCATGGATGCCGCCGATCATGTCGATGAAATCGTCCTGGCCTCCGGCGACGGTGATTTCGACATGCTGCTCGAACGCATTATCAGCAAACACGGCGTACAAGCAGTGGCCTACGGCGTGCCGGGCCTGACCGCCAACTCGCTGATACGCGCCGCCAGCCGCTACGTGCCGATCGAAGGCGCGTTGCTGCTCAAGAATTGATTTTTACGGAGTTGAACCAGGTTTGGAACGCATCGCAGTCATCGACTTTGAAACCACCGGGATCTCACCGAGCAGCAGCTGCCGGGCCACGGAAATCGCCGTGGTGATCCTTGAACAGGGGCGCATCGTCGAGCGTTACCAAAGCCTGATGAATGCCGGCGTGCGCGTCCCGGCCTTCATCGAACAACTCACCGGCATCAGCAACGCCATGCTGCGCACCGCCCCGTCGGCCGAGCAGGTGATGAACGAAGTGAATGAATTCGTCGGCTGCACGCCGTTGCTCGCGCACAACGCCGCGTTCGACCAGAAGTTCTGGGACTTCGAACTGGGGCGAATCAAACGCACCCGCTTGCAGAACTTTGCCTGTTCGCTGCTGCTGGCTCGCCGCCTGATGCCCGCCGCGCCGAACCACAAACTCGGCACCCTCACCACGTTCGCCAACCTGCCCCACACCGGCAAGGCCCACCGGGCCATGGCCGACGCCGAGATGGCGGCCAACCTGACCGCGCACCTGGCCGAAGAGTTGCGCCAGAAACACGGCTTGCGCGAGCTGTCCCATGACTTGCTGTGCAAGTTGCAGAAAGTGCCGGCGGCGAAAGTGGGCGAACACCTCAAGCGCTATCGCGGTTTCTAGGAACATCGCAAATCCCCTGTAGGAGCGAGCTTGCTCGCGATGAACCCGAGAACAACACGGGGTGTCAGGTTTCCCGCGTTATCGTTGGCGACCATCGCGAGCAAGCTCGCTCCTACAGAAAAGCTATTTGCCGTTCGCCTCCAACTGCCCCAGCGGCACCCGCTTCTCTATCGCACTCGACAACACAATCGACGTCTTGCTGAACCCGAACGTGGCGATCCGGTTGATCAGCTCTTCCAGCTCCGGCATCGAGCCCACCGCCGCTTGCATGATCACGCAGGGATCGCCGGTCACCCGATGGCATTCGGTCAATTGCGGGATTTTGATCAGGTCGTCGTAGGCTTTCTGGTTGCCGTGCTGGTTCAGGCGCAGTTCGATCACGCACTGGATCGGCAGGCCGAGCTTGGCCATGTCGACTTTTGCCTGATAGCCGGTGATCACGCCGCTGGCTTCGAGCTTGGCCACGCGCTCGGCCACGGCCGGGGCGGACAGGTTGACCTTGCGCGCCAGGTCCGCGTAGGACGCGCGACCGTTTTCCAGCAGGGCGCTGAGCAGCATGCGGTCGTACTTATCCATCGGGGTGACTCCTGAAAATAGCCGACTTTCGAAAACACGGTTTATAACGCTGAACTCCGTGTTTTGAAAAGTGTACCGGCGCTTTAAACAGGTTTTGTAACTTATTTTCCGGCGCTAGCCTTTCTAGAATAGCCGTTCACTTGTACTTGCCTGTGAGCTGCCTCCATGTCCGGCCTTCGTCGCTTTCCTTTACCCTTGATCGCTGCCTTCTTCGCCTTGTATGTGATTTGGGGCTCGACCTACCTGGTGATCCGCATCGGCGTGGAGTACTGGCCGCCGTTGTTGCTCGCCGGTATCCGTTTCGTCATTGCCGGGACTTTGATGTACGCCTTTCTGCGCTGGCGCGGGGCGCCGGCGCCGACCTGGGCACAGTGGAAAGCCGCCGGGATCATCGGGATTTTGCTGCTGGCGTGCGGCAACGGCGCTGTGAGTGTGGCCGAGCACACGGGCGTGGCCTCCGGGGTGGCGGCTTTGGCGGTGGCGACGGTGCCGCTGTTTACCTTGCTGTGCGGATATTTCTGGGGCGCACGTAATACCCGTCTCGAATGGGCCGGGATTGTGCTCGGCTTGATCGGAATTGCCATGCTCAACCTGGGTTCCAACCTGCAATCGAGTCCATTGGGTGCGGCGTTGCTGATTTTTGCAGCGGCGACCTGGGCGTTTGGCTCTGTTTGGAGCAAACACTTACCGTTGCCTCAGGGCGCGATGGCCAGCGCCGTGGAAATGCTGGTGGGCGGCGTCGTGTTGCTGATTGCCAGCGCAGTCAGCGGTGAGCACCTGGAAAAGGTGCCACCGATTGAAGGTTGGGCCGCGTTGGCGTATCTGACCGTGTTCGGTTCGATCATCGCCTTCAACGCCTATATGTACCTGTTGAAACACGTGCGTCCGGCGGCGGCTACCAGTTATGCCTACGTCAACCCGGCGGTGGCGGTGTTGCTGGGGATCGTGTTTGTCGGCGAAACCATTGGCATCGAGGAAGCACTGGCCATGCTGGTGATCATCAGCGCCGTGGTGCTAATCGGCCTGCCGCAGTGGCGTCGTGTACCGGAGCAGCCGGTGACAAAGGTCGTGCCGACGGTAGTGCCGACAGAATCCCGTGTGAATTAGGGTAAACTGCGCGCCATTGCACTCTTGTTTCGCACAACCGCGCTGAATTTTCCTACGGTATTCCCATGACTTTCGCCACCCTTGGCCTGATCGAACCCTTGCTGCGCTCCCTCGAGACGCTCGGCTACCAGACTCCGACGCCGGTTCAGGCGCAAGCCATTCCGGCGGTGCTGGCCGGTCGCGACCTGATGGCCGCCGCCCAGACCGGCACCGGCAAGACCGCCGGTTTCGCCCTGCCGCTGTTGCAACTGCTGGCCATGGAAGGGCCGAAAGTCACCGCCAACTCGGTCCGCGCGCTGATCCTGGTACCGACCCGCGAGCTGGCTGAACAGGTTCACGAAGCCGTGCGCCAGTACGCCGAAAACCTGCCGCTACGTACTTACGCGGTGTACGGCGGCGTCAGCATCAACCCGCAAATGATGAAGCTGCGCAGCGGTGTCGATCTGTTGGTGGCGACCCCGGGCCGCTTGCTCGACCTGTTCCGCCAGAACGCGCTGAAGTTCAACCAGTTGCAGACCCTGGTGCTGGACGAAGCCGACCGCATGCTCGACCTGGGCTTTTCCGAGGAACTGGCGAACATTTACCGCGCGCTGCCTTCGAGACGTCAGACGTTGCTGTTCTCCGCAACCTTCTCCGATGACATCCGCCTGCTGGCCGGGCAGATGCTCAACGATCCGCTGACTATCGAAGTCAGCCCGCGCAACGTCGCAGCCAATACGGTCAAGCAATGGATCGTGACGGTGGACAAGAAGCGCAAGCCGGAACTGTTCGTGCACCTGATGCGCAAGGGCAAGTGGAAGCAGGTGCTGGTGTTCGCCAAGACCCGCAACGGCGTGGACGCGCTGGTGGAGAAACTCCAGGGCCTGGGCATCAACGCCGACGGCATCCACGGCGACAAGCCCCAGGCGACCCGCCAGCGTGCGCTGGACCGCTTCAAGGCGAGTGAAGTGCAGATCCTGGTCGCTACCGACGTGGCAGCCCGTGGCCTGGACATCGAAGACCTGCCGTTGGTGGTCAACTTTGACTTGCCGATCGTCGCTGAGGATTACATCCACCGCATCGGTCGTACCGGCCGCGCGGGTTCGACCGGCGAGGCGATTTCCCTGGTCTGCGCCGATGAAGTGAATCTGCTGTCGGCCATCGAGATGCTGACCCGCCAGACTTTGAAGCGGCAGAACGAGCCGGACTTCGAACCCGAGCACCGCGTGCCGGACACCGATGCCAGTGGCCAGGTCGTCAAGAAGCCGAAAAAACCGAAGAAGCCCAAGGCTTCCGGTGGAGGCGGTGGTAAACGCAATCTGGGTCGGTGGGTTGATAGCGGTGAGGTTGCGCCGGCGGAGCCTTCGATCAAGCCTGTGCGCAAGGTGCCGGTGTTCAATACCGGGCCGCGCAAGCGTAAGCCTTGATTTACCCCTGCGTCTGTTAGGCCGCCTTCGCGAGCAAGCCCGCTCCCACACTGGATCTGTGTCGTTCACAAATCCCCTGTGGGAGCGGGCTTGCTCGCGAAGGGCGCACCTCGGTCGTCAGCCCTTGCGCCGCAACCACTCCACCATCCCCAACCCCGCCGCTCGCCCACTGGCGAAACACGCGGTCAGCAGATAGCCGCCGGTCGGCGCTTCCCAATCGAGCATTTCCCCGGCGCAAAACACGCCAGGCAGTTGCTTGAGCATCAAACGCTCATCCATCGCCTCGAACAACACCCCGCCAGCGCTGCTGATCGCCTCGTCCAGTGGACGGGTTTTCACCAGTGTCAGTGGCAATGCCTTGATCGCGTTGGCCAGCAAGGCCATGTCGGCAAAGCAGTCGGCGCTGGTCAGTTCACGCAATAGCGCCGCTTTGACCCCATCGATGCCCAACTGACTGTGCAGGTGCTTGGCCATGGAGCGTGATCCCCGGGGTTTGCTCAACGCCGCTGCAACTTTATCCACAGGCCGGCCCGGCAACAGGTCCAGATGAATGGTTGCCGAGCCGTGCTGGTTGATCGCTTCGCGGATGGGGGCCGACAGGGCGTAGATCAGACTGCCCTCGATCCCGGTGGCGGTAATCACGCATTCGCCGAGTCGAGGCACGTCATCGTTAAGGCCGATGGCGATGTTTTTCAGCGGCGAGCCGGCGAATTTGCTGACCATCAATTCGCTCCAGGCCTGCACCTCGAAGCCGCAATTACTGGGTTGCAACGGCGTCAGTCCTACGCCGCGTTGCTCCAGTGGCAGCATCCACGCGCCGTCCGAGCCCAGGCGCGACCAACTGCCGCCACCGAGGGCGAGCAGGGTGGCGTCGGCTTGCACGGTTGTTTCACCTTCCGGGCTGTCGATACGCAATCCGCCACGCTCGTCCCAGCCGAGCCAGCGGTGGCGGGTGTGGATAACTACGCCACTGTCGCGCAGGCGTTTGAGCCAGGCGCGCAGCAGCGGCGCGGCCTTCATGTCGGTGGGGAATACCCGGCCGGAGCTGCCGACGAAGGTCTCGATGCCCAGTTCATGAATCCACTGACACAACGCTTCGGCGCCGAAGCCGCGCAGCAGCGGTGCGATCTGCGGGGCGCGTTCGGCGTAGCGTGAGAGAAATGCCGGGTAGGCTTCGGAGTGCGTGATGTTCATGCCGCCGACGCCGGCCAGGAGGAATTTTCGCCCCACTGAAGGCATACCGTCGTACAGGTCGACCTTGATCCCGGCCTGGCTCAACACTTCGGCCGCCATCAGACCGGCGGGGCCGCCGCCGATGATGGCGACGTGAGGGGAGAGGGCTGGTAAGGATTGAGTCATGGAGTGCGCTGCGGTCTGGCGGGATAAGCCGGGCATTCTACCAGCCCAAATCCATGTGGGAGCGGGCTTGCTCGCGAAAGCGGAGTGTCAGCTGACATCTATGGCGCCTGACACACTGTATTCGCGAGCAAGCCCGCTCCCACATTTGGTTTTTGTTGTTTATAAAAGGTTGGTTAAAAAACAATCAGCGCTCTGTAGCCCAAGCCCCGCATGGCCTGTAGTCCCTTTCACTCAGGTTATCCACAGGCAGCTCCACAGGCATTGTGGGTAAAGCATCCACAGCTCAGTGACAACCTGATGACTGCCATACGCGCTGCGCGCTGTGATGGAGGATGCCGTGACGGCGGGCCAGGGCCTGGCGGTCCTTGCTGTAGCCGCCGCCGATTACCCCGACCACCGGAATGTCACGGCCCAGGCAATGGCGCATCACGCTTTCATCGCGGGCGGCGACGCCTTCGTCTGTCAGCTTCAGATAACCCAGGGCGTCGTCCTTATGCACATCGACCCCGGCGTCATACAGCACCAGATCCGGTTGGTAGAGCGGCAGCAGGTAGTTGAGTGCATCGTCCACCACCTTCAGGTAGTCGGCATCGCCCATGCCTTTGGGCAGTGGAATGTCCCAATCACTTTCGGCCTTGCGTGCGGGAAAGTTCTTCTCGCAGTGCAGGGAAACGGTCACCGCTTCCGGGGTGTTATGAAGTATTCGTGCAGTCCCGTCGCCCTGATGCACGTCGCAATCGAAGATCAGCACGCGGTTCACCCGACCACTTTCCAGCAGGTAATGGCTGATCACCGCCAGGTCATTGAAGATGCAGAACCCGGCCGGGTAATCGTAGTGCGCATGGTGGGTGCCGCCCGCGAGGTGGCAGGCCAGACCATGCTCCAGCGCCTGCTCGGCCGCCAGCAACGAGCCGCCCACCGCCCGCACCGTGCGTCGGGCCAGGGCTTCGTTCCAGGGCAGGCCGAGGCGGCGCTGGTCTTCGCGGGATAATTCGCCACTCATGTAGCGCTCGATATACGAAGGGTCATGGGCGAGGGCGAGAATCTCTGCGGGACACAGGTCCGGGCGCAGCAGATCGGCGTCGCGGGTCAGGCCGCTGGCCACCAGGTGATCGCGCAACAGGCGGAACTTGTCCATGGGGAAGCGGTGATCCGCCGGAAACTCTGGACTGTAGTCTTCGTGATAAATCAGCGGCAGTGGCATGGTCATTTCATGTAGGAATGAGAGACGGATCCTACCAGCGTTGTAGACTGGAGACATTGAAATGGAGGGGCGGGGCACGATGGAGCCAATACTGGAGCTTGAAAGCGCTCGGCTGCTGTTGCGCCAGTGGCGCGATGAAGATTTACCTGACTTTGCGGCGATGTGTGCCGATCCGCAGGTGATGCGCTATTTCCCGGCAGCCTTGAGTCGGCTGGAGAGCGCCTCATTGATCGGGCGAATCCGTGGTCATTTCGCCGAGCATGGTTTCGGCCTATGGGCTCTGGAACGCAAGGACACCGGCCAATTCATCGGTTTTACCGGGCTCGGTGTGGTCGGTTTCGACGCGCCGTTCACCCCGGCCACGGAAATCGGCTGGCGCCTGGCCCGCGAGCACTGGGGGTTGGGTTACGCCAGTGAAGCGGCGTGGACCGCTCTGCGCTGCGGGTTTGACCGCTTGCTGCTGAGCGAAGTCGTGTCCTTTACCGCTGACAGTAATCTGCCGTCGCAGAAAGTCATGCAGGCGATTGGCATGCATCACGATCCGGCCGATGACTTCGATCATCCCAAGCTCTCCGTCGATCATCCCCTTCATCACCACGTGTTGTACCGCATCAGCCGTGAACAATGGCTGCAAACCTTGCATGGATAACCTGACACGGACGTTTACAATGGACCACATGTTGGCCCGGGCCAGAAACTGAATCGACCGCCGCAGCCAAGACTGCGCGGTATTGCGTTGTGTGAGGAGAGTCTGAATGAGCCAAGTGTTGGAAGATCTGGTCGACCTGCTGACGCTGGAGCCGATCGAAGAAAACCTGTTCCGTGGCCGTAGCCAGGACCTGGGTTTTCGTCAGCTGTTCGGTGGTCAGGTGCTCGGTCAGTCGCTGTCGGCGGCCAGTCAGACGGTTGAAGAGGCGCGCCATGTGCATTCGATGCACGGCTATTTCCTGCGCCCAGGCGATGCCGGGTTGCCGGTGGTGTATCAGGTTGACCGGGTGCGTGACGGTGGCAGTTTCAGCACGCGTCGGGTGACGGCGATCCAGAAGGGCCACCCGATATTCACGTGCAGTGCGTCGTTCCAGTACGACGAAGAAGGCTTTCAGCACCAGACCGAAATGCCGCAAGTGGTCGGTCCGGAAAACCTGCCATCGGAACTCGAAATCACCCAGCAGCGCGCGCACCTGATCCCCGAGAAAATGCGCGAAAAACTGCTGTGCCCGAAGCCGATCGAATTTCGCCCGGTGACCGAGAAAGATCCCTACAACCCGCTGCCCTCCGATCCGGTCAAGTACGTCTGGTTCCGCGCCGACGGGGCGTTGGCCGATTCGCCGGCGCTGCATAAATACCTGCTGGCCTATGCATCGGACTTCGGTCTGCTGGTTACCTCGATGCAGCCCCACGGCAAGTCGGTGTGGCACAAGGATATGCAGGTCGCCAGCCTCGATCACGCGCTGTGGTTCCACCAGGATCTGCGTGCCGATGACTGGTTGCTCTATGCGATGGACAGTCCGTGGGCGGGCAATTCCCGTGGCTTCTCCCGTGGCAGCGTGTTCAATCGCGCCGGGCAACTGGTGGCATCGGTCACCCAGGAAGGCTTGATCCGTCACCGCAAGGATTGGGCATGAGCCTGGCCGACGTGCGTCACTGGGTGTTCGACATGGACGGCACCCTGACGGTGGCCGTGCACGACTTCGCGGCGATTCGCGTGGCGTTGGCGATTCCTGCCGAACACGACATCCTGACCCACCTCGCCGCACTGCCGGCCGATGAAGCCGCAGCCAAACATGCGTGGCTGCTGGAGCACGAGCGGGACCTGGCCCTTGGTTCGCAACCGGCGCCGGGCGCGGTGGAACTGGTGCGCGAACTGGCCGGGCGTGGTTATCGCCTGGGCATTCTCACGCGCAACGCCCGGGAGCTGGCGCATGTCACGCTGGAGGCCATTGGCCTGGCCGACTGCTTTGCGCTGGAGGATGTGTTGGGCCGCGATGATGCTCCGCCCAAGCCGCATCCGGGCGGGTTGCTGAAACTGGCCGAAGCATGGAAGGTGCCGGCGAGCGAGATGGTGATGGTCGGTGATTACCGCTTCGATCTCGATTGTGGGCGGGCGGCGGGAGCGCGGACTGTGTTGGTGAATCTGCCGGATAATCCATGGCCGGAATTGACCGATTGGCATGCGGCGGATTGTGTTGAGTTGCGGCAGATGCTTTTGGCTTGAGGGCGTTGTTGTCGGGTGAACCGCTTTCGCGAGCAAGCCCGCTCCCACATTTGATCTCTGGTGCTCACAAATGATGTGTACACCGCAGGTCCAATGTGGGAGCGGGCTTGCTCGCGAAGAGGCCCTTCCAGACACCACAAATACTACTGCCCGAACAACGCCTTCTGCCCCTCTGGCGAGGTAAACATCCCATCCCCGTTATGCCCGACCCCGGGCACTTCGATCAGTTGCTGGTTCAACCCCTTGGGTGCCAGCCGCTTCAGGTAGTCAAAGTAAAAACGCCCGCGGGCCAATCGAGACGGCCCTTGCGCCCTGGCTTCACAGCTCTTATCCAGCGCCGGATGATTCGGGTCGGTGTCCTGCTGCCCCAGCAGATAAACGACTTCACGCTTGAGGTAACTTTCCTGCAACTGTGCTGCGGTTTGTCCTTCGGCGTAAGCCGGTAAATCCGCCAGCCCGTACTTCCAGCGATGGAAATTCGGGCAACCGGCGTGGCTGAACGCCACGGGCCTGCGCTCATCGAAATAAGCGTAGGAGGACGGATTGGCGATCACGTAGCGCACCTGCACGCCGGCTGCATCGAGGTCGGATTGCGCGTGACCGAGCAACGCATAGCGCTGAACCACCTGCGCGCCGCCGGAGTGCCCGGCGATGACGATTTGCTTCACATCCGGAAACTGCTGACGGTCACCCAAGCGGGCGATGATTTCGTCGAGCGCCGCGTAGGAACTCAGCCGAAAGGGTGCCGTGGATTCGCCGCCGGCCATCCATTCATTGCCTTGCCAGCGCAAAACGGTGTCGGCCACCGGATGGACCGCAACGTCGGTTTCATTGAGGAATTGCGGGGCGATCACCAGGGTCGTTGCGCTTTGCCCCGCCAGTTCGGCCGCGTGCTCACCACTCTGCAGATAGGTTTGCGCATTGCGCAAGCGACCGTGGAGGATGATCAGCACCCGTTCGATTTTTGCCGGGGCGGGGCTGATGCCCACCGCGATTTCACCTGACTTCAACAGCAGGCGCCCTGAGCTGAGTTCCTTGACCCCATGCTCGGCGGCCTGGGACGTTGTGCAAGTAAACAGAACAACCAACAACCACTTCTTCATTTACAGATTTTTCGCCGCAAAGGTATCGCACTGGCCAACCTGGCCTTGGGCGAAACCGGTTTTGAACCAGCGCACCCGTTGCGCCGACGTACCATGGGTGAATGAGTCCGGGACCACACGGCCCTGACCCTGTTGCTGCAAACGATCGTCGCCGATGGCGTTCGCGGCGTTCAGTGCTTCTTCGATGTCGCCCGGTTCCAGCCAGTTCAGGCGCTTCTGCGCATTGTTGGCCCAGACGCCGGCCAGGCAATCGGCCTGAAGTTCCTGGCGAACCAGCAAACCACCGTCGCCTTCCATCTGCCGGCCTTGTTGGCGCGCTGCCTGAATTTTCGTGGACACCCCAAGCAAGGTCTGCACATGGTGTCCGACTTCGTGAGCGATCACGTAGGCCTGGGCGAAGTCGCCCGCGGCGGAAAAGCGTTGGGACATTTCCTGGAAGAACGCCATGTCCAGGTAGACCTTCTGGTCGGCCGGGCAATAGAAGGGGCCGGTCGCCGAGGTGGCCAGACCGCAGGCCGAATTCACGCGGTTGCTGAACAGTACCAGGGTCGGGTCCTTATATTGGCGACCGGCCTGCTGGAATATCGCGCCCCAGGTGTCTTCGGTATCGCCGAGGATCGAGCGCACGAATTCCGCGCTCTCATCATTGGCCGGCGGTGCCTGGCGACTCTGGTTGGTGGCGGGCGCCGATTGCTGCTCCATTTGCCCGGTCAGTTGTCCGAGGATCTGCAGTGGATCCTGGCCGGTGATCCAGCCGATGCCGACAATCAGGAGGATCGCCGTCAGGCTCAACCCCTTGCCACCGCCAAAACGCATGCCACCGCCACCACCGCCGACATCATCGCCACGGGCGTCGACCACGTTGTCGCTGCGTCGGCCTTTTTTCCATAGCATGTGGGAATCCTCTTCTGTTCCGGGTAAAGCTCCGTGCGATGAGTGTTGCTGCCAAGTGGGAGCGGCGCCAGTCCGATCGTCCGTCTTTTTTTCGCGCACAAGTTGATTCCCGGCCACCCGTGAAGGGTTGCCGAAAAGGTTTCAGGCTTGTATTGAACACGGATAACCCATCGAATTCCGTTGGGCGATGGGTTTTTATCGTGAGGGCGATCGCCGGTCTTGCGGATTATTCGTCAAATGCATCCCACACCGGCGCAAAGTCAGGGCTGACCTGGCGCTCGCGTTTGGACAGGCTGGCGATCAAGGCACGGTCTTCATCATCCAGTCGAACATCGAGTGCCGCGAGATTGGCCAATTGATTGGGCTCGCTACAGGCCTTGGGGATCGCGGCCACGTTGGGTTGATCAAGCAGCCATTTGAGCGCGACCTGCGTCGGCAGTACGCCGTGTTTCGCGGCGATCCGCTGGATGGCCGGAATGTCGGATACCTTGTTGCGTGCCAGTGGCGTGTAGGCTGTCAGCGCAAGATCCTGTTGACGGGCGTAGTCGAGCAGGGCGTTTTGTCCGAGCAGCACGTGGTACTCGACCTGGATCGCCGACAGCGGCGCCCCCAGTTCTTCGACGACTTTGCGTAGCAGGGGCAGTGGAAAATTCGCCACGCCAATGTTGCGCGCCAGGCCTTGCTCCTTGAACGACACCAGGGTTTCTATGGTGCGCGGCAAATCCCAATCGGTGGTTGGCCAATGGAGCATGAACAGGTCGACGTATTCGCTGCGCAGGGCTTTGAGGCTACGGTCCATGGAGTGACGCATGGCGTCGGGTTGCAGTTGGTCCCACCAGACTTTGGTCGTGACGTGGATCTGCTCGCGGGGTGTCGGACTGTTCGCCAGCGCCTGACCGACCGCGTCTTCGTTGTTGTAGGCCGCTGCCGTGTCGATGTGCCGGTAACCCAGGGCCAGAGCCTGCTCCACTGCTCGGGTGCATTCCTCGCCGAGCATTGGCCAGGTGCCGAGGCCGAGTTTCGGCATGTTCAAACCCTGAGCGTTAATGATGTGCTGCATGGTCGATCTCCTTTTCATAAGCAGTGACGCCTGCGATATGGCGCGCGGCGATGTAGCCGAAGGTCAGCGCCGGGCCGAGATTGATGCCGCCAGCGGGGTAGTGACCGCCCATGATGCTGGCCATGTCGCCGCCCGCCGCGTACAGCCCGGCGATGGGTTGCGCCGCGCCATCCAGGACTTGGGCATGTTGGTTGACCTTGAGCCCGGCGAAGGTACCGAAGCAGCCCGGCTGGACTTTCACGGCATAGAAGGGGCCTTGTTCGATCGGCGCGACGCATGGGTTGGGCTGTTGCAGTGCGTCACCCTGCTTGCGGTTGTAGGGTGTGGAACCACGACCGAATTGCGGGTCCTCGCCGTTGCGCGCGTGGCGGTTGTAGTCCGACACGGTGGTGCGCAAGCCAACCGGGTCGATGCCGCAGGCTGCAGCCAATTCCTCAAGGGTGTTGCCGGTTTTCAGATAGCCGCTGCGGATGAAGGATGACAGCGGCACCGGAAAAGGCCGAGAGATGCCCAGGCCATATCGACGCTGAAAGCCATGGGTGCAGATCAGCCACGACGCCACTTCTTCACCCGATGGGGCGGCGGTGACCATGGCCGTGACGTAGTCGTAGTAGCCGTTGGCTTCATTGACGAAGCGCTGGCCGTTGCTCAGCACACCGATGATGCCCGGCTTGCCGCGCTCGATGATGTGCGGGAAGTGTCCCGTGCTGCCGTCGCTGTGCGGCACCTGCGAAACCGGTGCCCAGGCGACGGCGGACGCCATGTCGCTATTGACCCGGGCACCGGCACTTTCGCCCAGGCGCAGGCCATCGCCGCAAATGCCGAGGGGTGGCAAGGCCAGATGCTCATGCCCGGTCGGTGTGCGGGGGAACAGTGCCTTGCGGCGGTCGATGTCATTGGCGAAACCACCCGCGGCGAGCACCACGGCCTTGCGTGCATGGATGCGCACCGAGCCTTTGGCGGTGTTGACCACCGCACCTCGTACCTGGTCATTCTCGCGCAGCAGTCGACTCACGGGCGCTGATTCCCAGAGCAACACACCGAGGTCATCGGCGGATTTCGCCAGGCGCGCCACCAAGGCCACGCCGTTGACCAGTTGCATCGCCCGGCCATGTACGACGAGATCGAACAGGTGGCGGCTAAAGCGCCGCGTAACGTGCCAGGCCGCCGACAGTGAACGGGTCAGGTTGAGGAATGCCGTGAGGTCCGCCCCCGCCATGATCGGCATGCCCATGAACGATGTTTCCCGCATGGTTTTGCGCAGACGCTTGAGCAGTGTGCCGACTTTTCGTGCGTCGTACGGGGCGGCGATTACCGAGCGTCCACCGGTGCCGGCCCCCGGCGTGTCGCCATGAATGTCGGCAATGGCGTTGCCGTCGGCGAATTGCAGCGAGGTGTACTGCTCGAAGAACGACACCATCCGCGGGCCGGCTTCCAGGAAAGCGTCGATCATTGCCGGATCAAAGCGCTCGCCCAGTTCGTGTTTCAGGTAAGTGCGCGGCAGTTCAACGTCTTCGACGATGCCTGCGCGTCGGGCCAACGGGTTGCAAGGCACCCAGGCCCAGCCACCGGACCAGGCCGTGGCACCGCCGAACACCGGGTCCTTTTCTACCACTATGACTTTCAGTCCATGCCACGCGGCGGTCACGGCCGCCGACAGTCCCGCCGCACCGGAACCAACGATCAGCACATCGCAGTCGATGTCGGGAAGAAAGTGCGCTTGGGCAGGCATTGTTTGAACTCCGGCGTTTTATTGTTTTGGAATCTTGTTCCAGAAAATATAAGAATCAGGTGAGGCCGAACAAGTCTTGATGGTCTAAAACGGGCGGTTATCGAACGTTCAGTTCCAGATTTCGCATTCGTTCAGATGTCTTCTAGAATCGAGCAAATTTTGCGTGGAAGCGACCATGGCCGGCAGTCAGATCGAACGTGTTTTCAGTGTGCTCGAAAGCCTCACCAGCGATCCCCGTGGCCTGCCGATGCAGACCCTGGCAGAGCAACTGGATATCCCCAAGAGCGCGACCCATCGCCTGCTGGCCGAGCTGATCCGCCTCGGTTACGTGCGGCAGAATCCGGATAATCTGCGTTATCACCTCTCGACCAAACTGGTGGCGATGGGCTTCCGTTACCTGTCGAGCAGCGGTGCCGACATCGTGCAGCCAGTGCTTGACCGCCTGGCGCAGGAAACCGGCGAGCTGGTGCGTCTCGGGGTGATCGACGGTGAGCGTCAGATCTGGATCGCCAAGTCCCAGGGCGCGCGCTCCGGTCTGCGTTACGACCCGGACATGGGCCGCGATGCGCCGTTGTTTTACACAGCCTCTGGGCATGCGTGGCTGGCCTGCATGAGCGATGCCGAAGCCTTGTCGCTGGTGGAGCGGCAGGGCGCACAAGTGCCGGAACATGTGGGGCCGAACGCGCCGCGCTCGAACATCGAATTGCTCGAACGCCTGCGTCTGGCACGGGACCAGGGCTACGCCTGGGTCGAGGAGAGCTCGGCGGTCGGCACTTCGGCGATTGCGGCAGTGGTGCGCCATCCCGCCGATGGGCGGGTGATCGGCGTGCTCAGCATCGCCGGGCCGAGTGCACGGATGCCGGGGGCGCGGCTGCATGAGCTGGCGCCGTTGTTGCTGGCGTACACCGAGGAGTTGAGTGCAGCGAGCCTGGCGTCGGAGTTGTTCAACTAAGGCCTGTGCAAATCGACTGTGGGAGCGGCGGTGCGGCGATCCGACTTGCTCGCGAATGCGGTGTGTCATGCGATCTGGATGGCGCTGACACACTGCATTCGCGAGCAAGCCCGCTCCCACATTTTGAACAGTGCCCAGCTTGAGAAGCTGTGCGCTGTTCGAACACTTTCAGGATAGGTCTGTGTAAGAATCTGGAACCAGGTTCTAAATTATTGGGGTTCATCGCTCCAATAACACTCACAAGAGGACCGTATCTTGAATTCGCCACTTCGCATCGCCCTGATCGGTGCTGGCAACATGGGCCAGCAGCACTACCAGCATCTGCAATCCCTGACTGAAGCGACGTTGTGCGCCGTGGCCGATCCGGGACCGCAGGCGGCCAGTCTTGCGGCGCAATGGGGCGTAGCCTGTTTCGCCGATCATCGTCAGATGCTGGAGCAGGCGAAACCGGACGCCGTGATAGTCGCCAACCCGAACACGCTGCACGTCAGCACGGCCCTCGATTGCCTCGCGGCCGGCGTGCCGGTATTGCTGGAAAAACCGGTGGGCGTGCACCTGGATGAAGCCAGGGAGCTGGTGACTGCCTCGAAGGCCAGTGGCGTTCCGGTACTGGTCGGACATCATCGTCGCCACAATCCGCTGATCGTCCGCGCCCACGAGCTTGTCCACAGCGGCGCATTGGGTCGGTTGACCACGGTCACGGCGCTCTGGCAATTGCGCAAGCCCGACAGCTATTTTGAAACACCCTGGCGCCGCGAGGCCGGCGCGGGGATGCTGTTGACCAACCTGATCCACGACCTCGATCTGCTGCGGCATTTGTGCGGTGAAGTGCGCCAGGTTCAGGCCATTACCAGCAACGCCATTCGCGGGTTTGCCAACGAAGATTGCGCGGCAATACTGCTGCAATTCGACAACGGTGCACTGGGCAGCCTGACCGGCTCCGATGCGGTGGCTGCGCCCTGGAGCTGGGAGCTGGATTCGGGGGAGAACCCGGTGTATCCGCGTCATCCTGATCAACCGTGCTACTTGCTGGCCGGGACAGGTGGGGCGCTGAGCATTCCGCAGCTTAAACGCTGGTACTACAACGATGTCGATGTTGATGGCGGCTGGCATCAACCGTTGCTGGCAACCCGGGAAAACTTCAATGCCGATGAAGCCCTGCGTCTGCAGTTGCAGCACTTCGTGCGTGTTGCACGCCGGGAGGTCGAGCCGCTGGTGAGTGCCGCCGATGCCGCGCGTACGTTGGCGCTGATCGAAGCCATCCGCGAAGCCGCCGAAACCGGGCGTGCCTGCGCGCCATCCTTGATCGAGGGGTGAGCATGAGCGAGCGTATCTTCTCCCTGGCCAGCCTGACCGTGCTGGAGTTATCACCGCCCGACATGGTCGAGGTCGCCGCGCGGGCCGGTTACAGTCATGTCGGCTTGCGCCTGGTACCGGCAACCCCTGAGGAACACCATTTTGCCTTGGTGGCCGACAGCGAATTGCGGCGCCAAACCCTGGCGCGTCTGCGCGATACCGGTATCGGGGTGCTGGACGTCGAAATTCTGCGTCTCAAGCCGGAGACCGTTGTTACCGACTTCGAGAAAATCCTGGCGGTGGGTGCACAATTGGGTGCCAGTGAATTGCTGGTGGCCGGCAACGACCCTGATGAACAACGGCTGACGGAACATTTTGCCGAACTCTGTGATCTGGCGGCACTCTATGGGCTGCACCCGAATCTGGAGTTCATGCCCTGGACCGATGCGCGCAATCTTCAACAAGCCGCGCGAATCGTGGAAAACGCCGGGCGTGAAAACGGCGGCGTACTGGTGGACGCCTTTCACTTCGACCGCTCTGGATCGCTGTTGGAAGAACTGGTCAAAGTTGCCCCCTCACGGTTACGGTATGCACAGTTGTGTGACGTCGCAGGACCACGGCCGGCGGATATGGCGGAGATCTTGCGTCAGGCGCGTAACGAGCGGCGTTTCCCCGGCGATGGCGATTGTGACCTGCCGGGGTTGTTGCGCGGTTTGCCGGCTGACATTCCATTGAGCCTGGAGATTCCCACCGTGCAGTTGCTGGAGCAGGGCGTGAGTGGGTTGGAGCGGGCACAGATGGCGCTGGATAAAACCCGGGAATTGTTGGCGCGGCTCTAATCGGTGCTGCGCACCTTTCGCTGGTAGGAGCGAGCTTGCTCGCGATGGTCGTCAACGATAATGAAGGCTGCCTGGAAAAACATGGCGCCCTCAGGTTCATCGCGAGCAAGCTCGCTCCTACAAAATAAGGTTGTAATAAAGGAAACCCAATGACCGTCAGCACCCCGCTTTCCGGCGTCAATCAGCCCTTCAAAGGGATCCTGCTGATCGTTGTCGCAACCTTCCTGTTTTCCACCCACGACGCCTTTTCCAAATACCTCTCCGGTTTCTATCCCATTGTCATGGTGGTCTGGGCGCGCTACGTGGTTCACACCTTGTTGATGGCCGGGATTTTCCTGCCGCAGTCCGGGTTGCGGGTGCTGCGTACCAAACGGCCATTGCTGCAGGTGATCCGGGCGCTGTGCCTGCTGGGCACCAGTCTGTTTTTCACCACGGGGCTGATGTACATCCCGCTGGCCGAGGCCACGTCGGTCAACTTCCTCGCTCCGGTATTGGTCACCGCGCTGTCGGTACCGCTGCTTGGCGAACGGGTGACCCGGGGGCAATGGCTGGCGGTGATTTTCGGTTTTAGCGGAGTGCTGATCATCGTTCACCCCGGGGGCGATCTGTTTACCCCGGCGGTGTTGCTGCCGTTCTGCTCGGCGCTGTTTTTCTGCTTCTACCAACTGCTGACCCGCAAGCTCAGTGAGATCGACAGCCCGACCACCAGTAACTTCTTCGCAGGCTTGTGCAACACGCTGGTGATGAGTGCGCTGGTGCCGTTCTTCTGGCAGACGCCGAACCTGGTGCATGGCGCGATGATGCTGGCGCTGGGGGCCTGCGGGATGACGGCTCACCTGTTCCTGACCCAGGCGTTCCGCCTCGCGGCACCGGCACTGCTGGCACCGTTCAGCTATTGCCAGATCATCTTCGCCGGCCTGCTGGGCTGGCTGCTGTTTTCCCATACGCCGACACTGACCACCGTGCTCGGCATCGCCGTGATCTGCTGCAGCGGGTTGGCGGCGGCGTGGCAGCAAAGCCGCCGGTAAAAAAACCTGTGGGAGCGAGCCTGCTCGCGAAGGCGATGTATCAGACAACATCAATGTTGAATGACAGTCCGCTTTCGCGAGCAGGCTCGCTCCCACAGAGGGTGACGATGTTTTATTCGGTGACGGTCGGAATCTTGCGCGGTGCCATGAAGTACATCCAGATCAGCGCGATGAAGTACATCGCCGGAATCATGGTGAACAGCACGGTGTAGTTGTTGTTGGTGATGGTCAGGATGTGGCCGACCAGTTGGGTCATGAACATCCCGCCAATCGCCGCACACATGCCGCCGAAGCCGAAAACCGTACTCATCATGTGCTTGGGCGTGTAGTCCATCACCAGGCTCCAGATGTTCGCGGTCCAGGCCTGGTGCGCGCCGATGGCCAGGGAGATGGCGGCCACCGCGACCCACAGGTTGCTGGAACCGGCCGCCATGATCACGCCGATGATGCAGCAGGCGAACAGGAACATGGACATCAGTCGCGCCTTGATCGGGTTGACGCCGCGACCGATCAGGAACGAGGAGAGGATGCCGCCGCCAACGCTACCGAAGTCGGCAGTGAGGTAGATGATGATCAGCGGGATACCCATCTGGGTGACGTTGATGCCCAGGTTGTATTGCTGGTTGAGGAACGGCGGCAGCCAGTACAGGTAGAACCAGAACACCGGTGCGGTGATCGAGTAGGCGAGGGCGAAGGCCCAGGTGCCGCGCATGCGCAGGATTTTCGAGAACGGCACGCGGGTTTGTTCCGGCTCGACTTCTTTCTGGATGTAGTCCAGCTCCGACTGTTTCACGCTCGGGTGGTCTTCCGGGTTGAAGTACTTCAAACCCCAGAACAACAGCCAGATCCCGCCCAGTGATGCCATGCACAGGAACGCGGCTTGCCAGCCCCAGACGTGCAGGATCAGTGGCAGCAGCATCGGCGTGAACATCGCGCCGACGTTGGTCCCGGCATTGAAAATACCGGTGGCTACCGCACGTTCACCGGCCGGGAACCACAGGCGCGTGGTTTTCACGCAGGCCGGGTAGTTGGCCGCTTCGGTCAGGCCGAGGATGAAGCGGCAGACCATGAAGCCGACCGCCGAAGTGGCCAGGCCGTGGGCACCGGTCGCCAGGCTCCAGAGCAGCACGGCGCAGAAGAACACGCGCTTGACGCCGACCCGGTCGATCAAACGGCCTTGCAGCACGAAACCGATGGCGTAACCGACCTGGAACCAGAAGTTGATGTTGGCGTAGTCCATCGCCGTCCAGCTCATTTCCTTGGCCAGGATAGGCTGCATCACGCCCAGGGCGGCGCGGTCGATGTAGTTCAGGGTGGTGGCGAAAAACACCAGCGCCAGCATGCCCCAACGGGTTTTGCCGACTGCCATGGCGCCGCGAATCTTGTCGCCGATGCCACC
The DNA here is from genome assembly GCF_019947335.1 of Pseudomonas sp. BF-R-24. NCBI lineage: Bacteria > Pseudomonadati > Pseudomonadota > Gammaproteobacteria > Pseudomonadales > Pseudomonadaceae > Pseudomonas > Pseudomonas sp. BF-R-24. Next base: position 187,318 of record NZ_JAGYGG010000001.1, read on the forward strand.
TGTGGCGGTGCTCATGGCAGGTGCCATGCGAGAACTTTGAGAAGGAATCATGTGTGCCATCCGTTCAATGACTGACAAGCGGGGCTCGTCGTGACTTCAAGGGCGCGTGATCAATCGGTCTGTCGCGGCGTGCGCGAAAGGGCTGATCGGCTGTGTTCGTCGGCTGACGGGTTATTCAGCGAGCGGCACGGTTGTGCCGGCGGAGCGCGGGGTTCGGATGGACGCCAGGCAAGGCGTAATGACGGTAGAGCGAGTGAGCAAGGCGTTGAATGAGCGCATGAGCGTATACCCGTTTTTTGAAATTTTTATGTGGTGTTCTGGGTCTTGTTGACCGGGGCCGACGATTTCAAGACCGGACCCAATGTGGTGTTGATGTTGCGCAGTGAACAAAAAATCGTCAATTCGCTATCGGCCATTGTGTTCGATAATCGCACGCAAAACTAACTGGGTAGTACACTTTAAATTGCTCAATGCATCGACCAGCTCAATAATCCGTCCACTCTTTTAAAAGCGGCGCAAATTCCCTGTAGCCGAAGCCTCCACCGGGAGCCGAAACATGCAGCGTTCCATTGCCACCGTATCCTTGAGCGGTACCCTGCCGGAAAAACTCGAAGCCATTGCCGCCGCCGGGTTCGACGGCGTCGAGATTTTCGAGAACGACCTTCTCTACTACGACGGTAGTCCACGGGAAATTAAACAGATGTGCGCCGATCTCGGGATCGCCATCACCCTGTTTCAACCGTTCCGCGATTTCGAAGGCTGCCGCCGCGATCGCCTGTCGCGCAACCTGGAGCGCGCCGAGCGCAAATTCGACCTGATGCAGGAGTTGGGCACTGACCTGGTGCTGGTGTGCAGCAATGCCTCGGCCGAGTCCATCGGTGATGAACAGGTTCTGGTCGACGACTTGCGACTGCTGGCCGAGCACGCCGGGGCACGTGGCCTGCGCATCGGCTACGAAGCACTGGCCTGGGGCCGGCATGTGAACACCTGGCAACAGGTGTGGAACATCGTGCGTCAGGCCGATCACCCAAGCCTCGGCGTGTTGCTGGACAGCTTTCACACCCTGTCGCTCAAGGGCGATCCAAGTGCTATCGCCGAGATTCCCGGCGACAAGATTTTCTTCGTGCAAATGGCTGACGCGCCGATCCTGGCCATGGACGTGCTGGAGTGGAGCCGGCATTTTCGCTGCTTCCCGGGCCAGGGTGAATTCGACTTGCCGGGGTTCCTCGCGCCGATCATCAAGAGTGGCTACACCGGGCCTCTGTCGCTGGAAATCTTCAACGATGGCTTCCGCGCCGCGCCGCCACGAGCCAATGCCGCCGACGGCTTGCGTTCGTTGCTGTATCTGGAAGAGAAAACCCGCGAGCGTCTGGCCCAGGAAGCCAAGCCTGCGGCCAACCCTGAAATTCTGTTCGAAACGCCCAAGGCCAGTGAGTACAACGGCATCGAGTTTCTCGAGTTCGCCGTGGACGAAAGCCTCGGCGCCAAGCTCTCGCATTGGCTTGAGCGACTGGGTTTCGTCAAGACCGGGCAGCATCGTTCCAAGAGCGTCAGCCTGATGCGCCAGGGCGATATCAATTTGATCCTCAACTCCGAACCTTACTCCTTCGGCCACAGCTTTTTCGAAGCCCACGGCCCTTCGTTGTGCGCTACCGCCGTGCGGGTCAAGGACAGCGCCAGTGCGCTGGCCCGAGCCGTGGCCTACAAGGGTCAACCCTATCGCGGGCTGGTGGGCCCCAATGAACTGGAACTGGCAGCGGTGCGTGCTCCGGATGGCAGCCTGATTTATCTGGTGGACCAGGATGCCGACGTCTACGGTACCGACTTCAATCTGCTGGCGGATGTACCGGTCAGCGGTGGCCTCAAGCGCATCGACCACATGGCCATGGCGCTGCCGGCCGACAGCCTCGACAGCTGGGTGCTGTTCTATAAGAGCCTGCTGGATTTCGAGGCAGACGATGAAGTCGTGCTGCCGGATCCTTATGGTCTGGTGAAGAGCCGTGCCTTGCGTAGCCGGGACAGTTCGATCCGCCTGCCACTGAACATTTCCGAGAACCGCAACACCGCAATCTCACACGCGCTGTCGAGTTATCGCGGCTCCGGCGTGCACCACATCGCGTTTGATTGTGATGACATCTTTGCCCAGGTCAGCCGTGCAAAAGAGGCGGGCGTGCCGCTGTTGGATATTCCGCTCAACTACTACGATGACCTGGCGGCGCGGTTCGATTTCGACGACGAGTTCCTCAGTGAGCTGGCCTACTACAATGTGTTGTACGACCGCGACGCCCAGGGCGGTGAACTGTTTCATGTGTACACCGAGCCGTTCGAGGGGCGGTTCTTCTTCGAGATCATCCAGCGTAAAAACGGTTATGCCGGCTACGGCGCGGCCAACGTCGCGGTGCGCCTGGCGGCCATGGCCAAATCCCGTAGCGGTGCATTGCGCCAGGCGAAGTTGTAGGTAATTCGTAAACGCGGGATTAAACGTGGGCCGCGCGGCTTCCTTCACTGTGCCGCGCAGCCCATAATCGCCAGCCTGTGCAGTGATGGCCGTGAGCCCGCAATGACAATGACTTCAGAACTCCCCGCAGCCTCCGTAGAACCTGGTGCCGAGCCGCGCAAGAGTCGCAAGAACAACCCGGAAAAGACCCGCGAAAACATCCTGCAGGAGGCGATTGTCGAATTCGTCCAGCAGGGGCTTTCCGGTGCCCGTGTCGATGCCATCGCCGAGCGCATCCACACCTCCAAGCGCATGATCTATTACTACTTCGGCAGTAAGGAACAGCTCTACGTCGAGGTGCTGGAGAAACTCTACGGCGATATCCGCAACACCGAAAATCGCCTGCACCTGGCAGAGCTGGCGCCGGTCGAAGCCATTCGGCGGCTGGTGGAGTTCACCTTCGATCACCATGATCGCAACGTCGATTTCGTGCGCATCGTCAGTATCGAGAACATTCACAACGCCGAGTACGTGAAGCGCTCCGATGCGATCAAGGCGATGAACAACACTATCCTCGATTCACTGGGCGAGATTCTGCGTCGCGGCGCCGAGCAGGGGCTGTTCCGTACCGGGCTTGATCCGCTGGACGTGCATTTGCTGATCAGTTCGTTCTGCTTCTATCGCGTCTCGAACCGCCACACCTTTGGTGAGATTTTTCAGATCGACCTGCCGGACGAACGTATCAAGCAGCGTCATCGGGAGATGATTTGCGAGTCGGTTCTGCGGTACCTGCAAGCCTGAGGTGAGGTGAGGGGGTTGGCCCCTCACTTCACTCATTCAGTCATTCATGCTCTGGAAATGCTCAAGCATCCGCTGGGCATCCGGGACTACGCCGCTGAACAACTCGAATGCTTTGACCGCCTGAAACACCGCCATGTTGCCGCCGTCCAGCGTCCGGCAACCGAGGGCGCGGGCGTTGCGCAGCAGTTCGGTTTCCAGTGGGAAGTAAACGATCTCCGCCACCCACAATTCGGCCCGCAGCAGCTCGACCGGCACGGGCATGCCCGGCAGTTTTTTCATGCCCATCGGCGTGGTGTTCACCAGGCCGTCAGCCTGGGCCATGGCGTCGGGCAGGTCATACCCGGCCACCGCCCGACTGACGCCGAAATGCTGATTGAGGTTGTCAGCCAGATCCTGGGCGCGGCGGATGTCCACGTCAAAAATGCTCAGCTGTTGTACGCCTTCGCTCAACAACGCGTGGGCCACCGCCGCACCTGCGCCACCAGCGCCCATCTGTACGACACGTTCAACGGCAACGCCTTTCAAACCCCGGCGAAACCCCTCGGCAAAGCCCAGGCAATCGGTGTTGTGGCCGATGCGTTTGCCATCCTTGAGCACCACTGTGTTGACCGCACCGATACCGCGGGCCTCCGGCGAGAGTTCGTCGAGCAGCGGGATGATTGCCTGCTTGCATGGAAAGGTTATGTTCAGCCCGGTGTAGTTCATGCGCTCGGCAGCCATCAACAGGTCGGGCAGGGCGTTGCTGTCGAGCTTCAACTGATCAAGATCAATCAGGCGATACAGGTAGCGCAGCCCCTGGGCATCGCCTTCATGCTCGTGCATGGCCGGTGTGCGGGACGCCTGGATGCCGGCGCCAATCAGCCCGGCCAGTATCACGTGGTTCTGAGTCACGGCGATCACCCCTTCAAACGATGACTGAAGTGTTCCAGCGCCAGGCGATAGCCATGACTGCCAAAACCGGCCATCACCGCCGTTGCAATGGCGGATACGAACGAATGGTGGCGGAAGGGCTCGCGGGCGTGCACGTTGGACAAGTGGACTTCGATCACCGGCAGTTCGCTGGCGACCAGGGCGTCGCGGATGGCGACCGAGGTGTGGGTCCACGCGGCAGGATTGATGACGATCCCGGCGCAGCGACCGCGGGCGGCGTGAATCCAGTCGAGCAATTCGCCTTCATGGTTGGTCTGGCGAAACTCCACCGCCAGGCCGAACTCTTCGGCGGCGCGTGCGCACAGGACCGAAATGTCTGCCAGGGTTTCGTGGCCGTAAGTCGCCGGTTCACGGGTGCCGAGCAGGTTCAGGTTCGGGCCGTTGAGCACCAGAACGATAGGGGGCATCGGAATCTCTCCACTTGTTATTTTTGGAATCGGCCGAGGACTTCAGCCTGTGGAGATAAATTGTACTAACTAGTTAATTTGGTCAATTGAAGTGAAGGTATGCAGGCTGTTTGTGGGCGGTGATCGGACACTTTCGCAGGTCAGCGCGGCAGGTGCTCCACGAGGAAATCGATAAACGCCCTCAAGCGCAGCGGTACATGGCGACTTTGCGGGTACAGCAAGGTAAACGGCCGCGAGCGCCCGCCATAGGGCTTGAGCACTTCCACCAGCGAGCCGTCGGCCAGTTCCTTTTCAACGATAAACCGGTAGGTCTGAAACAACCCCGCCCCGTGTTTGGCCAGGGTCACACCGCCCAGCACATCGTCGGAGCAACTGAGATTGCCCTCGGCCAGAATCTCCCGGGGCACGCCTTCATCGTTGAACAGCCAGGCAATGCGTCGGCCGCTGCTGGGCAATTCGTACTGGATGCACTCGTGGTTTTCGAGGTCGTCGAGGGTTTGCGGAGTGCCGGTCCGTTTCAGGTAATCAGGGCTGGCGATCATCACCAGGGCGGCATCTTCCAACGGTCGGGCGATCAGGCCGGAATCCGGGATGGCTCGCACGCGAATCGCCATGTCGTAGCCTTCGCCGACGAAATCGATGTTGCGATTACTGATGTGCGACTCGACCTTCACCGCCGGATAGCGCGCCCGAAATTCGGGCAACAGCGGCAGAATTCGATGATGCGCGTAGGTGGTCGGAATACTGATGCGCAACGTACCGGACGGCACTTGCTGCTGGCCCATCACCTCGCGCTGGGCCTCGACCAGTTGCGCAAGGGCCTGGCGACATTCTTCGTAGTAACGGCGACCACTGTCGGTCAGCTTCACACTACGCGTGGTGCGCGCGAACAGGCGCACACCAAGGCGTTCTTCCATGCGCGACACCGAACGGCTCACGGCAGCGGGGGTGACACCCGCCACCAGCGCCGCGGCAGTAAAACTGCCGGCCTCGGCGGCCAGGCAAAACAGCTCGATGCTGCCCAACTGAAGATCGTCGAATTGTCGCTGCATGATTGATTACACCGGGGATCAGATGAAGTAACTGGACCAGTATTTATCAGGTGCCAGCGTCGTAATGAAAGGATTTCTTACCATTGCGCGTGGTGTTCCGCAGGGCCGGGTAACGCCAGGACGCTAGTCTGAGGACGCAAGAATTGATTCGACGGCCAATGCCAGCGGTCGGATTCTCCAGGGAATGTCGAATCCTCGGACTCATAAACCTAACGGATGGGTTAGCATGAAGGTATGTAATCACAAGGGACTGTCGGTGGTGATCATGTTGCGAGACGAGCATTGTCCGCCTCATGCGCATGTGGAGGCGGGTACATGGAGTGCGAGGTTCAGGTTCAGCTTTTGGCACAACGGTGTCGAGCTCTGGGATGTAGTTCCGCTTTCGCGTCGGCCACCGTTAGCAGTGCTTGAGGGATTGCGCCAATCGCTCCAGCAGCCTGCCCATTTGCGGCGCGCCCGGGGCATCTGGTGGCGAAAATTGCAAACGGCTTGTCTTGATAATCAATTGTGGGACTGGCAAAGCAACGAAGTCGTTGTGGTGAAAAGGGTTGTCAGTACGACCAACATGATTGGGTCGGCTTGCTACGAACCTGAATCGAACAAGACGTTGCTGTCCCTGATAGGCACACAGGAAAGTGTAGAGATCGAGTTATGAAAACGATAAAAGCCAAGGTTCAGGCCGATAATCCCGTAACGGAAAGCAGCCTGGACAAAGCCATTGAACGTGGCGAGTTACGTAGAAAAAATAGCCTGCAAGCGACGGCGGTTACCTACCTGCCCCCCTGTCTGGCCGTCAGCTTCGAAGACGGCAGCGGCGTATTGTTGCCCGTAGCCAACTATCCGGAGTTCGATGATTTTGAGGGAGAGGAACTTGCCAGTCTGACTGTCGGCTACGCGGGTACTGCCCTGTGCCATGAAGGCAAGGACCTGCATGTATCTATTGCCGGGTTGATTTCTGCGAGCAAGCCGCTGATGGCCATGGCGGCGTCGGTCGTTGCTTCGCGCAATGGTCGCCAGAGCAGCGCCGCAAAGTCTGAAGCTGCGCGGGCCAATGGCAAGAAGGGCGGGCGCCCGCGCAAGGTCGATGTTGTCTTGCCGGTACCCACAAAAAAGCCGTCGTGAAGGCGGCTTTTTTGTGCCTGGCAGGTGTCATCAACGCCGGGTCAGCATCACCCCCGATTCCATGTGATGGGTCCACGGGAACTGGTCGAACATCGCGCATTGGCTGATGCGGTGGGTGTCGTGCAGTTGGGCGATGTTGGCTGCCAGGGTCTCCGGGTTGCAGGAGATGTACAGGATGTTGTCGAAGCGCCGGGTCAGCTCGCAGGTGTCCGGGTCCATGCCGGCGCGGGGCGGGTCGACAAAGACGCTACCGAACTCGTAGCTCTTGAGGTCGATACCGTGCAGGCGGCGGAACGGACGCACTTCGTTCAGGGCTTCGGTCAGCTCTTCGGCGGACAAGCGCACCAGGGTGACGTTATCTACCGCGTTTTCGCTGAGATTGCTCAAGGCCGCGTTGACCGAGGTCTTGCTGATTTCGGTGGCCAGCACCTTGCGCACGCGGGTGGCGAGGGGCAGGGTGAAGTTGCCGTTGCCGCAGTACAGTTCCAGCAAATCATCGGAGCGATCGCCGAGCGCATCGTATGCCCAGTTGAGCATCTTCTGGTTCACCGTGCCGTTGGGCTGGGTGAACGCGCCTTCAGGCTGGCGATAGCTGAAGGTGCGGCCGCCGACTTCCAGCTTCTCGACCACGTAATCGTGACCGATGACTTCGCGCTTGCCCTTGGAGCGGCCGATGATGCTGACGTTCAGGTCCGTCGCCAGTTTCGACGCCGCTGCATGCCAGTGCTCGTCCAGCGGGCGGTGATAGCACAGGGTGATCATCGCGTCGCCGGCCAGAGTGGTCAGGAACTCCACCTGGAACAGCTTGTGGCTCAGGGGCGCGCTGGCTTGCCACGCTGCCTTCAGCTGCGGCATCAAATGGTTGATGCGCAGGCTGGCAATCGGGAACTCTTCGATCAGGATTGGCGTGCGTTTGTCTTCCTGGGAAAACATCGCGTAGTGACGCTCGCCGGCCTCGCGCCACAGGCGGAACTCGGCGCGCAGGCGGAAGTTTTTCAGCGGCGAATCGAAAACGGCTGGCTCCGGTGCATCGAACGGGGCCAGCAGGTCACGCAGGCGCGTGACCTTTTCTTCGAGCTGAACGGCGTAGGCCTGGGAATCAAAAGTCATGCGTTGAACCAACCCAGCTTGATCACGAACAGAATCGACAGGATCACCAGCGCCGGGTTCAGCTCACGGCCACGACCGGACATCAGCTTGATGGCGGTCCAGGAAATGAAACCGAAGGCGATGCCATTGGCGATGGAGTAAGTGAACGGCATTGCCAGCGCGGTGATCACCACCGGCGCGGCGACGGTAATGTCGTCCCAGTCTATTTCGGCCAGGCCGGATGTCATCAGCACGGCGACGAACAGCAGTGCCGGTGCAGTGGCGAACGCCGGAACGCTGGCGGCCAGTGGCGAGAAGAACAGCGCCAGCAGGAACAGGAACGCCACCACGATGGCAGTCAGGCCGGTGCGGCCACCGGCACTCACGCCGGCGGCGGATTCGATGTAACTGGTGGTGGTCGAGGTGCCCAACAGGGAACCGGCCATGGCGGCGGTGCTGTCGGCGATCAGGGCACGGCCCATTTTCGGCATGTGACCGTCCTTGCGCATCAGACCGGCGCGCTTGGCCACACCGATCAGGGTGCCGGAGTTGTCGAACAGATCGACGAACAGGAAGGCGAAGATCACGCTGATCAGGCCGATGTCCAGTGCACCCTTGATGTCCAGTTGCAGGAATGTCGGGGCCAGGGACGGCGGCATCGACATCACGCCGCCGAACGGGGTGAAGCCCATCACGATGGAAATGATGGTCACCACCAGAATGCCGATCAGCACTGCGCCGCGCACGGCAAGGGCTTCGAGGGCGACGATCAGGGCAAAACCGAGGGTGGCAAGGATCGGGGCCGGTTGTTTCAGGTCACCGAGGCCGACCATGGTCGCCGGGTTGCTGACCACGATGCCGGCGTTGTGCAGGGCGATCAGTGCCAGGAACAGGCCGATGCCGGCGGCAATCGCCGAGCGCAGCGGTAGCGGGATGCTGTTGATGATCCATTCACGGATGCGGAATATCGACAGCAGGAAGAAGCACACCGCCGAGATGAACACCGCGCCCAGCGCCACTTGCCAGGTATGGCCCATGTGCAGGACCACGGTGTAGGTAAAGAAGGCGTTCAGGCCCATGCCCGGTGCGAGGGCGATCGGGTAGTTGGCGATCAGGCCCATGGTCGTCGAGCCGATGGCAGCTGCCAGACAGGTGGCGACAAACACTGCGCCCTTGTCCATGCCGGTCTCGCCGAGGATGCTCGGGTTGACGAACAGAATGTAGGCCATGGCCAAAAAGGTCGTGACGCCCGCCAGAATCTCGGTCCGCACGTTGGTGTTGTGTGCCTTGAGTTGAAACAGCCTTTCCAGCATGTCTGCTCCCCGTGGCGCGCCGGGCGCCGTGAATGTATCGACCTCAACAGCAAAGCACAGGCAGCAGAACGCGCCTGGAAATTACTGTGGGCCGGAAAAAGCCGCGCATCATACCAGTAGCTTGGGAATATGGCTGCTTTGGCGGTGATCGTCGTCGATGTTTTGCGACAAAGCCAAGTGCGCCATACTGCGCGCTGGTTTTTTGGGGTGGATGGGTCCTGCATGAAAAAGCGTCTGGTTGCCGCCCTCGGAATAGGGGGGGCGTTGTTTCTCGGGGCGCAAACGACCGTGGCGGCCTCGGCTCCACCGCTGACGCAGTTGAAAGTACTCAAAGTCGCGTCGCCGTCCTGTGGTGTCGAGAACATCGACGAAGGGCAAAACCGGACTCGCTGCGATCACATTGGCCCGAACATCATGGTGTACGTGCTGGAAGTGGGTTATGGGCGGGAGGCCCATGTCGCCCTGGATGGTTTCGAAGTGAATGGCACCCGCACACCAGTTTGTGCGTTCAAGAACGGCAACCTGACCAGCTGCACTCCCGGGGAAAAAACCGTCGGCTATTTGTATGCCCTCGATCTGGCGGGCAAGCAGGAAGGCACGCTGACCTTTAGCAATACCTCGATCAACGCGCCCGGCAATACGATGTCGACGCAGCTTTATATCCAGTAACCGCACGTATCGAACAAGGGTCAGAAAGCTGACTACGCTTAAAAGATCATTCCGTGGACAGTACCCGATGACCTTTAGAGCCTTGATTGCCCTCGCCGAGGGCACCGATGACCTGCAAACCGTGACCCTGATCGACGTGCTGCGCCGCGCCAAAATAGAAGTGGTGGTGGCCAGTATCGAAGGGCGACGCATGCTCACCTGCGCCCGCGGCACTCGCCTGACGTCCGATGCGATGCTGGTGGACTTGCTGGCGCAACCCTTCGACCTGATTGCCTTGCCCGGTGGAGCAGTGGGTTCGCAGCACCTGGCAGCCCACCAACCCCTGCAACAATTGGTCAAGGATCAGGCGGCGGCCGGTCGCCTGTTCGCCGGCATCGCCGAAGCGCCCGCCGTGGCACTGCAGGCCTTTGGCGTATTGCGTCAACGGCGCATGACCTGCCTGCCTTCGGCCAGCCATCAACTGCTGGGCTGTAACTTCGTCGATCAACCGGTAGTGGTCGATGGCAACTGCATCACCGCCCAGGGCTCGGCTGGCGCATTGGCATTTGCCCTGGCGCTGGTGGAACAACTCTGCGGAAAAGCCACTCGTATGGCAGTGGCGGGGGAGTTGCTCGTTTAGAGAGTGTCAGACCTTCGCCTTTTCCTTCTCTTCATCTTTAGCCACGTGCATGCGATCGCGGCTGGCCAGTGTCGGGAACAGTTTGACCCACACCCCGGTCACCACCAGCGTGCCGATCCCGCCCATGACCACCGCTGGCACGGTGCCGAACCAGTGGGCAGTCAGTCCCGATTCGAATTCGCCCAACTGGTTCGAGGCACCGATGAACAGTCCATTGACGGCGCTGACCCGGCCGCGCATTTCGTCCGGGGTTTCCAGTTGAACGAACGAGGCGCGGATCACCATGCTGATCATGTCTGCCGCGCCCAACACCACCAACACCGCCAGGGAAAACCAGAACGAGGTCGACAGGCCGAAGGCGATGGTCGCCACGCCGAAGATGCCCACGGCCGTGAACATCACCCGTCCGACGTTGCGTTCCACGGCAAACCGCGCCAGGAACAGCGACATCAGCAGCGCGCCTACCGCCGGCGCCGAGCGCAGCAGGCCAAGCCCCCACGGGCCAGTCAGCAGAATGTCCTTGGCGAACACCGGCAGCAGCGCTGTGGCGCCACCCAATAGCACCGCAAACAGATCGAGGGAGATCGCCCCGAGAATGTCCGGACGACTGCGGATGAAGCGAATGCCCGCCAGCAGTGAGTCCAGCGTGGCCTTGCCCTTGTTCAGCGGGGTTTGGCGGGCCGGCAGGTTGAGCATCAGCGAACAGGCGATGACATACAAAAGCACCGTCGGGCCATACACCCAGACGCTGCCGAAGGCGTAGAGCAAGCCGCCGAGGGCTGGAGCGACGATGGTTGCCGATTGCTGGGCCGATTGTGCGGCGGCCACTGCACGGGGAAACAACGCGCTGGGAACGATACTGGGCAACAGGGCCTGGGTGGTCGGCATTTCAAAGGAACGAGCGGCACCGAGCAGGAAGGCCAGGATAAAGATCATTTCCCGGGTGACATGGTCGGTGGCGCTGCCGATGGCCAGCGACAGGGCGATCAATGCCTGGAGGGACTGGCAGATCGCCGCGACCTTGCGCCGGTCATAACGGTCGGCGACGTGCCCTGTGTGCAGCATGAACAGTACGCGCGGGGCGAACTCGACCAGGCCGACCAGACCCAGGTCGAGCACATTGCCGGTCAGTTGGTACAGGTTCCAGCCGATGGCCACGGTGAGCATCTGGAAGCCGCTGGCGGTAAATACCCGGGCCAGCCAGAACGCGAGAAAAGGGCGATGGTGACGTAACAGCAAGGGCTCTTGGCTGGGCATCTGCGCGAAGATCTGGGGAGAGGGGAGTGGCGAGATTATCACCAACCTGTAACAGAAAGTTGCCGTGACAAAAGATTTAGTTAGCCAGACATCGATTTCAGTAGCACTACCAATCCCTGTGGGAGCGGGCTTGCTCGCGAAGAGGGCGGCACATCCGGCATTGAAGTCGTCTGACACTCCGCCTTCGCGAGCAAGCCCGCTCCCACAGGAAATGTATTTCAGCTCGTGACCAAGGCCGTGAGGCAACTTGTCACGCGGCAAAAGACCACGCGGTTCATCCCCGAAATTGGGACTACTCTTTCAACGTTGATTGATCCAGATCAAAACCCACAAAAGGAATTGATCCGGCGGCCGCAAGGCCAGACTCCCTGCGTTGTGATGCGTGCAAAAAAAAGAACAAACAGAGATTCGCCACACTCCATATCCGTGGGGGCCGTGGGTGCAGGCTTCCAGCCGGCAGCCGTACTACCTGACAGAGGAAGACTTATGTTCGGTTTAGAGGCACTTGATCTCGCCCGAATTCAGTTCGCGTTCACCATCTCGTTCCACATCCTGTTTCCGGCCATCACCATCGGCCTGGCGAGTTACCTGGCGGTACTCGAAGGCCTGTGGCTGAAAACCCATAACGACACCTACCGCGACCTCTACCATTTCTGGTCGAAGATCTTTGCCGTCAACTTCGGCATGGGGGTGGTTTCCGGGCTGGTAATGGCCTATCAGTTCGGCACCAACTGGAGCCGCTTCTCGGACTTCGCCGGTTCCGTGACCGGGCCGTTGCTGACCTATGAAGTGCTCACGGCGTTCTTCCTCGAGGCCGGGTTCCTCGGTGTCATGCTGTTTGGCTGGAACAAGGTCGGGCGTGGCCTGCACTTCTTCGCCACCGTGATGGTGGCCATCGGTACGTTGATCTCGACTTTCTGGATTCTTGCCTCCAATAGCTGGATGCAAACCCCGCAGGGCTTCGAGATCGTCAACGGTCAGGTCATACCCACCGACTGGCTGGCGATTATCTTCAACCCTTCGTTCCCGTATCGCCTGATGCACATGGCCACGGCAGCCTTCGTCGCCACGGCCTTCTTCGTCGGTTCCTCCGCGGCCTGGCATTTGCTGCGCGGCAAGGACAACCCGGCGATCCGCAAAATGCTCTCGATGGCCATGTGGATGGCATTGATCGTCGCGCCGATACAGGCGGTCATCGGCGACTTCCACGGTCTCAATACGCTCAAGCATCAGCCGGCGAAAATCGCTGCGATCGAAGGCCACTGGGAAAACAAGGGCGACGAGGCGACGCCGCTGATCCTGTTCGGCTGGCCGGACATGAAGGAGGAGAAGACCAAATTCGCTGTCGAAATCCCGTACCTGGGTAGCCTGATTCTCACGCACTCCCTGGATAAACAGGTGCCGGCGCTCAAGGAGTTCCCGCCTGAAGACCGGCCGAATTCGACCATCGTGTTCTGGTCGTTCCGGATCATGGTGGGGCTGGGCTTGCTGATGATCTTCACCGGATTGTGGAGCCTGTGGCTGCGCAAGCGCGACACCCTCTACACCTCGCGGCCGTTCCTGTACCTGGCGCTGTGGATGGGGCCGTCCGGCCTGATCGCGATTCTCGCCGGCTGGTTCACCACGGAAATCGGCCGTCAGCCTTGGGTGGTCTATGGTCTGATGCGTACGGCGGATGCGTCGTCCAACCATAGCTTCATGCAGATGAGCATCACCCTGATCCTGTTTGTCGTGGTTTATTTCGCGCTGTTTGGCGCCGGTCTTGGCTACATGATGCGCCTGGTGCGCAAGGGGCCGAAGATCGACGAAGGCAAGGAAACCAACGACGGTGGCCCCGGCCAGAAGCGCACACCGGCCCGGCCGCTGTCCGCCGCCGACGACGATCACGCCGATGCCGGCCAAAGCCTGACCAAGGAGATTTGAATCATGGGTATTGATCTTCCGCTGATCTGGGCCGTGATCATCATCTTCGGCATCATGATGTACGTGGTCATGGACGGTTTCGACCTGGGCATCGGGATTCTCTTCCCGTTCATTCCGGGCAAGACCGATCGCGATGTGATGATGAACACCGTCGCCCCGGTCTGGGACGGCAACGAGACCTGGCTGGTGTTGGGTGGCGCGGCGTTGTTCGGCGCGTTTCCGCTGGCCTATTCGGTGGTGCTCTCGGCGTTGTACCTGCCGCTGATCCTGATGTTGATCGGGTTGATCTTCCGCGGCGTGGCCTTCGAGTTCCGCTTCAAGGCCAGGGACGACAAGCGCCATCTGTGGGACAAGGCGTTCATCGGTGGCTCGGTCACTGCGACGTTCTTCCAGGGCGTTGCGCTTGGCGCGTTCATCGACGGGCTGCCTGTGGTCAATCGGCAGTTCGCCGGTGGTTCACTGGACTGGCTGACACCGTTCACGATGTTCTGTGGTGCGGCGCTGGTCGTGGCGTATGCCTTGCTCGGTTGCACCTGGCTGATCATGAAGACCGAAGGCAAGTTGCAGGAGCAGATGCATGACCTGGCACGGCCATTGGCCTTCGTGCTGCTGGCGGTGATCGGCATTGTCAGCATCTGGACCCCGTTGGCCCACACGGATATCGCCGCACGCTGGTTCACCATGCCGAATCTGTTCTGGTTCATGCCGGTGCCGATCCTGGTGCTGGTGACGATGTACGGACTGATCCGCGCCGTGGCCCGCAACGCGCATTACACGCCGTTCCTGCTGACTCTGGTGCTGATCTTCCTCGGTTACAGCGGGTTGGGCATCAGTCTGTGGCCGAACATCATCCCGCCGTCGATCTCGATCTGGGACGCCGCCGCGCCGCCGCAAAGCCAGGGCTTCATGCTGGTGGGCACGCTGTTCATCATCCCGTTCATCCTGGGCTACACCTTCTGGAGCTACTACGTGTTCCGCGGCAAGGTCACCCATGAAGATGGTTACCACTAGTCTGCTGCACAACGAATCTGTGGGAGCGAGCTTGCTCGCGATGGCGTCCTGACAGACGCCATTGATCTACATCGGAGGATTTATCAATGAACGGCAAACATTCCCTGCACGACATTGAAGAAGCCGAAAAAAAGCCGCTGTGGCAGCGGCTCGGCTGGTTGGCCCTGATCTGGGTCGGCAGCGTGGGCGCCTTGTTCATCGTCGCCAGCCTGATGCGTCTGTTCATGAACGCGGCCGGCCTGACCACGCACTGAATATCTCTCCCGTGGCCTCGAGGCACGGATTTACGACCCTCCTGCCGGAGGGTTTTTTTTGCCTGTTACTTGCGCGCCTTGAGGATCACGAATTTCGGATTGGCCGCCACTTGCTCGACGCCACGGAACAATCGCGCCAGCTTGCTGTGGTAGCCCAGGTGACGATTGCCGACGATATACAGCGCGCCGCCCACCACCAGCGCTTCGCGCGCCTGCTGGAACATCCGCCAGGCCAGGAAGTCGCCCACCACCTGTTGCTGGTGAAACGGTGGATTGCACAGCACGACGTCAAGCGATTGCGGTTCCTGGCCGGCCAGGCCATCACCGGCGCGCACGATCACTTCCCGTTCACCCAGCGCTGCGCGCCAGTTCTCGGACGCCGATTGCACGGCCATGTACGACTCGTCCACCAGTGTGTAGTGGGCCTCGGGGTTTTGCAGGGCGCTGGCGATGGCCAGGACGCCGTTGCCGCAACCGAGATCGGCGACCCGCGCCGAACCTAGGTTTTTCGGCAGGTGTGGCAAAAACGCCCGGGTACCGATGTCCAGGCCTTCGCGGCAAAACACGTTGGCGTGGTTGAGCAGTTCGATGGCCGGTTCGTCGAGTCTGTATCGCGTTGGGTAAGGCGACACCGCTGGGGTTTTGTCCTGAGCCGTGGCAATCAATAGCCGCGCCTTCTTCACCGCCAACGAGGCTTGCACGGGGCCGATGTAGCGCTCCAGCAAGTCTCCCGCCGCCCGGGGCAGATGCTTGATCATGGCTGCGGCAACCACTTGGGCGCCAGGTGCCAGTTGACCTTGCAGGCGGATCAGTTGTTCTTCCAGCAGGGCCAGGGTTTTCGGTACACGGATCAGCACACAGTCGAACGGCCCGGCAGGGGTTTCACTGGCGGGTACGCTCGGCAAGACATCAAAGGTCAGGCCGTTGCGCACCAGGTTCTTTTCCAGACCCTGGAAAGCCAGGAACGAATCACCGCTGCTGACCACCCGCACCTTGCCCGCCAGGCTGGCCGCCAACGCGCCGAAACTGTCATTGAGCACCAATACCCGGGTGTCCGACGCCGGTTGCTGTTCGGCCAGATGATTGAGCAGGTATTCATCGGCCGCATCGAAAGCTTGCAGCGGTTCATTCTGCTGTTCGGGCTGGCGGATCAGGTCGAGGCTGGCGAAGGGTGTTTCGAGCAAAGGCATGGGGCGGGGCTCTGGGTAATCAACGGATGTCCCGCTGCCCGAAGGCGTTGGAGCGGGCGGAGCCGTCCGAGTGTAATGCGACGTGAAGGTCTACACGCCATCACTCAGGAGGGACCGCAAATGGTACGTTTTTTTTGTCTGGATTACCCGCGGGTTTTCCCGCAGCCGGGCGCTTTCAGATGGCTCCGGACCGGGCCGCGGCAATGACGGCCGCAATCTTGTTGTTGACGCCGAGCTTCTCGATAGCCCTCTGCACATGAAAGTTGATTGTGCGTTCACTCAAACTGAGGATCCTGGCAATTTCATAGGCCGTCTTGCCATCGGCTGACAGTTTCAATACTTCAAGTTCCCGCCGTGACAAGGGGGGAGCCTGGGGGCGAGCCGGTTTTTTCGGTTGCATCCCGAGCGCCAGCGCGTGCAAATGGCGGCTGATGAACACCGAGAATCCAAGATGCTCGTACAGCTCATAGGCTGAAATCGGGCAGTGGCTTCTGGCCAGGCTGAGAATACTGCGCTGACCGGTTTCCTCATCAAAGATCGCCTGGGACCAGCCATGCTGCAAACCGTGTTGCTGCAGCAACTGCCATAGCCATGGCGCCCTGGAAAAAAGCTCTTCGCTCCAGAGAACCGGCAACATTGAATGATTGCAATGCGCCACTATCGGATCTATTTGCGTGGCGTTGTTTTTTTCATATTGAGTGTTCCACTCATGGGGGAAATTATTCAGGTTCAGCGTACTGGTATCGACTCCGACTGAGTTCGAAGTTATTGAAAAGCCACAAAATTTATATCCAAGGTTTCTAGCGAAGTTGAGCGCGATTAGATAGGCAGTTTTGATCTCTTGCGTGTGTGACAATTGCTTGAGCTGTGACTCCTTCCAGATTTCCATACAAGGGGCTCCATCACCGTGTCTTCTGGGTGCGGTCTTGGATCCAAGATTCGGCACGTCACGAAGTGTAGGATAATTCCTACGGTGATGGTGCGACAATTTTGCTCTTTTGAATGTTGGAAAAGTGTATTTCAGGTTCTTAAGCAATCGATGGGATATAAAATGCCATATGTCATTTTATAATGATGGGTGTGTGCCGCATTTGGTAAGCAGTCACTAGTGCGGATTAATGTCACTACAAACTGTCGGTGGTTACGCTGCTTTCTTTGCGGGACACTGGGGTATCTTTCGATTGGAGCCTTCCATGTCCGTCAGTGAAGAAAAATTTACCCGTCAGACCTTGCTTGAGGTTCATCCGCTGACCCAGAGCCTGTTTACCTTGCGTGCCACCCGGGATGCAGGGTTTCGTTTTCGGGCGGGGCAGTTTGCCCGGTTGGGCGTCACCAAGGCTGACGGCAGCACGGTATGGCGCGCCTATTCCATGGTGTCCTCGCCCTTTGACGAGTTCCTCGAGTTCTTTTCCATTGTCGTACCGGGCGGTGAGTTCACCAGCGAGCTGAGCCGACTGGGTGTTGGCGATGCATTCCTGGTCGACCGCCAGGCCTTCGGTTATCTGACGCTGGACCGGTTTGTCGATGGGCGCGACCTGTGGTTGTTATCCACAGGCACGGGCATCGCGCCGTTCCTGTCGATACTCCAGGATTTCGAAGTCTGGGAGCGATTCGAGCGGATCATTCTGGTCTACAGCGTTCGCGAAGCCCGGGAACTGGCGTATCAGGAGCTGATCGCAGGGCTGGCGAAGCGTGATTATCTGGCGGAGTACGCCCATAAACTGCAATTGATCACCACGGTCACTCGTGAACAGCATCCCGGCTCATTGAACGGGCGGATCACCACGCTGATTGAAAACGGCGAACTGGAGCGGGTCGCGGGTGTTGCGCTGACGCCTGAGCATTCACGGGTCATGCTGTGCGGCAATCCGCAGATGATCGATGATACGCGCAAGCTGCTTAAACAGCGGGATATGCACTTGAGCCTCAGCCGGCGACCTGGTCAGGTGGCGGTGGAAAATTTCTGGTAAAAAAATGGCGCCTCGAAGGCGCCGTTTTTTTGCTAATGCCGTCAAGGCCGGTTGTTCTGGGCCTTGAGCAAGTCGCGGATCTCGCCCAGCAACTCTTCTTCCTTGCTTGGAACCGGCGGCAGGCTAGGGGCCACGGCCTCTTCGCGCTTCAGGCGGTTGATGACCTTGACGCCCATGAAGATCGCGAGAGCGACGATGACGAAGTCGATGATGGTCTGGATGAATTTGCCATAGGCGAGCACCACCGCCGGAATCTCGCCCTCCGCTGCCTTGAGCGTTATGACCAGATCACTGAAGTCCACGCCACCGATCAGCATCCCGATTGGCGGCATGACCAGGTCACCGACAAACGAGGTAACGATCTTGCCGAAGGCCGCACCGATGATGATGCCGACGGCCATGTCGACCACGTTGCCTTTGACCGCGAAGGCCTTGAACTCATTTAGCACGCCCATAGGTTATTTCCTTGTTACAGATGAGGTTGATGAACGCAGTGTAAATCAGCAAATCGCATTCTGCTTGAATCAACTGCCTGCCGTGCTTGCCAGCAATCGACACCGGATGGCGTAAAAAAATTCACCGATTGATCTCATCTGTGGAGCGGCCAGGCCTTGCGCGGTGTTTTGCATGTGATGTTTTTTCAGCGATATGGCTTCGTTTGTGTGAGCAAACCAAGGTTGAGGGAGGCCATCCCTGAAACGGGACGTTAAAGTTGATCGGGTAGTCAGTGGTCAGGGAGGGTATTGAAATTGAATGCAGTTGTAGCGACATGAACTGTTTCGTTGGTTTTGGGAGGCTGACAAGTAACGTGCTTCCCTGAATTAATCGCTGTGCTCTGTGTGAGTGTTTCAGAGTTGTGCATTAAGTGTGCAAATGAATAAAGTTTGTATAAGTTTTCAGGTTGTCCAGGCCGGCATGTTCTTAGAGCTTGTTGATTACATTGGACTAAAAACTTATACAAGGTTTTGTTTGGCGGGTATTTATCAATATACCTGATTTTTATAGGGGTATTTGTAATCATCAAAAGGGTTGCGAAGTATCCGGCCGTACTCGCGCGCTTGAGCTGAGCTATCATCGCGTTTTTTTCCGGGAGTTCCGATGGCCAAGGCCAAGCGCATGTACGGCTGCACCGAGTGCGGCTCAACCTTCCCCAAATGGGCCGGCCAGTGCGGTGAGTGCGGGGCCTGGAACACGCTCACCGAAACCATGGTGGAAAGCGGCGGGGCAGCCGCCCCCAGCGGTCGTACCGGCTGGGCCGGCCAGCAGGCGCAAATCAAGACCCTGGCCGAAGTCAGTGTCGAAGAAATTCCGCGCTTCTCCACCGCTTCCAGCGAGCTCGACCGGGTTCTGGGTGGTGGTCTGGTGGATGGCTCGGTGGTGCTGATCGGTGGCGACCCCGGCATCGGCAAGTCGACCATTCTGTTGCAAACCTTGTGCAACCTCGCCAAGAGCATGCCGGCGCTGTACGTCACCGGTGAAGAATCCCAGCAGCAAGTGGCCATGCGTGCGCGGCGCCTGGGGTTGCCTCAGGATCAACTGCGGGTCATGACCGAAACCTGCATCGAAGCCATCATTGCCACGGCCCGTCAGGAAAAGCCCAAGGTGATGGTGATCGACTCGATCCAGACGATCTTTACCGAGCAACTGCAATCGGCACCGGGCGGTGTGTCCCAGGTGCGTGAGAGCGCAGCCTTGCTGGTGCGTTATGCCAAACAGAGTGGTACGGCGATTTTCCTGGTGGGCCACGTCACCAAGGAAGGCGCGCTGGCTGGCCCTCGGGTGCTGGAACACATGGTCGACACCGTGCTGTATTTCGAAGGCGAGTCCGACGGGCGCCTGCGTCTGCTGCGGGCGGTGAAGAACCGTTTCGGTGCAGTCAATGAGCTGGGTGTGTTCGGCATGACCGACAAGGGCCTGAAGGAAGTCTCCAACCCCTCGGCGATTTTTCTGACCCGTGCCCAGGAGGAAGTCCCGGGTAGCGTGGTGATGGCAACCTGGGAAGGCACGCGGCCGATGCTGGTGGAGGTACAGGCGCTGGTGGACGACAGTCACCTGGCCAATCCGCGTCGGGTCACGCTGGGGCTGGACCAGAACCGGCTGGCGATGTTGCTGGCGGTGCTGCACCGTCACGGTGGCATTCCGACCCACGATCAGGACGTGTTTCTCAACGTGGTCGGCGGGGTCAAGGTGCTGGAAACAGCGTCCGACCTGGCATTGATGGCGGCGGTGATGTCCAGTTTGCGTAACCGACCGTTGCCCCACGATCTGCTGGTGTTCGGTGAGGTCGGGCTTTCCGGTGAGGTGCGTCCGGTGCCGAGCGGTCAGGAGCGATTGAAGGAAGCCGCCAAGCACGGGTTCAAGCGGGCCATCGTGCCCAAGGGCAATGCGCCGAAAGAGGCGCCGACCGGGTTGCAGATCATTGCCGTCACTCGGCTGGAGCAAGCGTTGGACGCGTTGTTCGAGTAACTCACAGACGAAACTCAAAACCTGTAGGAGCGAGCCTGCTCGCGATAGCGGTGTGTCAGCCAGCCACAATGTCGGCTGTCAGATCGTAATCGCGAGCAAGCTCGCTTCCACAAGGGCATCCGGTGGCGGCTAGATCTCGATCAGCGCACCCAATTCGCGCTCCAGCTCCTGCGGATCAGCGAGGTTGAGCTCGATCAATCGCCGCAGGCGCTCGATGGACTCCAGACTGATGTGCAGGCAGACAAAGCCGAGTTGGCCATGGTCGTCGTGGGCCAGTTGCACATCCATGGTGATGTCGGTCTCTTCGCTCAGATGAATGTCGACCAGAAAATCCTGCTGCGGATTGCCCTGCCAGTGTTGGGGTCGTTCAATCAGCAAGCCCTTGAGCGACAGGTCAATCAACTTCACCGGCCAAGTGGACTCCCCCTGACTCAGCTCGGTTCGGGCATCGAACGCAATACGTTTGAAGCGGCGACGTTCGGCAGGGTACTCGCTCATGGCGCGATCCTCGGAAATGTACGCTGACTATAGACCCGCATGATCAAAGGCTGCCAGCGCGTGCAGGTGTCCAGACCAATGTCGGGCTATGGTCATTGCCGTCAGGAGAGCTAAACTCGGGATTGCTGTCTTTCTTGTCCACTCTGGCTGGAATAATAAAATGAAAAATAATAATAGCCCGCTACGCCATTTGCCTTGGCTGGTGCTGGCAATCGTAGGTGCGTGTGCGCTGGGTGTCGTGGCATTACGCCGGGGCGAGGCAATCAACGCCTTGTGGATTGTGGTCGCAGCCGTCGCCATCTATCTGGTCGCCTACCGCTACTACAGTCTGTTCATCGCTAACAATGTCATGCAACTCGATGCGCGACGGGCCACTCCCGCTGTGCTCAACAATGACGGTCTGGACTACGTGCCGACCAACAAGCACATTCTTTTTGGTCACCACTTCGCGGCCATTGCCGGCGCGGGGCCTTTGGTCGGTCCGGTGTTGGCGGCGCAGATGGGCTACCTGCCCGGCACGCTGTGGCTGATCGCCGGCGTGGTGCTGGCCGGTGCCGTGCAGGACTTCATGGTCCTGTTCATGTCCACCCGCCGCAACGGTCGTTCCCTGGGCGACATGGTCCGTGAGGAAATGGGCCGCATCCCCGGCACCATCGCACTGTTCGGCTGCTTCCTGATCATGATCATCATCCTCGCGGTGCTGGCGCTGATCGTGGTGAAGGCCCTGGCCGAAAGCCCTTGGGGCATTTTCACGGTGATGGCGACCATCCCGATCGCGATGTTCATGGGCATCTACATGCGCTACATCCGCCCCGGCCGCATTGGTGAAATCTCGGTGATCGGCGTATTGCTGCTGCTGGGCTCGATCTGGCTCGGCGGGCAGATTGCCGCGGATCCGGTGTGGGCCAAGGCCTTCAGCTTTACCGGTATCCAGATCACCTGGATGCTGATCGGTTACGGTTTTGTGGCGGCGGTATTGCCGGTGTGGCTGATCCTGGCGCCCCGTGACTATCTGTCCACCTTCCTGAAAATCGGCACCATCGTTGCCCTGGCCATCGGCATCCTGGTGACCATGCCCGAGCTGAAAATGCCGGCCCTGACCCAGTTCGTCGACGGCACCGGCCCGGTATGGAAGGGCGGTCTGTTCCCGTTCCTGTTCATCACTATCGCCTGTGGCGCGGTGTCGGGTTTCCACGCGCTGATTTCCTCCGGCACCACGCCGAAGCTGCTGGATAACGAAACCAACGCTCGCTACATCGGTTACGGCGGCATGCTGATGGAATCGTTCGTGGCGATCATGGCCATGGTTGCCGCTTCCGTGATCGAGCCTGGCGTGTACTTCGCCATGAACAGCCCGGCGGCCGTGGTCGGCGGTGATGTGGTGGCCGTTGCGACAGCCGTCAGCAACTGGGGCTTTGCAATCACCCCGGAAGCCCTGCAAGCGGTCGCCCACGACATTGGTGAAACCACTATCCTGGCCCGTGCCGGTGGTGCGCCGACCCTGGCGGTCGGGATCGCGCAGATCCTGCACAGTGTTCTGCCGGGCGAGAACACCATGGCGTTCTGGTACCACTTCGCGATCCTGTTCGAAGCGCTGTTCATCCTGACCGCAGTCGACGCTGGCACCCGTGCCGGGCGCTTCATGCTCCAGGACTTGCTCGGCTCCTTCGTCCCGGCGCTCAAACGCACCGAATCCTGGACCGCCAACCTGATCGCCACCGCAGGCTGCGTGGCGATGTGGGGCTGGTTGCTGTACCAGGGTGTGATCGATCCGTTGGGCGGCATCAATACCCTGTGGCCACTGTTCGGTATCTCCAACCAGATGCTGGCCGGTATCGCGCTGATGCTCGGCACCGTGGTACTGATCAAGATGAAACGCCAGCGTTATGTCTGGGTCACCATGTTGCCGGCGGTATGGCTGTTGATCTGCACCACGACAGCGGGCTTCATCAAGCTGTTCGACGCCAACCCGGCGATCGGCTTTCTGTCGCTGGCCAAGAAATACAGCGATGCCTTGGCCAACGGCCAGATCCTCGCCCCGGCCAAGGACATCACCCAGATGCAGCACGTGATCTTCAACGCCTACACCAACGCAACGCTGACTGCGCTGTTCCTGTTCGTGGTATTCAGCATCCTGTTCTATGCCCTCAAGGTCGGCATTGCCGCCTGGGGTAAAAAGGAACGTACGGACAAAGAATCACCATTCCAGGCGCTGCCGGATGCGTAACCAGAGGATTGCAGCATGTTCAATGACTTGAGTCGCCTCGGTAAATACCTCGGTCAGGCCGCGCGCCTGATGGTCGGCATGCCCGACTACGACAACTACGTCGAGCATATGCAGACCAAGCACCCGGACAAACCGGTGATGAGCTATGAGATGTTCTTTCGGGAGCGTCAGGAAGCCCGTTACGGTGGCAAGGGTGGGCCGAAATGCTGTTGATCCGGTTGTCGGATTAACAGCCATACCTGTGGGAGCGAGCTTGCTCGCGATGGCGGACTGTCAATCAACAGTGATGTTGAATGTTAAGCCTCTATCGCGAGTAAGCTCGCTCCCACATTTGTTTTGTGTTGTTTTTTCACTGTGTGAAAAAGGAGATCCAGTTTGTCCTCTCCCATCCCGGTCACGATCCTCAGCGGCTTCCTCGGCGCCGGCAAGACCACTTTGTTGCGTCACCTGCTCAAGGCCGAGCACGGCCTGAAAATCGCCGTGATCGAGAATGAATTCAGCGATGCCGGTATCGATACCCAGTTGTTGGGCGATGAGCCGGTACAAGTGATGACACTGTCCAACGGCTGCGTTTGCTGCACCATCCACACGGACCTGACCAAAGCGCTTTATCTGTTGCTCGAGCGTCTGGACCAGGGCGACATCGCCTTCGACCGCCTGGTGATCGAATGCACCGGCCTGGCCGACCCGGCGCCCGTGGCACAAACCTTTTTCATCGACGAAGAGTTGCGCGAGCGCTATATCCTCGACGGCATCATCACCCTGGTCGACGCAGCACATGCCGACTTGCACCTGACCCAGACCATCGCCCAGGCGCAGATCGGTTTCGCCGACCGCTTGCTGGTGAGCAAGCGTGACTTGGTGGACGAAGCAAAATTCACCGCGTTGAGCGAGCGCCTGACCCGTATCAACCGACGCGCCCCGATTCGCGTGGTTGACCACGGAAAGATCGACCTGGCCGAATTGCTCGACGTGCGCGGCTTCAACCTCAATGCCGACCTCGGTGGCGGCGTGAGTTTGCGCCCGGTCAGCCAGGCCCCGTCCATCGACCGCATTTCCAGCCTGGTGCTGCGCACTGAAAAAGCGCTGGATATCGACAAGCTCAGCGAGTTCATGAACGAGTTGCTGGAGGAGCATGGCAAGCAGTTGCTGCGCTACAAAGGCGTGTTGAACATCCTCGGCGAACCGCGGCGCATGGTGTTTCAGGGGGTGCTGAAACTTTATGGTTTCGACTGGGATACCGAGTGGGCTGAAGACGAAGTGCGCGAGAGCGTGATTGTGTTCATTGCCGATGACTTGCCGGAGGAAAAGATTCGCGAGGGATTTGCGCGGGTGGCGGCGGTCTGAAGTTTTATGGCGTCTGTGAGGACGCCATCGCGGGCAAGCCCGGCTCCCACAGGTTTCTGGTTGAACACAAAGTCTGTGCTTGGCCTCGAACACTGTGGGAGCGGGCTTGCCCGTGATGCGATCTAGCCGGCAACACAATGTTCACGGGGTGTATTGAGCAGTGTCTGCTCCAGATGATCCAGATGCCGGTTTATCAGCATGACCGCTGTCGCAGCATTTCCACGTTCAACAGCATCAACAATCGCCAAATGCTCCTGCCACGCGCAAAAACTGTGCGTCTGCTCCTCACACTGCGCAATCGCCAATGACGTCAGCGGCACCAGACTGCCAAGAAAATGCGCCAGCGGTGCATTTCCAGCCATTTCGGCCAACTGCAAATGAAACTCTCCCGACAAACGAATCGCCTGGCCACGCTCGGCGCATTGACGCTCGTTATCGACCAGTGTCCGCAGGCGCTTCAAGTCTTGCGCGCATGGCCGCTGACACGCCAGCCGTACCAGCATGATCTCGGCCAAACGCCGGGCATGCAGTGTCTGCCGGGTCTGCTCGGCATCAAGTTCGGCGACGCGGGGACGATGGTTGGCTCGAAGTATGATGATTTGCTGGTGGGACAGTCGCGTCAGCACATCACGCATGTCGCTGCGCCTTGCACCGAACATCTGCGCCAGGCTTTCTTCGGTAAAGCGACTGGCTGAATGGATGCGCTGCTCGAAAATGGCATCGAGGACCCGCGAATACAGATCATCCACCGAAGGGCGGACGGGCAGGGTAGCGAGCGTTTGTGGCGAAGCGAAGCTGTTCATGGCCAATCTCCAGATCGAAGAGGTTTCAACTGCCGAGGTTGTCTTCCGGGATGTTCAGTTCGATGCCCATGCGCTGGCCTTCGCGCAAAATGTGCCGACGCATCTCGGCGCTGGCCTGGGCGCTGTTCTTGCTGCGGATCGCCCGCACCACGGCTTCGTTTTCTTCAAGGCGTTCAGCCAGATGCTCCGGGGAGTTGCGCAACACTTCGGCGCTTTGCTTGAGGGCATTGCTGGTTTGCTGGACCACGCTCTGGAAGATCGGGTTTGACGTCAGCGTGAACAGCTCTTCGTGGAACGCGATGTAGGCGCTTACGCCGGCTTCACTGTCATTGGCCTCCAGGGCTTCACGCATGTCCATCAGGGTCAGGCGCAGTTGCCCGACTTCCTTGCTGCTGATCGACTGCGCCACGAGGCCGACGATGAATGGCTCCAGGGTGTAGCGCAGTTGCAGCACGTCTTCCAGGCTCGCGGCGGCCACCGCGCTGTCGTAGGGCTGCTCATCGCTGAGACTGGCCTCGAGTACGACGACGCCTTTGCCCGGCATCGAACGCACCAGGCCAAGGGTTTCCAGGACGATGACCGCTTCACGCAGGCTTGGGCGGCTGATACCCAGTTGTTCGGCCAACTCGCGTTGCCCCGGCAGCATTTCACCGGAACGCCACTGACCACGGGCCAGCGCGGCCCGAAGTTTTTCTACGACTGAATTGACGACCGTTGAGGTGGTAATCACTGTGTGCTCCATGGATAAAGGCAGGGGAACCCGCCATCTGGCGGGCTCCCACATGATTCAAAACTCCTGCTGATGCGCCGGCGCGACCGGTTTTTTCGGCTGGAAGGTATAACCCATCTGGCCGGAAAGCACCTTGTTCGCACGCTGGATATCGATGTCCTTCTCCCAGCGGGCGATGGCCACGGTGGCGACACAATTGCCGATCAGGTTGGTCAGCGCGCGGCCGATGCCCATGAACCAGTCCACCGCGAGCACCAACACCAGGCCGACCACCGGAATCGCCGGGATCGCCGTCAAGGTTGCCGCCAGAATCACCAGTGCCGAGCCGGGAATCCCGTGGGCACCTTTGGAGGTGATCAGCGACACCAGTAAAATGGTCAGCAGGTCAGTCATGGCCAACGGCGTGCCGGTGGCGTTGGCGATGAACACGATGGCCAGGGTCAGGTAGATCGAGAAACCGTCGAGGTTGAACGAGTAACCCGTTGGAATCACCAGCCCCACCGTCGAACTGCCGATACCCAGATGTTCAAGCTTGCGCATGATTTGTGGCAGCACGGCGTCGGACGAAGCGGTGCCCATGACGATCAGCAACTCTTCGCGCAGGTACTTGAGCAATGGCCACATCTTCAAGCCGGAGAGGCGCATCACCAGGCCGAGAATCAGGGCCACGAAGGCCACACAGGTCAGGTAGAAGAGGCCGACCAGGTTGCCCAGGTGTTGCAGCGAGTCCAGGCCATATTTACTGGTGGTGAAGGCGATCGCGCCGAATACACCGATCGGTGCCAGTCGCACGATCATGCCCATGATGCGGAAAATCACGTGGCTGAGTTCATTGATCAGCCGCGAAATACCCGATGCCGCCTCGCCCACCAGATTCAGTGCACTGCCGAACAGCACGGAGAACAGCAGGACCTGCAGGATGTTGTTATCGGCAAAGGCACCGATCACCGACGTCGGAATCAGGTCCATCAGGAACTGTGTGGTGGTGTGCATGTGCTGTCCGCGCTGGGCAATGTCGCCCATGTCGGCTGCGGAAAGCTGCTCCAGGTGAATGTTCGCGCCGCTGCCGATGCCGGTACTGAAGGCGAACACCAGACCGATTACCAGGGCGATGGTGGTCAGCACTTCAAAGTAGATCACCGATTTGAGGCCGATACGGCCGACCTTCTTCAGGTCGCCGGCACCGCTGATGCCGCTGACCACTACGCAAAACACAATCAAGCCAATGAGCATTTTGATCAGCTTGATAAAACCGTCACCGAGCGGTTTGAGCTGAGCGGAGTATTCGGGAAGGGTCAGCCCACAGACGATGCCGAGCACCAGTCCGAGAACCACTTGGAGGAAGATTGAACGCGAGCACCATCTGAGCATGGGAGGAATCCTGGTCGGCGTCCTGGCTGCCGTGTGCGGAGCACATCAGATTCAGGACTTAATTATTGTGGTCTTACCGGTATGTCCAGTGCAGGCTCAGTCTATGGTGTGTTTTTGGCTGTCCGCAAGCAAAAAATCGAAAATTGGCATGACCGGTCTTACCAGTTGTTCGCCGGGCCCCGATCTTGAGCGGTTTTGCGAACAAAAAAAATCGGCAATGGATGCCGATTTTTTTTGTCCGGGGTGCTCCACTTGATGTCAGCCTCATGGGTTTACTTTCAAAGTGTTTTTCAGGACTTTGTATGAGGTACTTTTCTTTCAAGAATGCTCAGAATGAAAGTTATTTTTGAGCGTTCCTCCGTGCGGGCAAGGTAAACATAAGGCGAGCCTCTAAAAGTTTGGCCACCCACATATTTATTATCTTCAGTTACAAGCGAAACAGGTATGTGAGTGGGAGTAATATTATCCAGGGTTATCGGTCTGTTTTTGTGGTCAATAAGGGTGAAGGTTGTCGGATCGTCATCGTCTGAATCTACCGCGCCCAAAACATTAAGCCAACTTTCGCTTATAAGCTTGTTGTAATACTCTCCCGGGTTTTTTATGGACAGTACATAGCCATTGGCCGTGTACCGAAAATGCAGCTTCAGTGGGTGGACCGAACCGCCTTGCTCGTTGGGGCGGATGCCGAGCAGGCGAGAGTGATCAAGGGTTTGCGGTTTGCCGGTAAAGAATCCTCCGCTGAACATGTGTACAGTGGCCAGTGCCGGTTTTTCATAAAGAAGTTCAAGAAAGTTAAGTTTGTGATCGAACATTCTGAGCGTAGCGGTAAAGGACTTTTCAATAGAGTTGCTCATTATGAAGCCTGCTATTTGAGTGTGAAGGGTTGTGCTTTGATGCAGGGTTCAGATTAAGCATTTTTGATAGTGTTTTGGTGTTGTGTGTGTTGCAGGAAGTTGGAGGGGGAAGTGTCTGGTGATGAACTTTTATCGCTGGCAACAACGGTTGTCGATTTGTTGGTTCGCACTGTTTGTGAATGTCGCAAGCAAAAAAAACCGGCCATCTCTGGCCGGTTTCTCATGACTGCGGTTTAGCGGGGCTGATTAAGCGCCGTACACCGGCAGCTTCTTGCAGATAGCCTTGACCTTCTCACGAACGGCGTCGATCACCGCTTCGTTGTTCAGGTCAGCCAGGATGTCGCAGATCCAGCCGGCCAGTTCCTTGCACTCTGCTTCCTTGAAGCCGCGAGTGGTCACAGCCGGGGTGCCGAAGCGCAGGCCGGAGGTGACGAACGGGGAGCGTGGGTCGTTTGGCACGGAGTTCTTGTTCACGGTGATGAACGCTTTGCCCAGAGCGGCGTCGGCGTCTTTACCGGAGATTTCCTGCTTGATCAGCGACAGTAGGAACAGGTGGTTCTGAGTACCGCCCGACACTACGTCGAAGCCGCGCTCGATGAACACGCCGGCCATGGCCTGGGCGTTCTTCACCACTTGTTGCTGGTAAGCCTTGAACTCAGGCTGCAGCGCTTCCTTGAAGCAGATCGCCTTGGCTGCGATCACGTGCTCCAGCGGGCCGCCCTGGGCGCCCGGGAATACCGCGGAGTTCAGCTTCTTTTCGATGTCGGCGTTGGCGCGAGCCAGGATCAGGCCGCCACGTGGACCACGCAGGGTCTTGTGGGTGGTGGTGGTCACCACGTCAGCGAATGGAACCGGGTTCGGGTAGACACCAGCGGCAACCAGGCCGGCCACGTGGGCCATGTCGACGAACAGGTAGGCACCTACCTTGTCGGCGATTGCACGGAAGCGCGGGAAGTCGAGGATCTGCGAGTAGGCAGAGAAACCGGCCACGATCATTTTCGGCTTGTGCTCAACGGCCAGGCGTTCGACTTCGTCGTAGTCGATCAGACCGTTGGCGTCGATGCCGTACTGGATGGCGTTGTACAGCTTGCCGGAGGACGAAACGCTGGCACCGTGAGTCAGGTGACCACCGTGGGCCAGGCTCATGCCCAGGATGGTGTCGCCGGCCGACAGCAGGGCCAGGTAAACGGCGCTGTTGGCTTGCGAGCCTGCGTGCGGCTGAACGTTGGCGTAGTCGGCGCCGAACAGCTCTTTGGCGCGGTCGATAGCCAGCTGCTCGACGATGTCTACGTACTCGCAACCACCGTAGTAGCGCTTGCCCGGGTAACCTTCGGCGTACTTGTTGGTCAGTACCGAGCCTTGAGCTTCCATCACCGCAGGGCTGGTGTAGTTTTCCGAAGCGATCAGCTCAATGTGCTCTTCCTGGCGCTGAGCTTCTTGCTCCATGGCGGCAAAGAGATCGGCGTCGTACTTGGCAATAGTCAAATCACGGCTGAACATGGCGGTCCTCAAGGATCGGGGGCGGAAAAGGGGGGCATTCTAACCTAATGGGTTTTAGATGGCATATGAAACGGCATCATGTCGCAGACAAGTGGTGTTCATGCGGGGATTAGCGGTGATCGTGCCGGCCTCTTCGCGAGCAAGCCCGCTCCCACAGAGGAATGCATTCCAAAATGTGGGAGCGGGCTTGCTCGCGAAGGCGTCATCTGCGGCGCTGCAAGACCTCAGTCAAACATGAACAGCGCGTCATTGGCGAACTGCCCTTCGAACCGGCCCGCCGGCATCGGCCGACCGAACAGATAACCCTGTACCTCGTCGCAACCGTGCTCCCTCAGGAAATCCAGCTGCTCATGGGTTTCCACGCCTTCGGCGATCACCGCCAGGTTGAGGCTGTGGGCCATGGCAATGATTGCCCGGGCGATTTGTGCATCCTGCTCGCCGCTGGGCAGGCCATCGACAAAGGTGCGGTCGATTTTCAGAACGTCGATCGGGAACTGCTTGAGGTAGTTGAGCGATGAGTAACCGGTACCGAAATCGTCGACCGCAATGCTAAGGCCGAGGTTTTTCAGGCCGTCGAGGATCTGCATCGCCTCGCTGACTTCGCGCATCAGGATACTCTCGGTCAGTTCCAGTTCCAGGCACGCCGGCGGCAGGCCGGTTTCCTTGAGGATGGTGGCGATACGCGTACCGAGCTGGCCGTCGGAGAACTGTCGCGCCGAGATGTTCACCGACACCTTCGGCACCCGTACCCTGGCCTGATGCCAGGCCTTGAGTTGACGGCAGGCTTCGCTGATCACCCAGTCGCCGACATCCACCACCAGCCCGAGCTCTTCGAGTACCGGAATGAAATCCCCCGGCGGCACCAGCCCGCGGCGTGGATGACGCCAGCGCAACAGTGCCTCGGCACCGGTCAGGCGCTTGCCGTCACCGCTGAACTGCGGCTGGTAATACAGCACGAATTCGTTCTGTTCCAGGGCATGGCGCAAGTCGCTTTCCAGCTCCAGACGTTCCAGCGCACTGGCGTTCATGTCCGCCTGATAGAACTGGAAGTTGTTCTTGCCACGCTCCTTGGCGTGGTACATCGCAGTGTCGGCATTCTTCATCAACTGGCTGAGTTCGTTGCCGTCCTGCGGACTCAGGGCGATGCCGATACTGGCGGTGACGAAGAACTCGCGGCCTTCGAGCACGAATGGTTTCACCAGGCTGGCGAGAATCTGTTCGGCCACATGGATCGCCCGGTTCAGGGCGATTTCACGGTTGGCTCGCGGTTGCAGGAGCAAGGTGAATTCGTCACCGCCCATGCGCGCCACGGTGTCGTCATCGTCGACGCAACCGAGCAGGCGCGTGGCCATTTCCTTGAGCATGCGGTCGCCGGCGGCGTGGCCCAGGGAGTCGTTGATCGGTTTGAAACGGTCGAGGTCGAGGAACATCAGCACCACCCACGACTTCTGCCGTTCGGCCGATTGCAGTGCCGTGTGCAGGCGATCCTGGAACAGTGAGCGGTTGGGCAGGTGGGTCAGGGCGTCGTAGTAGGCGAGGCGGTGGATCCGTTGCTCGCTGGCCTTGCGCTCGCTGATGTCGCTGAAGAAACACACATAACTGGCCAGGTCGCCTTCGTCGTCGAGTACGGCGGTGATCCCGACCCAGGCCGGGTAGTGCTCGCCGTTGCGACGCTTGAGCCAGACTTCGCCTTCCCAGGTGCTGTGCTGGCCCAATTGCTTGAGCACGTAACGCAGATGGGCTTCTTGCTGGTCGTCGACGGTCAGCATGTTCGGCAGTTGGTCGAGGACCTGCTCCACGGCGTAGCCGCTGACACGACTGAAGGCTTCGTTGGCCTGGACGATGTAGCCGGCCGGGTCGGTGATCAGGATCGCCGAGGTCGAGTGTTCGAATACCGTGGCGGCCATGCGCAGGTCTTTTTCGGCCCGGCGTTGCTGGCTGATGTCGCGGCCGACGCCGAGCACGCCTTCGAACGTACCGTATTCGTCCCAGACCAATACCAGGCGCAGTTCGATCGGGATCTTGCGCCCGTCGGCCCGCAGGCAATCGAACAGGAACAGTTGGGTTTGCACCTGGCTGCGCAACAGCGCCAGTTGGTCCGGTTGATCCAGCGCTTTGCTGACCCGGTCCATCAGGTGGTAGATGCCGGTCAGTTGTTGCGGGTTGGCAATGGTCGATTGCCAGCCGTTCTGGAAAATCCACTCGGCGTCGTAGCCCAGCACTGCTAGCACCGAAGGGCTGACGTAATTGAGGTTAAGGCGGCTGTCGGTGGAGAAGATCACGTCGCTGATGCTTTCGGCAAGCATGCGGTAGCGCTGCTCGCTGTCGCGCAGCGATTCGCTGGCTTCGATCTGGTCGGTGATGTCCTTGGCCACGCCGATGATCCGCGTGACCTGGTCGTCCTTGTCCCGCGCCAGTGCCTGCTCGCGAATCTCGAAGCGTCGCCACTGGCCGTCCCGATGGCGGAAACGCAACTGGCACTGCATCAACTGGCGATAACCGGCCTGGCGCTGGATCTGGCGAGATCGGTGGTAATAGTCGGCGTCTTCGGGATGCAGGAGGATTTCCCAGAAGTATTCGCCCATCTGGTGCAGTTCGGTGCGGTTGTAACCCAGGGTCTGGCCCAGATGGTGGTTGCTGTAGATCATGCGCTGGCTGATCACATCCTGCACATACAGATGATCCGGCACGGTGCGCACCACGTCCGACCAGAACCCTTCGCGCTCCTGCAGCGACAGCTCGATGAGCTTGCGACTGGTGATGTCAGTGATGCTCAGGATCACCGCATTATAGTCGTCCGGGGTTTGCGGCAGACACAGCACCAGCCACAGGTGCTGGACGCGGCCGCTGGCGTCCTGCAGCTTGATTTCCAGCTCAAGCTGTTGCTGCTGGTTGAGCATCGCATCGAGCATCTGGTTGCCGATGGCGGTGCCGTCCTGCGGATTACCGTCGATCAGCAATTTCCAGGCTTGGTCGGCGCTATCGACATTAAGCAGTTGCAACGCCACCTGGTTGACCTCGGTGATCCGAAGTTCCTTGAGCAATGGCCGGCGTTGCTCCGGGATCGCCAGCCACGCTTGCAGTTGCTCGCTGCCCTGCAGTTGTGCCTTGTCGAAAAAGACCTTGAGCCCGGACATATCGAGGACGCACAAGGCCACGCCGGTGCCTTCGAAAATGTCCTGGTAACGCCGGCGGCCTTCCTTCAACTGGCGCTGACGCCGGCGCGTGTTCAGCAAGGCGAGGAACGGCAGCATGGAAAACGCCAGGCCCAGCAGACATTTGCCGATGAACGCCGGCAGCAGCTCTTCCAGCACGCGCTGACGGTCGAACAGGCCGCGCAATTGCCAATCGCTGCTGCTCAGCGGAACCGTCAGCACGCTGTTGGCGACATCGTCCTCGGTCAGCGTGCCCGGATTGACCGAGGGCAGCGCTTCGTCGCGACTGATGATCTGATGATTGATGCGGTTCTCCACCAGCCACAACGGGCGGCCACCGGCCTCGCGTTGCTTGGTCAGGGACGAAAAGAAGGTGGGCGTCAGGCGCAGGACCCAATAGCCTCGGGAACTGCCGCTGGCCTGATGCAACAGTAAATGCACCACGGAACCGTCGGTGGCGTTGCTGAAGTAGTGCGCCTGGGCGTGGCTGCGCCGTACCAGTTCACCCAGGTAGTTGTTGTCATCGCTGTCGGGAGCGCTGTCACTGATGACTCTTCCCGAGGGGCTGAGCAACGCCAGGCTGCGCAGATCAGGCAGCGACTGTTGCAGTTTGCGCAACAGGGCCTGCAGTTCATCGGCGCCTTGCGGTTGCTCGACGATCGGCAACAGGTTGAGGGCGATCTGCGCGTTGAGCGTCATGTTCAGGCTGACCTGCGCGGCCAGATCGGCGGTGTAGTCGATGGTGTACTGACGCTGGTTCTTCTGGGTTTCGCGCAACTGGTCGAGCAACTGCCAGAACAGCAGGGCCAGCAGCAATAATACGAGTGTCGCCAAGGTGCCCTTCAAAGTCCCGCGCAGGGGGGAGCCGAGCACTGTGGCCGGCGCACTGGAAATCGGAGGCGGAGGGACAATGGACAAGCTGTAATCCTGCGGTTTGGCTGGACTGGCGCGACGTGCACTATAAGCCGGACGCCCGAAGGGCGGCTAGCATGCCTTGAGTTGTGGCGAAGTGCCAGCCCCTGTCCGTCGGCTGGACTGCCACCGGTCATTCAGGTAGCTTTGCCGGTTACGCGGGGGCGTTCCAGCTCCTAGACTCAGGCTTTTTCAGCGCGCATATATTGAAAGCTTTCAATCGGGCGACGCGCACAGCCTGGCCAGGCATCGCCTGCGCCCTAATCATTCATCAGTCACTGACCCTAGGTTCTCCATGGCTCAATACGTATTCACCATGCATCGGCTGGGCAAAGTTGTTCCGCCGAAGCGGGAAATCCTGAAAAACATTTCTCTGTCGTTCTTCCCCGGCGCCAAGATCGGCGTGCTCGGCCTCAACGGTTCGGGTAAATCCACGCTGCTGAAAATCATGGCTGGCGTCGACACCGAGTTCGAGGGCGAAGCCCGTCCGATGCCGGAGCTGAACATCGGCTACCTGCCCCAGGAACCACAACTGGATCCGACCAAGACCGTGCGTGAAGTGGTCGAGGAAGCGGTCAGCGTGATCAAGGACGCCCAGGCACGCCTGGACGAGGTCTACGCCGCCTACGCCGATCCGGATGCCGACTTCGACAAACTGGCTGCCGAACAGGCCAAGCTAGAAGCGATCCTGCAGGCCAGCGACGGCCATAACCTGGAGCGTCAGCTGGAAGTCGCCGCCGATGCACTGCGTCTGCCGGCGTGGGATGCCAAGGTTGAAGTCCTCTCTGGTGGTGAAAAACGCCGTGTGGCCCTGTGCCGTCTGCTGCTGTCGGCACCGGACATGCTGCTGCTCGACGAACCGACCAACCACCTGGACGCCGATTCCGTCGCCTGGCTGGAGCACTTCCTGCACGACTTCCCGGGCACCGTGGTCGCGATCACGCACGACCGTTACTTCCTGGACAACGTTGCCGGCTGGATTCTGGAACTCGACCGCGGCGCGGGCATTCCTTACGAGGGTAACTATTCGGGTTGGCTGGAAGCCAAGTCCGATCGTCTGGCTGCCGAATCCAAGCAGCAGTCGGCTCACGAAAAAGCCATGAAGGAAGAACTGGAGTGGGTGCGCAAAGGCGCCAAGGCCCGCCAGTCGAAATCCAAGGCTCGTCTGCAACGCTTCGAAGAAATGCAGTCGCAGGAATTCCAGAAGCGCAGCGAAACCAACGAGATCTACATCCCGGCTGGTCCACGCCTGGGCGACAAGGTCATCGAATTCAAGAACGTCACCAAGGGCTATGGCGACCGCGTGCTGATCGACAACCTGTCGTTCTCCATGCCTAAAGGTGCCATCGTCGGCGTTATCGGCGGTAACGGTGCCGGTAAGTCGACCCTGTTCCGCATGCTGATGGGCAAGGAAACGCCGGATTCGGGCAGCATCGAAGTCGGTGAAACCGTGCAGCTGGCTTGTGTGGATCAGAGCCGTGAGGACCTGGACGGCAGCAAGACCGTGTTCCAGCAGATCTCCGACGGTTCCGACCAGATCCGCATCGGCAACTACGAGATCCCGTCGCGTACCTATGTCGGTCGCTTCAACTTCAAGGGCGGCGATCAGCAGAAGTTCGTCAAGGACCTGTCCGGTGGTGAGCGCGGTCGCTTGCACCTGGCCCTGACCCTGAAAGAGGGCGGCAACGTCCTGCTGCTCGACGAACCGTCCAACGACCTCGACGTCGAAACCCTGCGTTCCCTGGAAGAGGCCTTGCTGGACTTCCCGGGCGCCGCCATTGTGATCTCCCACGACCGGTGGTTCCTTGACCGCGTCGCGACGCACATCCTGGCGTACGAAGACGACTCGCAAGCGGTGTTCTTCGAAGGTAACTACAGCGAATACGAAGCTGATCGCAAAAAGCGTCTCGGCGAAGCAGCTGCCCAGCCGCATCGTGTACGCCACAAGAAACTGGCCTGATTTCGGGTTGGTTGCATAAAGAGCGGAGCCTTCGGGCTCCGTTTTTTTTTGCGCGTTTTTTCAGTGATACCGCGGCGCATTCATCGCGAGCAAGCTCGCTCCCACAGGGTTTTGTGAAGGGCCAAATCTCAATTCAGCAGAAGATCTCCTGTGGGAGCGGGCTTGCTCGCGAAGGCGGTGTTACTGATGGTGCATTGCTCGAATGGTGAATCCCTATTCAGGTGCAGAATGAGTCCAAAAAACGGACTTATTTATATCCTGTGCACCATTTAATTTCATGAATGCGACATTCTGCTCTGTTCCTGTGCGTGAATCGTTTGTTACAGTCCGGCTCAATCTCCTCCAACGACAATAAATTTGCCGAGACTTTTCCATGATCGAATCCGTCGAATCCTTCCTTGCGCGCCTGAAAAAACGCGACCCGGACCAACCCGAATTTCACCAGGCTGTCGAAGAAGTCCTGCGTACCCTGTGGCCGTTTCTTGAAGCCAATCCGCATTACCTGACCTCCGGCATCCTGGAGCGCATCTGCGAGCCGGAGCGGGCGGTGGTGTTTCGCGTGTCGTGGGTCGACGATCAGGGCAAGGTCCAGGTCAATCGTGGTTTCCGCATCCAGATGAACAGCGCGATCGGCCCGTACAAGGGGGGTCTGCGTTTCCACCCGTCGGTGAACATGGGCGTCCTGAAATTCCTCGCGTTCGAGCAAACCTTCAAAAACTCCCTGACCTCGCTGCCCATGGGCGGCGGCAAGGGCGGGTCGGACTTTGATCCGAAAGGTAAAAGTGATGCGGAAGTCATGCGCTTCTGCCAGGCCTTCATGAGCGAGCTGTACCGCCACATCGGCGCCGACGTTGACGTACCGGCCGGTGATATCGGTGTCGGCGCGCGGGAAATCGGTTTCCTGTTCGGCCAGTACAAGCGCCTGAGCAACCAGTTCACCAGCGTGCTGACCGGCAAAGGCCCAAGTTACGGCGGCAGCCTGATTCGCCCGGAAGCCACCGGTTTCGGTTGCGTGTACTTCGCCGAAGAAATGCTCAAGCGTCGCGGCCTGGCCGTGGAAGGTAAACGCGTAGCGATTTCCGGCTCCGGCAACGTCGCGCAATACGCGGCGCGCAAGGTCATGGACCTGGGCGGCAAAGTGATTTCGCTGTCCGACTCCGAAGGCACGCTGTATTGCGAAAGCGGTTTGACCGAGGAGCAATGGCTGGCGGTGCTGGAACTGAAGAACGTACAGCGCGGGCGTATCCGTGAACTGGCCGGCCGTTTTGGCCTGGAGTTCCGCGCAGGTGAGCTTCCGTGGAGCCTGAGCTGCGACATCGCGCTGCCGTGCGCG
Organism: Pseudomonas sp. BF-R-24; assembly: GCF_019947335.1. NCBI lineage: Bacteria > Pseudomonadati > Pseudomonadota > Gammaproteobacteria > Pseudomonadales > Pseudomonadaceae > Pseudomonas > Pseudomonas sp. BF-R-24. The sequence goes on from NZ_JAGYGG010000001.1 coordinate 224,518, forward strand.
ACGCAAAACGAACTGGATGCCGAAGCCGCTCGCACTTTGCTGCGCAACGGCTGCATCTGCGTGGCCGAAGGCGCGAACATGCCGACCACCCTTGAGGCGGTGGACCTGTTCATCGAGGCGAACATTCTGTTTGCGCCGGGCAAGGCATCCAACGCCGGCGGCGTGGCGGTGAGCGGGCTGGAAATGTCACAGAACGCCATGCGCCTGGCGTGGACCGGTGGCGAAGTGGACAGCAAACTGCACGCGATCATGCAGTCGATTCACCACGCTTGCGTGCATTACGGCGAGGAGAATGGCCGGGTCAACTACGTCAAGGGCGCGAACATCGCCGGCTTCGTCAAAGTCGCCGATGCCATGCTGGCCCAAGGCGTCGTCTAAGTCGGTTCGATACGGATCACTTCAATCAGTTGATCCCCGGCGGGGCGCTGCCACAGCACTTCGTCGTTGAGTCGTGCGCCGAGCAGCGCACGACCCAGCGGTGAACTCCAATTGATCAGGCCGTGGGCGGCATCGGCCTGATCTTCGCCCACCAGTTGTACCCGGCGTTCGGTGGCGTGTTCATCGGCGTAGGTCACCCAACTGCCGATCTGCACTTTCTCGGTCGAAGTCGCGGCGGGAACCACCTGAGCGCTGCCCAGGCGCTGCTTGAAGTAACGCAAATCACGTTCGAGATCCGCCAGGCGCTGCTTGTCGGCCTGTTCGCCTTTTGCCGATTGTTCGGCGTGCAGGGATTGCAGTTCGGCGACTTTTCCCTGCAACAGGTTCAGGCCTTGCGGTGTGACGTAATTGGTCTGCGCGCTGACCTGCCGTTCGACTGGCTGATCGGCTTGCGCGGCGGCACTATCTTCATTGACGAAGGCACGGCTCATGGAATTCTCCCGGTATAGGGTTTGGGCCATGGTCGCAGGCATTTGGTTTCACTGGATGTCTGAAAGCGACTTACGGCGAGTGATAGGCCCGGGCGGCGTCCTGATCCTTCTCCGCATAACACCACATCTCACTCTCCCAAGCCGATACGCGACCCATAGATAAAGTCTAGAAGTGGATTCGTCGGGTGGTTGTGAAAGGTGTGTAGGCATTTTGACGAACACCACTTAACCCCTGTGGGAGCGGGCTTGCTCGCGAAAGGGGCGTGTCAGCCAGCATCAATGTTGAGTGGTGTATCGCATTCGCGAGCAAGCCCGCTCCCACAGGGTAAGTGGTGTGTCAGGTCAGTAGTGATACCACTTCAGCTCAAGCATCACTTCGTTCTCGGCCGTCGCCAAATGGCTGAACTCGCGCCGGGCGCTCAAGCGCAGTCCGAGATTGCGGGATATTTCCCACTGCTGATTCAGGCTCAGGCTACGGCGCACCTCGCCATTGGTGAAGAAATCCCCCTTGGCTTCCAGGCTCAAATTGCCCAGTGGGTTTTTCCACAGCACACCACTGTTGAACCCGGCGGCCGGGGCAATGAAAGCGGCGAAATCGTTGTTGTGCTCGATGCGCACAGTGCCCAGGGCAAATCCGAGCAGGTCATCGCCCAGTTGCCAGGTGCCACCGCCACCGCCGTTGACGTGGCTGACCAGGGTTTGGTCATCGTGCTTGCCCGGCACTCGCTCCAGACCACCGGTGACTTGCCATGAAAGCGGTTGCAGCAGCTCGTTACGCGGGGTCAGGGAGCGAATCGTTGCCAGGTCCAGTTGTTGCACTTGCCATTCATTGCTTTCGTACTGGCGCAGTTTCAATTGCAGGATTTCGATCTGCGCGCCAAGGGGAAAGCTTTCGTTGTTGTCGTTGAGGTCGTGATAAGCCATGCGCAAGCCGTACTCGCCAAAGGCTTTATCTCCACGGCTGCCGAGGCCGAGCTGCCAGGTGCGGGACTCATGACCGTCTTCAGGCAGGCCCGGTTGCGGGATATCCAGCTCCGGCGCCGGGTTCTGGTTGATGGCCCGCAGCAGTTCGAAGCTGCGCTGGGCGCGTGCCGGGTCGCGTTCCTGGCCATTGGCGCGGTAACGCTCCAGACGATAGGCCGCATCGATGATCAGCGCCTGACGGTCGCGGACTTGCGCCTTGAACGCCGGGTCCTGCAATTGTTTCTGATCGGCGCTGACTTTCAGCACCCACTGTTGCTCTTCAGGGTCCAACGGCTCGGCGCGGCTGAGCAACTCGCGCTCCCGGGACGGACGATACTGGATCGATTCCACCAATCCGGCATCTTTCACGGCTTTGACGGTGTCGGTCGGGATGGCGGTGAGCGGGAATTGCTCGGTCAGGCGCAGGCCCGGTCGGGCCACTTGCAGCAATTCCAGCAAGCGGTATGAGCAGTTTTCGTCGAAGAAGAAATAGTCGAACTTGATCTGCTTCAGCTCCCAGACGTGCTCGACCATGCGCGCGGTTTCCTGTTGGGTCAGGTTCAGGCGGTACTCCCACAGGTCGCGGTTTTCCAGGCTGCGGTATTCCGAGAGCTTTTCCTGATAGGGCACCATCGCGAACAGGCCGGGATAGCCGCCCATCAGGCCTTTCCAGGCATAGATGATGCTGTTGTCCGAGCCCTCGATGTAGGCACCGAAGTTGATCGCGTAACTGAGCAGCGAAGTCTTGTCGCTCTTCACCTCGGCCTGGTCGATGCGCAACAGGGTATGGCCGAACATCGAGGACGGGCTGTTCAGGTAAGCCGCCGGGAAGATCATCACCGCGCTGTCGGGCGAGACGTCCTTGAACCATTGCTTGAACCCGGCGCAGTCCGGCGTCGGCAGTCCGGCCAGGCCGAGTTGGTCTTTCAGCCAGCGGGTGCGGGCAGGGTAGACGCATTGAGCGTGTGTTTCACCGGCACTGGCCGGGGCGTACAAGGCTTGTACAGTCGCCGCCAGTTCATGGTCCGGATGTTCATTGCCGTCAGCGGCGAGGAAGAACTTGCGGTCACTGACATAGCTGCGCCAGCCGCCGAGCTTGGCGGTTTCGTAATGGCCCAGGGATATCCAGAAAGGGTCGTTGGCCAGTTGCTGCAAACGTTGTGGTTCGATGTGAGGCGCGGCGGATAGCGGGGCGCAGACACACAGCGCCAGCCAGGCAAGGCGTTTGAGCATAGAAGGCAACTTAAACAGGGAAAAATAAAGACCCAACGAGGTGGATGCCGTTTGCCTGTAGGAGCTGGCTTGCCAGCGATGGTTTCAAAGGCGCTGTGTTTATCCAGTAAACACGCGTGATCGTTAACGACCATCGCTGGCAAGCAAACTCCTACAGTCAGAGACATTACCCAAAGAGGGGCAGGTCCAAAAAACAAAACCCGCTTCCCGAAAGAAGCGGGGCGGGTCGAGCTTAAGCCTGAGTCGCGTACTTGGCCAGACGAGGGTCGGCTTTGAGCACGGCCAGGGTATTGGTATGCACGTCTTCTGCGGTCACGTCAGCCTTGCTGAAGATCTGCTGGAAGTGCTCGTGAGTGACTGCGGCGAAGTGCGCACGGTCTTCCGGCGCCACGCCCAGTACCACGGCATAGGTGGTCAGCGCTTCGCCCTGACCCTTGGCCATGTCTTCGGACAGCTCGTTCATCATGCCATTCATGGCAAACCAGGATTTGCCGCCATAGGTCAGCGACGCATTGGTTGCGCAACCGTTGGTGCCGGAGGTCATGCCGAAGGTTGCGTTGCCGGAGGTGCCGTTGGTGGTGGATGCCAGGAAGTGAGCTGGAGTACCACGCTGGCCTTCGAACAGCATGTTGCCCCAACCGCAATCCGGACCGCCAGGCGCTTGCGCCATGGCATTGATGGATACAGCGGTGAAGAGAGTACCAAGAAGAATCCGTTTCATAGCTTTGTTCTCTTTGTGTGCGTACCAATAGACAAGGGAGTCTGGCCCCGGCTCTGCATGCAAACTGCCTGCGCGACGATCATGCTGCGTTGAAAGCAGGCTCGGAATGCTCATGTAGGCCCCTACACTCCGCTTCCTCGCCTGCTTTCGCCTTGCCTGATCGCCGCTCGGCGAGTTTTCCTGCAGACCCTTCCGCTGCCAGTGGGCCGGTCATTAGTCCAGCCGCGCAGTTTGGAGTTTAGGCACGATCACAGGGTTCCGTGATTTTTTGCAAAACATTCATGGAAAACGGCCGCGCAAGCCCGGCCCGCCTGGGGTTGGCCGGTTGACGGTGATCAGGCCTGCGGCGCTCCTTGCCAGTCGGGCATGGGCGGCGCCAGAATGCTGCCATCTGCCCCGCCTGATTGTTAAGGAAGCCCGATGCCTGATCCTGTTGCTGCCAGCTTGCGTCTAGCGCCCGAAGCGCTGACCCGTCCGTTTTCCGCTGAACAGTTCAGCTTCTCTACCACCAATGATCTGGAGCCCTTTCGCGGTGTGCTTGGCCAGGAACGTGCGGTCGAAGCCTTGCAGTTCGGTGTGGCCATGCCACGCCCCGGTTACAACGTATTCGTCATGGGCGAGCCCGGTACTGGCCGGTTCTCGTTCGTCAAACGCTACCTCAAGGCCGAAGGCAAGCGCCTGCAGACCCCGGCGGACTGGGTCTACGTCAACAACTTCGATGAACCGCGCGAACCACGTGCCCTGGAGTTGCCGTCGGGCACTGCCGGTAACTTCATTGGTGATATCAACGGTTTGATCGACAACCTGCTGGCGACATTTCCGGCAGTATTCGAGCATCCGTCCTACCAGCAGAAGAAAAGCAGTATCGACCGCGCCTTCAACCAGCGCTACGACAAGGCCCTGGACGTCATCGAGCGACTGGCGCTGGAAAAGGAAGTTGCGCTGTACCGCGACGCCAGCAATATCGCCTTCACCCCGATGAGCGACGGCAAGGCGTTGGACGAAGCTGAGTTCGCCCAGTTGCCGGAAGCCGAGCGCGAGCGCTTTCATGAGGATATTTCGGCACTGGAGGAGCGCCTGAACGAAGAGCTCGCCAGCCTGCCGCAATGGAAACGCGAGTCGAGCAACCAGCTGCGTCATCTGAACGAAGAAACCATTACCCTGGCCTTGCAGCCATTGTTGTCGCCATTGTCGGAGAAGTACGCCGAGAACGCGGCGGTATGCGGTTATCTGCAGGCGATGCAGGTGTACTTGCTCAAGTCCGTGGTCGAGCAGCTGGTAGACGATAGCAAGACCGACGCTGTCGCCCGCAAGTTGCTGGAAGAACAATACGCGCCGAGCCTGGTGGTCGGTCACTCGGCCAGCGGCGGTGCGCCGGTGGTGTTCGAGCCGCACCCGACCTACGAAAACCTTTTTGGCCGGATCGAATACAGCACCGATCAGGGTGCGCTTTACACCACCTACCGCCAACTGCGGCCGGGTGCCTTGCACCGGGCCAATGGCGGTTTCCTGATCCTTGAAGCGGACAAAATGCTCAGCGAGCCGTTCGTGTGGGATGCACTGAAACGCGCCCTGCAATCACGCAAACTGAAAATGGAATCGCCGCTGGGGGAGATGGGCCGTTTTGCGACCGTAACCCTGACGCCGCAACACATTCCGTTGCAGGTCAAAGTCGTCATCATCGGTGCCCGTCAGCTGTATTACACGCTGCAAGACCTCGATCCGGACTTCCAGGAGATGTTCCGCGTCCTGGTGGATTTCGACGAAGACATCCCGATGGTCGACGAGAGCCTGGAGCAGTTCGCCCAGTTGCTCAAGACCCGTACTTCCGAAGAAGGCATGGCACCGCTGACCGCTGATGCGGTGGCACGCCTGGCGACCTACAGTGCACGTCTGGCCGAGCACCAGGGGCGCTTGTCGGCGCGTATCGGTGACTTGTTCCAACTGGTCAGCGAGGCGGACTTCATCCGACATCTGGCCGGCGATGAACGGACCGACGCGGGGCATATCGAGCGCGCGCTCAAGGCCAAGGCCACACGGACCGGTCGTGTGTCAGCGCGGATTCTCGATGACATGCTGGCCGGGATCATCCTGATCGACACCGCGGGCGCGGCGGTCGGCAAGTGCAATGGTTTGACGGTGCTGGAAGTCGGCGACTCGGCCTTTGGTATACCGGCGCGGATTTCCGCCACCGTGTACCCGGGCGGCAGCGGTATCGTCGACATCGAGCGCGAGGTCAACCTCGGTCAGCCGATCCACTCCAAAGGCGTGATGATCCTTACCGGTTATCTGGGCAGCCGTTACGCCCAGGAGTTTCCGCTGGCGATTTCCGCGAGCATCGCCCTGGAGCAATCCTACGGTTATGTCGATGGCGACAGCGCTTCTTTGGGTGAGGCTTGCACCCTGATCTCGGCCTTGTCGAAAACCCCGCTCAAGCAGTGCTTTGCCATCACCGGTTCGATCAACCAGTTCGGCGAAGTGCAGGCGGTCGGCGGAGTCAACGAGAAGATCGAGGGCTTCTTCCGTTTGTGCGAAGCCCGCGGGTTGACCGGCGAGCAGGGGGCAATCATTCCTCACGCCAACGTCGCCACCCTGATGCTCGATGAGAAGGTGCTGGCGGCGGTGCGTGCGGGTCAGTTCCATGTCTACGCGGTCCGTCAGGCCGACGAAGCCTTGAGTCTGCTGGTCGGCGAGCCGGCCGGCGAACCGGACGAGAATGGCGAGTTTCCTGAAGGCAGCGTGAACGCGCGGGTCGTGGAGCGCCTGCGGGTTATCGCGGAAATGATCAGCGAAGATGATCTCAAGGAAGCCGAGAAGGAGTTGGCGCAAGAGGCTTTGGCGGAAACCAAGCCGGCCTGATGCAGTAACCCATGTGGGAGCGGGCTTGCTCGCGAAAGCGGTGAATCAGCCAACATAAATGTTGGATGTTTTGACGCTTTCGCGAGCAAGCCCGCTCCCACATTTGTTTGTGTGAACACTGGAGAAGCGTCGTCGAAATGACGTCAATATTCACACTATGACCATTCGGCGCCTTTCGGTCTTGCCTCGGCCTGCAAGGCAGACTTTTCTTCTATTCTCTGCTCAAGGATATCGACGTAATCACAGGATCGAAACAGCCTTCCCATGGGGGCTGAATACCGGATCTACCGAGGGTCGCCGCCATGTCGCGCAACCTCTGCCTCACCCGTCAATGCCTGGGCCTTGTGACCCGTATCGAATGTGCCATCCGTCCATTGGCGGGAGATACGGGCATGTGGACTCTGTTGTTCGCCGCCGGAATGGCCGGTGAACAACCTTCGGCCATCAAGGCCCAAGGCCCGTTCCACGGTCCGTTCGTCGCTGAATCAATCCTCGACACCATCGTTGAAAGCCTGACCCTGCACGGCTACGAGTTGGCCGACGATCCGCAAATCTGGTGCCTGCACCTGCAAGCCCAACTGCGGGAAATCAACGGTGGTCGCTGCCGGAACATGGGCGGCTTCGAGTTTCACCCCGAGCACTGAGTGGCACTATTGATCAAGGCGCGTCATGTCGGCCTTGTCGAGTTTGACTTCGAAACCATATTGCACGGTGGTGAGATCAGTGCGCTGATAGGTTTCCAGGCGCGTAGGCTGCCCGTAGAAGTAATGCACGGCAAACTGCGCCGGCCCCTGTGCGCTCGCGCCATGACTGACCGATAGAATCTCCTTCAAGTAACTACCGCTGTCGTCCTTGGCGAAAAAGCGCCAGTCCTGGGCGGGAAATACCTTCAGGTCCACCACCAGTGCATTGTCTTTGAGCGCGAGGCCCTTGGGCAGTTGACGGGCTTCGACGGTTTGCTTGTCGACCGTGGCCAGGAACAACGGCATCGAGCCCACCGCATAGGCCGGGGTTTGTGGAAACAGATTCAGATCGTAAGTGATGATGCCGCGCAGGGGATCGATCTGGTACGCCTCTGACGGCAGTTCGATCGGCTCGTCGCGATTGCCACGAGTGTCTTCGGTAAAGAAGCTCACCGGACTTTCACCGGGGTTGAACGATGTGCCGAGCAGCTCATCGTTGAAGGTACGCAGGTGAGTGAATTCGATTCGCGCAGCGCTGGGGTCGTCGACCGACTGACTGATGCTGACGTTCTTTTTCAGCTGATCCTCACTCAGCGTTGCCCCTTTCAGCCAGCCCGCCGCCTGGTCGTCATAGACCACCACGGACAGGTTCAAGGGCTGGATGGACTTGTCCGTGGTATAGGCATCGAAGCGCCGGATCGGCAGGTCGAGGTCCTTTCGGGTGACCGTGACGGCGGAAAAATCCAGCATGCTGACTTCGAGAGTTTCGATTATCCCGTTGAAGTACACCTTCGAATAATGTCGAGCCTGCTGTTTCTCAAAATTGCGTTGTTCTTCATCGAGCTGTTTTTCCAGGGACTCGCTCCAGCTCTTTTGCTGCTGCATCTTGGCCAGTTGCTGCTGATAGAAGGCAATTTGTACCGAGGTTTCGTTGATTGAACCGGCGCGCGCGATGAATTGCCCGGTGCTGTCCCTGGCCTGGACGATCAGCGGGTTGAGCGGTGCTTCACTGACTTCGGGGGCCAGCGGCGTGCTGTTGTTGTATTCGATTTCCGCGTAGTTGTTCGTCAATGTGAGGAGGGTGACGCTCAGGTTGTCATTGGTGCGGGTCTGGCCTACGTCCTTTTTCGTCAGGTCGAAGCTGTAGAGGCGCCGTGGCGCGATGACTTCGACTTTGCCTTGCAGGCTCACCGGTTGCGGTTGCTGCTTTCTGTCAATGTCGAGGCCTTCGATGAAGGGGTAGGCCACGGTCAGGTCATCGGGGTTGGTCAGGTTGGAGCTCGATGGGCTGAGCTGAATGCCGGGGTCGGTTTCCGACCATTCCGGCTGGAAGGGAATCACTCGTTTGTTGCTTAGCGTGACCGACTGCCATTCCAGGCCATGGGGAAACAAAAACGCGGCAGGAACGCTGAACGTGAAGGGGAACACGGGCTGCAGATCGATCAGATAGTCGGAACTGGAGTCCTTTTGCAGCACGAACAACCCGTTGATGTAGGTGTCGACCAGGGCCTGCGGGCTCGGGTAGTGCTTGAGCATGGCGAGGGCGTCTTCGCCGTATTCGGTTTCCACCGGCTTGCTGTCGAGCTTGAGTTGCGCGCGTTCGAGCAGCAGCAGTGAGCCACCCAGTTCCGACACGGCATCCTTGAGCTTCGGATCCTGAATGGCGTCCAGCGACTTTTCGAACTGCGCGGTTTTTTCTTCGAGGCTGACCTGGCGTTTTTCTTCGCTGGGTGAGCAGCCGCTCAGCAGCAGCGCCAGGCAAATTCCGGCACTCGTCAAAGGCAATTGCACATCCATTTCCAGTCTTCCTGTCCGACATCACTGAGCAGTCAATGATTTGGACACTAGCAGAAAAACTTTGATACACAGGCGCAGGTGACGGATTTTTCGACGGTTTCTGGCTGCTTCTGGGTATGGACGGGTGGCTGGTATACTCGCCGCCATTTCCAGTCCAACGTGTGAGATTCAATGGAACGCTTTATCGAAAATGCAATGTACGCCTCGCGCTGGCTGCTGGCGCCGATCTATTTCGGCCTGTCCCTCGGACTGCTGGCGCTGGCACTGAAATTCTTCCAGGAAGTCTTCCACGTCATCCCGAACGTGTTTTCGATGGCCGAATCGGACTTGATCCTGGTACTGCTGTCGCTGATCGACATGGCCCTGGTGGGCGGTTTGCTGGTGATGGTGATGATTTCCGGCTACGAAAATTTCGTCTCGCAACTGGACATCGACGACAGCAAGGAAAAACTCAACTGGCTGGGCACCATGGACTCTTCGTCGCTGAAGATGAAGGTGGCCGCATCGATCGTGGCGATCTCGTCCATTCACCTGCTGCGCATCTTCATGGACGCCAAGAACGTCGATCCCGAGCATTTGCAGTGGTATGTGATCATCCACATGACCTTCGTGGTCTCGGCCTTCGCCATGGGTTACCTGGATAAAGTCACCAAGCACTGATTTACCCATCTGCTGTAGGAGCGAGCCCGCGATGGACTCAAGATCGCCGCGGGGTGTCAGGTTTCCCGCGTCATCGTTGGCAAGCATCGCGAGCGAGCTCGCTCCTACAGAGGGGCGTGATGAAACAGACGGGCGGCGTCGTTTGTGGCTTGTGCTTTGATGCGCCGAGGCCTATCCCTGTAAGTATGTTGGTTCGCCACTGCGTGAGGTGCGTTCATGACCCTGAATGAGTTGAATGCGTATGCCGTCGCCGGGAAGGTCGATGAGCTGAACCTGATCTCGATGGAGGGGGGCATCTACCTGCTGGAGGCGCGGATGCATGGCGCGGCGTATCCATTGAGCGATACCCACGGACACATGATGAGCCTGCGTTCGGTGGAGCATGCCCGTGATGTGCTGCGCTCCTTTCCCAAGTTGCACTTCAACCTTGTGCACACGGTCGTGCACGACGAAATGTGCGGTCTGGTTGCCGATGTTGAGGAAAACCTGAAGGTGCCGATCGCCTGAGGTCCCTCATCAAAGGCATGACATCTGTGCTAGTCTGCTGGCCCTTTTGGTTCCGGGCGCTCCGGGACGCGCTGTGCACGCATGGCAAGTTCCCGAGCCGTCCGCACAGCGGAGCAGTGTCATGTCCGAAGTAAATCTGTCCACCGACGAAACCCGCGTCAGCTACGGTATTGGCCGTCAGCTGGGCGACCAACTGCGCGACAACCCGCCACCGGGCGTAAGCCTGGACGCGATCCTGGCGGGTCTGACCGACGCATTCGCCGGCAAGCCAAGCCGTGTGGGTCAGGAAGAAATGTCCGCCAGCTTCAAAGTCATCCGCGAAATCATGCAGGCCGAAGCTGCAGCCAAGGCTGAAGCGGCTGCTGGCGAAGGCCTGGCCTTCCTGGCTGAAAACGCCAAGCGTGAAGGCATCACCACTCTGGCTTCCGGCCTGCAGTTCGAAGTCCTGACCGCTGGCGAAGGCGCCAAGCCATCCCGTGAAGACTCCGTGCGTACTCATTACCACGGCACCCTGATCGACGGCACAGTGTTCGACAGCTCCTACGAGCGCGGCCAGCCTGCGGAATTCCCGGTTGGCGGCGTGATCGCCGGCTGGACCGAAGCCCTGCAACTGATGAACGCCGGTAGCAAATGGCGCCTGTACGTGCCGAGCGAGCTGGCATACGGCGCTCAAGGCGTTGGCAGCATTCCGCCGCACAGCGTACTGGTATTCGACGTCGAACTGCTCGACGTTCTGTAAGACCCGCTGATTACCTGTAGGAGCGAGCCTGCTCGCGATGGGCGTCAACGATTACGCGGCCATACTGAATGAACGCGGTGTCTTTGAGTTTTTCGCGAGCAAGCTCGCTCCTACAGAGTCTTGCAGTGATTTTCATATTTCGATCTTGTGGTGCAGTTCACTGTGCGGGCGCAACGCCCGGGCATAGCAGAACAGAAACAGATTTCGCACCAGTTCCTTGAGCACCACCGGCTCGCTGGAACTCAGGCCATTGAGGTCAAGATCACCTTGGTCCTGCAGTTCGCTCAAGGCTTCCTCTTCAAGCACTGCACAGACTTCCCCGGTTTCCCGATGCAGGATCCTGAGGTAAGGGTGTGGGCGGTCCAGCCAGGCATCGATCAGATAAGTCATGGTTCTCATCTCCATTGAAGGTTTGATGAGAATAATTCTTATTCATCAAATAGCAAGGGCCTATTGGCGGTTTGCGCTTTTTTCCGGGTAAAGATTGCGTCAGGTCAAACCGATCGGCGTTTGGCTATTGCGAGGATTTATTGGGTGAAGCAGGGAGGGAGGGCATCCCGCGCCAGGCGCGGGATGGATAACAGCAGGCTCAGACTTTTCTGACGAACTCGGACTTGAGTTTCATCGGGCCGATGCCGTCGATCTTGCAGTCGATGTCGTGATCGCCATCGCACAGGCGGATGTTCTTGACCTTGGTGCCGACCTTGACCACCAAAGACGTACCCTTGACCTTGAGGTCCTTGATCACGGTGATGGTGTCGCCGTCTTGCAGGACGTTGCCGACCGAATCCTTTTTCACTGTGTCATCGGACACCGCTTCGGCTTCACCGCTGGCGGACCATTCGTGGGCGCACTCGGGGCAGATCAGCTGGGCACCGTCTTCATAGGTGTATTCGGAATTGCATTTTGGGCAGGGTGGCAACGTGCTCACTAAGGCTCCTTGGATTCAGGATCGCTAAAAAGCGCACATTGTATAGGGTTTTAGCAGGGAGGGGTGCAGCGCAGGAAAACCTGTGGGGAACAAACCTGTGGGAGCGAGCTTGCTCGCGATGGCGTCCTTTCAGTCAACAACAATGTTGAATGTAAGTGCCTAATCGCGAGCAAGCTCGCTCCCACAGGGGGCTTGCAGTGTTGTCAGTGCGTACGCGCGACCGCGAACTCGCTCAGTTCAACGAGTGCATCGCGGTACTCGCTGGCAGGCAGCGCTTCGAGACACTGGATTGCGCGTGCCACATAGTCGCGTGCCAGTTGCGCGGTGTACTCCAGCGAGCCCGAGGCTTCCACGGCTTCGCGGATGCTTTCCAGGTCTTCGATTCCGCCTTTCTGGATCGCCTTGCGCACCAGGGCGGCCTGTTCCGGCGTACCTTCGCGCATGGTGTAGATCAGTGGCAGGGTCGGCTTGCCTTCGGCCAGATCGTCACCGACGTTCTTGCCCAGGGTTTCGGCGTCGCCTTTGTAGTCGAGCAGGTCGTCGACCAGTTGGAAGGCCACGCCCAGGTGATCACCGAATGTACGCAGGGCTTCGGCCTGTTCCGGCGTGGCCTGGCACAGGGCGGCGGCGCTGTGGGTCGAGGCTTCGAAGAGCATCGCGGTCTTGCCGCGGATGACTTCCATGTAGGTTTCTTCGGTGGTGCTGACGTCCCGCACCTTCGACAGCTGCAATACTTCGCCTTCGGCGATGATGCGCGTGGCTTGCGAAAGGATCTTCATCACCGGCATCGAGCCAAGTTCGACCATCATTTCGAATGAGCGCGAATACAGGAAGTCACCGACCAGTACGCTTGGCGCGTTGCCCCACATGGCGTTGGCGGTCGAGCGGCCACGGCGCATGCCGGACATGTCGACCACATCGTCATGCAGCAGGGTGGCGGTGTGCAGGAATTCAATGGTCGCGGCCAGCAGGCGCAGGTCATCGCCTTCGCGGCCCAGGGCCTTGCCACACAGCAACACCAGTAAAGGACGCAGGCGTTTGCCGCCGGCCGAGGTAATGTAATCGCCGATTTTCGATACCAGCGGCACTCGGGAAGTCAGCTGCTTCTTGATGATGCCGTCGACGGCGCTAAAATCGTCCGCCACCGCGCGGTAGAAAGCTTGGGGTTGCATCAGCGACAGTCGCTCCAGAAGGGTTGCGCGGCATGCTAGGACCCACGCTTGCAGGTGTCAAGGCGCGATGGACGGCCTCTTGCAAGGCTAGCGTGGCTTGCGTACAATCGCGCACCCTGAACTTCCTGGGCAGCACCTGCCTTACGCAATTGCAAGCGGGCCTCCAGCCCCACGCAGCCATGCCAGCCAATACCTCTTCTTATAAAGAGCTGGGTGAGCAGGATTATCGGAGAAATACCATGTCTTATGCAGTAATCGTTACTGGCGGCAAGCAGTACAAAGTCGCCCCAGGTGAATACCTGAAGATCGAAAAACTGGAAATCGCTACCGGCGAATCCGTTACCTTTGATCGCGTTCTGTTGGTTGCCAACGGTGACGACGTGAATATCGGCGCTCCAGTTGTTGCTGGCGCTACCGTTGTGGCTGAAGTGATCTCCCAAGGTCGTCACGATAAAGTCCGCATCATCAAGTTCCGTCGCCGTAAGCACCACATGAAGCGTATGGGCCACCGCCAGTGGTACACCGAGATCAAAATCACCGGTATTCAGGCTTAATTACAGCCTAATTCCTCACTAGGAGAATTGAACTCATGGCACACAAAAAAGCTGGTGGTAGTACCCGTAACGGTCGCGACTCAGAAGCCAAACGCCTTGGCGTGAAGATGTATGGCGGCCAGGCTATCAAAGCAGGCAACATCATCGTGCGTCAGCGCGGCACCCAATTCCACGCTGGCTACGGCGTTGGCATGGGTAAAGATCACACCCTCTTCGCTAAAGTCGAAGGCGTGATCAAGTTCGAAGTAAAAGGCGCCTTCGGTCGTCGTTACGTGAGCGTAGTCGCAGCTTAATTGCGCGATCGCTGGAAAAGCCCTGTCTCGCGACGGGGCTTTTTCGTTTGTGGGGTGAGTCTCTTGCAAAGCTGTTTGTATGGGCTGTCGGCGTACGATGTAGGTATCGTGGTTCAGGGTCGCTGCGCTCATTTTTGCAAGAGTCTTATGTCTTGATTGTTTTTCGGCTCGTCCGTATGGCGAGAGGCGTTTGTTATGAAGTTTGTTGATGAAGTATCGATTCGCGTAAAGGCTGGTGATGGCGGCAATGGCGCCATGAGTTTCCGTCGGGAAAAATTTATCGAGAACGGTGGCCCGAACGGCGGTGATGGCGGTGACGGCGGCTCCATCTACATGATGGCCGACGAAAACCTCAACACCCTGGTGGACTACCGTTACACCCGGCACTTCGATGCCGAGCGTGGCTCCAACGGCGGCAGCACCGACTGCACCGGTAAGAAGGGTGAAGACCTGATCCTGCGTGTTCCGGTCGGCACCACGGTGATCGACTCCGCGACTCAGGAAGTCATCGGCGACCTGACCAAGGCCGGTCAGAAGTTGATGGTGGTGCAGGGCGGCTGGCACGGTCTGGGCAACACCCGTTTCAAATCCAGTACCAACCGTGCGCCGCGCCAGACCACTCCGGGCAAGCCGGGTGAGCAGCGCGACCTGAAGCTGGAAATGAAAGTACTGGCTGACGTAGGTCTGCTGGGTTTGCCGAACGCCGGTAAAAGTACCTTTATCCGTTCGGTTTCGGCTGCCAAGCCGAAAGTTGCCGACTACCCGTTCACCACGCTGGTGCCGAACCTGGGTGTGGTCAGCGTCGATCGCTGGAAGAGCTTCGTCATTGCCGATATTCCGGGTTTGATCGAAGGCGCTTCCGAAGGTGCTGGTCTGGGCATTCGCTTCCTCAAGCACTTGGCGCGTACGCGTCTGCTGCTGCACCTCGTGGACATGGCGCCGCTGGATGATGCCAGCGCACCGGATGCCGCTGAAGTGATCGTCAACGAGCTGATCAAGTTCAGCCCGTCCCTGGCGGAGCGTGATCGCTGGTTGGTCCTGAACAAGTGCGACCAGATCCTTGATGAAGAGCATGATGCTCGCGTCAAGGAAATCGTTGATCGCCTGGAATGGGCTGGTCCGGTCTACGTGATCTCGGCCATCTCCAAGCTCGGTACCGAGCGTCTGTGCCACGACATCATGCGTTACATGGAGGATCGTGCCGATCGCCTGGCCAATGACCCGGCCTACAAGGAAGAGCTGGCTGATCTCGATCAGCGCATCGAAGACGAAGCTCGCGCGCAACTGCAGGCGCTGGATGACAAGCGTGCCCTGCGTCGCAGCGGCGTGAAGTCGGTCCACGACATCGGCGACGATGACTGGGACGAAGAAGATGTGGATGACGAAGACGGTCCGGAAATCATTTACGTGCGTGACTGATTCGTTGCGATAAACTTAAGCGCCGCTCAATCGAGCGGCGTTTTGGTATCTGGAAATCGATTGTTGGCCACGAGTAACCACGAATAACGTCACGGGCAGTGCTAGGTCGCGCTGCCCTCAAGCTAAGGTTGAAGATGATGCGGAGCAAGGTGACAGGTGCGCAGCGTTGGGTCGTGAAGATCGGCAGCGCTTTGCTGACGGCGGACGGCAAAGGCCTGGATCGCGCGGCAATGGGTGTCTGGGTTGAGCAGATGGTGGCCTTGCATGAGGCGGGTGTCGAGCTGGTGCTGGTGTCCTCCGGGGCGGTGGCGGCCGGTATGAGCCGTTTGGGCTGGACCTCGCGACCCAGTGCGATGCACGAGCTTCAGGCTGCCGCCGCAATCGGCCAGATGGGGTTGGTGCAGGCCTGGGAGTCAAGCTTCGCCAAGCATGGCCGGCATACCGCGCAGATTCTCCTGACTCACGACGACTTGTCCGACCGCAAGCGCTACCTGAACGCCCGCAGCACCTTGCGTGCGCTGGTCGAACTGAAGGTTATCCCGGTGATCAACGAGAATGACACCGTGGTCACCGATGAAATCCGTTTTGGCGACAACGACACCCTGGCGGCGCTGGTGGCGAACCTGGTCGAAGCGGACTTGCTGGTGATCCTGACGGATCGCGACGGCATGTTCGATGCTGATCCGCGCAACAATCCGGATGCTCAGCTGATTTACGAGGCGCGCGCCGATGATCCGGCGCTCGACGCGGTGGCGGGTGGCACCGGTGGTGCGCTGGGGCGTGGTGGTATGCAGACCAAATTGCGTGCTGCGCGTCTGGCGGCCCGTTCCGGTGCTCACACCATCATCGTTGGCGGGCGGCTTGAGCGTGTGCTGGATCGCCTCAAGGCGGGCGAGCGCATCGGCACCCTGCTGTCGCCGGAGCGCGGCATGTTGGCGGCGCGCAAGCAGTGGCTGGCCGGTCATCTGCAAACCCGTGGCACCCTGGTGCTGGATGCGGGTGCGGTGACTGCGTTGTCTCAGGGCAACAAGAGCTTGCTGCCGGTTGGGGTCAAATTGGTGCAGGGCAGCTTCCGTCGCGGCGAGATGGTGGTTTGCGTGGCGCCGGACGGTCGCGAGATTGCCCGTGGCCTGGCCAACTACAGTGCGCTGGAGGCGCAAAAAATCATCGGTCAGTCGTCTGAGGCGATTGTCGGTCTGTTGGGTTACATGGCGGAACCGGAGCTGGTTCACCGCGATAACCTGATCCTGGTCTGAAGGAATACCTGAATGCGCGTGGCAAAAGGATTGTTGGGATTGCTGGTGGCGATGCCGCTGCTGGCGTCGGCCGAAGAGATCGGTCAGGTGTCGACGGTGTTCAAGTTCGTCGGGCCGAATGACCGGATCGTGGTCGAGGCCTTTGATGATCCCAAGGTCGACGGCGTGACCTGCTATCTGTCGCGCGCCAAGACCGGCGGGGTGAAGGGTGGTCTTGGTTTGGCCGAGGACCGTGCCGAAGCGTCTATCGCTTGCCGGCAGGTCGGACCGATCAGCTTCAAGGGTGAGCTCAAGGATGGTGACGAGGTGTTCAAGGAGCGCACGTCCCTGGTGTTCAAGACCATGCAGGTGGTGCGCTTCCTCGACAAAAAGCGCAATACGCTGGTGTATCTGGTGTACAGCGATCGCCTGATCGAGGGTAGTCCGCAGAATGCGGTGACGGCGATTCCGATTTTGCCGTGGACGAACGCTCAGTAACCTTACGCAAAACGAAATGTGGGAGCGGGCTTGCTCGCGAAGAGGGGGTGTCAGTAGACGCACATGTCATCTGATACACCGCATTCGCGAGCAAGCCCGCTCCCACATTTTTTTGTGTCGCGTTCATCAAATCGCAGGCAATAAAAAACCGACCCTGAGGTCGGTTTTTTAATGAACGAGTCGCTTAGGCAGCAGCGGCAACGTTCAGGGCCTTCACGTGGCCATTCAGGCGGCTCTTATGACGAGCGGCCTTGTTCTTGTGGATGATGCCTTTATCGGCCATACGGTCGATAACTGGCACAGCCAGAACGTAAGCAGCTTGAGCTTTGGCAGCGTCTTTTGCGTCGATGGCCTTAACTACATTCTTGATGTAGGTACGAACCATGGAACGCAGGCTGGCGTTGTGGCTGCGACGCTTCTCAGCCTGTTTTGCACGTTTTTTGGCGGAAGGTGAGTTGGCCACCGTCGAGCTCCTCGAAAGACTTTTTAGGAAATAGCAAACAAAATAGGCCGCGAATCATGCCGATGAGTTGAGGTCTTGTCAAGGGCGGTTGAGACGTTCCGCTAAGTGGTAGGTGCTACACCTCTGGATATTTCTTTCCAGCGTGCGACCTGTAAACTCGCGAGCTTTGGCTCTGTGCTGTTGCGGCGCGGAGTATCGCATAAGTGGGCGCTTAGTTCGCCTGCTGTTTATCGACAGGCACAAACTCTTTCAATGAATCTGCTCAAATCGTTGGCCGCCGTCAGCTCTATCACGATGCTTTCCCGGGTTTTGGGATTTGTTCGTGACACCCTAATTGCACGTGCATTCGGCGCGGGAATGGCGACCGACGCCTTCTTCATCGCCTTCAAACTGCCCAATCTGTTGCGGCGGATTTTCGCCGAAGGGGCGTTTTCCCAGGCATTCGTACCGATTCTTGCCGAATATAAAAGTCAGAAAGGGGATGAGGCGACGCGAACCTTCATTGCCTATGTTTCCGGCCTGCTGACGCTGGTGCTGGCACTCGTCACGGCGTTGGGCATGATTGCCGCCCCGTGGGTCATCTGGGTGACCGCGCCGGGTTTCATTGATACGCCCGAGAAGTTCGAGCTGACCACGAGTCTGTTGCGGGTGACCTTTCCTTACATATTGCTGATTTCCCTGTCGTCGCTGGCGGGTGCGATCCTCAACACCTGGAACCGTTTTTCGGTCCCGGCATTCGTGCCGACGCTGCTCAACGTCAGCATGATTATTTTTGCGTTGTTCCTGACACCGTACTTCGATCCGCCCGTAATGGCGCTCGGTTGGGCGGTACTGGTGGGTGGCCTGGCACAGTTGCTCTATCAACTGCCGCACCTGAAAAAGATCGGCATGCTGGTGTTGCCGCGCCTGAACCTGCGCGACAGCGGCGTCTGGCGGGTGATGAAGCAGATGTTGCCGGCGATTCTCGGGGTATCGGTGAGCCAGATCTCGCTGATCATCAATACGATTTTCGCTTCGTTCCTGGTCGCAGGTTCCGTGTCCTGGATGTACTACGCCGACCGTTTGATGGAGTTGCCATCCGGCGTGTTGGGCGTGGCGCTGGGGACGATTCTGCTGCCGACTCTGGCCAAGACTTACGCCAGCAAGGATCGCCACGAATACTCGCGCATCCTCGATTGGGGCCTGCGTCTATGCTTCGTGCTGGTATTGCCTTGCGCCTTCGCGCTGGGGATTCTGGCCGAGCCGTTGACGGTTTCGCTGTTCCAGTACGGCCAGTTTGATGCCCATGATGCGGCCATGACTCAGCGCGCGTTGATCGCCTATTCCGTCGGCTTGCTCGGAATTATCGTGATCAAAGTGCTCGCGCCGGGCTTTTATGCGCAACAAAACATCCGCACGCCGGTAAAAATCGCAATTTTCACGTTGGTCGTCACTCAGTTGTTCAACCTGTTGCTGATCGGTCCGCTGGCTCACGCGGGACTGGCGCTCGCCATCAGCGCCGGTGCCTGCCTCAATGCAGGGCTGCTCTTCTATCAGCTGCGTAAACAGCAGATGTACCAGCCGCAACCGGGCTGGGCAAAGTTCGGCTTCAAGCTGGTGGTTGCGGTAGCGGTGATGTCTGGCGTGTTGCTGGCAGGGATGCATTTCATGCCGGCGTGGGGCGAGGGGCAGATGCTTGAGCGTTTCCTGCGTCTGGGTGCCTTGGTCGTTGCCGGTGTGGTGGCTTATTTCGGCATGTTAGTGTTGATGGGCTTCCGTTTGCGCGACTTCAATCGCAAGGCGCTGGGCTGAGGTTCTGGCCTTGATAAACACGGGCGAGCCGGCGGTTTTGTCGGCTCGATCACTTTGGGTTACGGTGTTGCCTGTCGTCGGCCGCCGGGTGTGGTTATAATCGACCACTTTATGAGCAAGAAGCGCGTTATGCAGCTGGTTCGAGGCCTCCACAATCTGCGCCCCCGGCATCGGGGCTGTGTCGCCACTATTGGCAACTTTGACGGTGTACACCGCGGCCACCAGGCTATCCTGGCGCGCCTGCGTGAGCGTGCGCTCGAGTTGGGCGTGCCCAGCTGCGTGGTGATTTTCGAGCCGCAACCGCGAGAGTTCTTCGCTCCGGACACCGCGCCGGCTCGTCTGGCCCGCCTGCGGGACAAGCTGCAATTGCTGGCCGCCGAAGGCGTCGACCGTGTTCTGTGCCTGGCCTTTAACCAGCGCCTGAGCAAGCTCAGTGCCAGTGAGTTCGTCGATACCATTCTGGTCGACGGTCTTGGCGTCCAGCACCTGGAGGTCGGGGATGACTTCCGTTTCGGCTGTGACCGCGCGGGAGATTTCGATTTCCTGCAACAGGCCGGCATCGTTCAGGGTTTTACCGTCGAGGCGGCGCAAACCGTTGAGCTGGACGGTATTCGCGTCAGCAGCACTCAGGTCCGCAATGCCCTGGCCGCAGCTGATTTTGCCTTGGCCGAGCGACTGTTAGGTCGGCCGTTCCAGATTACCGGGCGGGTACTCCACGGCCAGAAGCTGGCTCGCCAGTTGGGTACGCCCACGGCCAACATACAACTCAAGCGCCGTCGCGTTCCGCTTTCCGGGGTTTACCTGGTCAACGTCGACATCGACGGCAAGACCTGGCCAGGCGTCGCCAATATCGGCGTGCGGCCAACGGTACAAGGTGATGGCAAGGCCCACCTCGAAATACATCTTTTAGATTTTGCCGGCGATCTGTATGACCGGCGTTTAACGGTGGTTTTCCACCACAAGCTGCGTGAAGAGCAGCGTTTCGCCTCTCTGGAGGCGTTGAAAACGGCGATCAACGCGGATGTCGCCGCCGCCCGTGCACTAGCCGCACCTAGCGCCCATCGCTAATGAAGAGCCTTAAATGACCGACTATAAAGCCACGCTAAACCTTCCGGACACCGCCTTCCCAATGAAGGCCGGCCTGCCACAGCGCGAACCGCAGATCCTGCAGCGCTGGGACAGTATTGGCCTGTACGGAAAGTTGCGCGAGATTGGCAAGGATCGTCCGAAGTTCGTATTGCACGACGGCCCTCCGTACGCCAACGGCTCGATTCACATCGGTCATGCGCTGAACAAGATTCTCAAGGACATGATCATCCGCTCGAAAACCCTGTCGGGCTTCGACGCGCCTTATGTTCCGGGCTGGGACTGCCACGGCCTGCCGATCGAGCACAAGGTCGAAGTGACCCACGGCAAGAACCTGGGCGCGGACAAGACCCGCGAACTGTGCCGGGCCTACGCCACCGAACAGATCGAAGGGCAGAAGTCCGAGTTCATCCGCCTGGGTGTGCTGGGTGACTTCGCCAACCCGTACAAGACCATGGACTTCAAGAACGAGGCCGGTGAAATCCGTGCCTTGGCCGAAATCGTCAAGGGCGGTTTCGTGTTCAAGGGCTTGAAGCCTGTGAACTGGTGCTTCGACTGTGGTTCGGCCCTGGCCGAAGCGGAAGTCGAGTACGAAAACAAGAAGTCCTCGACCATCGACGTGGCCTTCCCGATTGCCGATGAAGCCAAACTGGCTGCCGCCTTCGGTCTGCCATCGCTGGGCAAGCCTGCCTCGATCGTGATCTGGACCACCACCCCGTGGACCATCCCGGCCAACCAGGCGCTGAACGTTCACCCGGAATTCAACTACGCCCTGGTCGACGTCGGCGACAAACTGCTGGTGCTGGCTGAAGAGCTGGTCGAGTCGTGCCTGGCGCGCTACTCGCTGGAAGGCTCGGTCGTTGCGACCACCACCGGCAAAGCGCTGGAACTGATCAACTTCCGTCACCCGTTCTACGACCGTCTGTCGCCGGTTTACCTGGCCGACTACGTTGAACTGGGCGCCGGCACCGGCGTGGTTCACTCATCTCCGGCCTACGGCGTGGACGACTTCGTGACCTGCAAGAAGTACGGCATGGTCAACGATGACATCCTCAATCCGGTACAAAGCAACGGCGTTTACGTGCCGTCGCTGGAGTTCTTCGGCGGCCAGTTCATCTGGAAGGCCAACCCGGCCATCGTCGACAAGCTGACCGAAGTCGGTGCGCTGCTGCACACCACCGTCATCGAACACAGCTACATGCACTGCTGGCGCCACAAAACCCCGCTGATCTATCGCGCTACCGCGCAGTGGTTCATCGGCATGGACAAGCAGCCGACCACCGGCGACACCCTGCGTCAGCGCTCGCTCAAAGCCATCGAAGAGACCCAGTTCGTTCCGGCCTGGGGCCAGGCGCGCCTGCACTCGATGATCGCCAACCGTCCGGACTGGTGCATTTCCCGTCAGCGCAACTGGGGCGTGCCGATCCCGTTCTTCCTGAACAAGGAAAGCGGCGAACTGCACCCACGTACCGTCGAGCTGATGGAAGTCGTGGCCAAGCGCGTTGAAGTCGAAGGCATCGAGGCCTGGTTCAAGCTGGACGCAGCCGAACTGCTGGGCGATGAAGCGCCGCAGTACGACAAGATCAGCGACACCCTGGACGTCTGGTTCGACTCGGGTACTACGCACTGGCACGTTCTGCGCGGTTCGCACCCGATGGGTCACGAAACCGGCCCGCGCGCCGACCTGTACCTGGAAGGTTCGGACCAACACCGTGGCTGGTTCCACTCGTCGCTGCTGACCGGTTGCGCCATCGACAACCACGCACCGTATCGCGAACTGCTGACTCACGGCTTCACTGTCGACGAGTCCGGCCGCAAGATGTCCAAGTCCCTGGGCAACGTGATCGCGCCACAGAAAGTCAACGACACCCTGGGCGCCGACATCATGCGTCTGTGGGTCGCTTCGACCGACTATTCGGGTGAAATGGCGGTTTCCGAGCAGATCCTGCAACGCAGTGCGGACGCCTACCGGCGTATCCGTAACACCGCGCGTTTCCTGCTTTCGAACCTGACCGGCTTCAACCCGGCCACCGACCTGCTGCCGGCCGAAGAAATGCTGGCTCTGGACCGTTGGGCCGTGGACCGTACCCTGCTGTTGCAACGCGAACTGCAAGAGCACTACGGCGAATACCGCTTCTGGAACGTGTACTCGAAGATCCACAACTTCTGCGTGCAGGAACTGGGCGGCTTCTACCTCGATATCATCAAGGATCGTCAGTACACCACTGGAGCCGACAGCAAGGCTCGTCGTTCGTGCCAGACTGCGCTTTTCCACATCTCCGAGGCGCTGGTGCGCTGGATCGCGCCGATCCTGGCGTTCACCGCCGACGAACTGTGGCAGTACCTGCCGGGCGAGCGTAACGAGTCTGTCATGCTCAACACCTGGTACGAAGGCCTGAGCGAACTGCCGGAAGGCATCGAGCTGGATCGCGCTTACTGGGACCGGATCATGGCGGTCAAGGTCGCGGTCAACAAGGAAATGGAAATCCAGCGTGCAGCCAAGGCTGTCGGTGGCAACCTGCAGGCCGAGGTGACGCTGTTCGCCGAAGACGCGCTCACCGCCGACCTGGCCAAGTTGAGCAACGAACTGCGCTTTGTACTGATCACTTCGACCGCCAGTGTTGCGCCATTGGTGCAAGCACCGGCCGATGCCGTGGTCACTGAAGTCAGCGGCCTGAAGCTGAAAATCGTCAAGTCGGGCCACGCCAAGTGCGCTCGTTGCTGGCACTGCCGTGAAGACGTCGGTGTGAACCCGGAGCATCCGGAAATCTGCGGCCGTTGCGTCGACAACATCAGCGGCGCTGGCGAGGTCCGTCACTATGCCTAATGCCGTTGGCCGTTTCGGACGGCTGAGCTGGCTCTGGTTGAGTTTGCTGGTCCTGGTCATCGACCAGGCCAGCAAGTTCTACTTCGAAGGCAAGCTCCAGATGTACCAGCAGATCGTGATCATCCCCGATTACTTCAGCTGGACCCTGGCCTACAACACTGGCGCGGCATTCAGTTTCCTGGCTGACAGCTCCGGCTGGCAGCGCTGGCTATTCGCGTTGATCGCTGTCGTGGTCAGTGCGGTGCTGGTGGTGTGGCTCAAGCGTCTGGGGCGCAACGAGACCTGGCTGGCGGTTGCGCTGGCACTGGTGCTCGGCGGCGCGCTGGGCAATCTGTATGACCGCATTGCCCTGGGCCATGTGATCGATTTCATTCTGGTGCATTGGCAGAATCGCTGGTATTTCCCGGCGTTCAACTTTGCCGACAGCGCAATCACGGTTGGTGCTGTCATGCTGGCACTGGATATGTTCAAAAGTAAAAAGACCGGAGAAACCGTTCATGACTGAACAGGTATTGGCTGAGCAACGCATCGGCCAGAACACGGAAGTCACCTTGCATTTCGCATTGCGCCTGGAGAACGGCGACACGGTGGACAGCACCTTCGATAAAGCCCCGGCGACCTTCAAGGTCGGTGACGGCAACCTGTTGCCAGGTTTCGAAGCGGCGCTGTTCGGTTTCAAGGCCGGTGACAAGCGCACGCTGAGCATCGAGCCGGAAAACGCTTTCGGCCAGCCCAACCCGCAAAACGTGCAGATCATCCCGCGTTCACAGTTCCAGGATATGGAGCTGTCGCCAGGTTTGCTGGTGATCTTCAACGATGCGGCCAATACTGAATTGCCGGGCGTGGTCAAAGAGTTCGATGACGCGCAAGTGACCATCGACTTCAACCACCCGCTGGCGGGCAAGACGTTGACCTTTGACGTAGAGATCATCTCCGTCAAAGCGCTGTAAGGCACTACGGGGCAGCTTCTGTTGCCACCGGACCCTGTGGGAGCGAGCTTGCTCGCTCCCACAGTTTGTTTTTCATTGTTTTCGCGCGCAAGACACGAGGCACAGCATGCAAATCAAACTCGCCAACCCCCGTGGCTTCTGCGCCGGTGTGGACCGGGCGATCGAAATCGTCAACCGCGCCCTGGAAGTCTTCGGGCCGCCGATCTATGTGCGCCACGAAGTGGTCCACAATAAATTTGTCGTCGAAGACCTGCGCTCCCGCGGTGCGATCTTCGTCGAAGAGCTGGATCAGGTGCCGGACGACGTCATCGTGATCTTCAGTGCCCACGGCGTTTCCCAGGCCGTGCGCAGCGAAGCGGCTGGCCGTGGGTTGAAAGTGTTCGACGCCACGTGCCCGCTGGTGACCAAAGTCCACATCGAAGTGGCGCGCTACAGCCGTGACGGCCGAGAGTGCATTCTCATCGGCCACGCCGGTCACCCGGAAGTCGAAGGCACCATGGGCCAGTATGATGCCAGCAATGGCGGCGCGATCTACCTGGTCGAAGACGAGAAGGATGTCGCGGCTTTGCAGGTGAAAAACCCTGAAGCGCTCGCCTTCGTGACCCAGACCACATTGTCGATGGACGATACCAGTCGCGTTATCGACGCTCTGCGTGCGCGCTTCCCGGCCATCGGTGGACCGCGCAAGGACGACATTTGCTACGCCACGCAAAACCGTCAGGACGCGGTCAAGCAACTGGCCGACGAGTGTGATGTGGTGCTGGTGGTTGGCAGTCCGAACAGCTCGAACTCCAATCGCTTGCGCGAATTGGCAGAGCGCATGTCCACTCCGGCCTACCTGATCGACGGTGCCGAAGACCTGCAAAAGAGCTGGTTCGACGGCGTCGAGCGTATCGGCATCACCGCTGGCGCATCCGCCCCTGAAGTCCTGGTGCGCGGCGTAATCCAGCAGTTGCAGGCCTGGGGTGCCACCGGTGCCGATGAATTGGCCGGTCGCGAGGAGAACATCACGTTCTCTATGCCTAAAGAACTGCGCGTTCGTTCGTTGCTCTGAATTTATTCCTTTTTTCGCATAACGGCTGCCCAACCTTGTCGTTGCGCAGGCTGACGCGACCGGTCCGTGCCAACACCACTTGATGTTGGCTTACCGGTTCGCGAACGGTGCAAATGTATAACGTCCCTCCAATCAGTGACTCGCCCTGACCTCTGAATCGTATGGAACTTTCGACCGGACCGTTCCCCACAATCGACACGCGTGCGCCGCTCTGGCGTTCGGCCAGCAGTGGATTGTCGCTGTCCATCTCCCCCTTGCCGCTGATATCCAGAATCATCCGCCAGCCTTGGCTCCAGTCGCCATTGATGCCGTGAATCACCACGGCCTGGTTGCGGACGATGGCTTCGCTCCGGGCGGTGCGAATACTGCTGAAAAGGGCCTGCGCCGCTTGCTGTCTCTGGTTCGACTCGATCAGCGTTGCGAACGCCGGGCTGACCAACTGCAGAACAATTCCTGTAATTGCCAGTCCCATGAGCAGTTCGATCAGGCTGAAGCCTTGTTGCCGCATGACATCTCCCTCCGTGGCGTGCTGTAGCCCGCGCAATCCCTGCACGAGAAATGGCAACGCAAACGCACCGCATCGCTCGAATGTTGTGCTGCGCAAGAGCAGGTATAGCCGAAGGAAGCAGAAGGCCCCGATGGATCATCCTACAAAAGGTTTCACGCTGATCGAGTTGCTGGTCGCGATCGCGATCCTTCTGATTCTGCTGACTCTGGCTGTCCCGGCGTTTACCCGCTCGATGCAAACAACGAGGGCGGATACTGAAATCGCTGACCTGCGACGAGCCCTGAATTTTGCCCGGCTCGAAGCCATCGAGCGGGGCAATGCCACACGGGTGCGACCGACGGCCGGTGGGGATGTCTGGAGTGGGGAACTGACGGTTTACGACGGTACTGGCGCTTTGGCCAATGTATTGCGGGTTGTTCCGGCGATGAGCGGCGGTGCAACTCTGGCGCTAACCTCTGACGTCACTGCCATCGATTTCAACAGTATGGGCGGATTGTCATCACCGTCCTCAGAGGTGGTGATCAGCTATGGGCGGGGCGCACAAAGCAGGACGCTGACGGTGTGTTTGAACGGACGAATTCTATTGGGTGGAAGTTGCGGATGAGGGCAGGGAGGCAAGGCGCGCAGGAGGGCATGACGCTGGTCGAAGTCCTGGTGGCGTTAGTCATTCTGGGAGTGGGCCTGCTGGGGGCGGCGGCGTTTCAGCTCAATGCGCTGAAGTACACGGACAGTGCGCGCATGACCAGTCAGGCCAGTTTTATCGCCTATGACCTGATGGACCGCATTCGCGCCAACGCCGCAGCGGATTACACCATTGCGCCGCCGGCCACGGGCAATCCTGACGTTACCCGGGATCAGGACCTGTTTGATTTCAACGCCAACATCGTCAGTTCACTCGGAGCCTCCGCGACGGGCAGTGTTACCGTCAACCAGCAGGTGTACACCATCACGATTACCTGGGACGACTCACGGGCCGCGAATACTGCCGATTCGCGACGCAGCTTCATCCTGAGCAGCCGCGCGGCCATTGATCCGATGGTGATCCCGTGAGGCGCAGCAGCAGGGGTTTTAGCCTGGTCGAGTTGTTGATCGCCATGGCGTTGAGCCTGATCGTGGTGCTGGGCGTGGTGCAGGTTTTCATCGCGGCCAAGAACACCTATCTCAGCCAGAATGCGGCCGCGAACATGCAGGAGGATGCACGTTTCGTGTTGAGCAAAATGATTCAGGAGATTCGCATGGTCGGGATGTTCGGTTGCCTGGAAAGGATCACTGATTCCAGCAAGAAAGGTGATTTC
Source organism: Pseudomonas sp. BF-R-24 (assembly GCF_019947335.1). Lineage (NCBI taxonomy): Bacteria > Pseudomonadati > Pseudomonadota > Gammaproteobacteria > Pseudomonadales > Pseudomonadaceae > Pseudomonas > Pseudomonas sp. BF-R-24. Next base: position 251,625 of record NZ_JAGYGG010000001.1, read on the forward strand.
CATGCCAATCGTGTAACGCCGATCCGTTGGGACAATGGCAGTCGCAGTTTGACGCTGGTTACGGCGGATGTCGGCAGCAATGGCGACAAGCCGGACTGGACCGTGCTTTCCGATTGTAGAACCAATTCGACGGCCTACAGTGAAGGTCGGATGCCAGTGGCAGGGCAACTGGCATTTCCGATCCGGCGGCTGATTTACAGCTTCAACAACAACCAACTGTTGATGAAAGGCGGGACCGCAGCAGACCAGGTATTGGTGGATAACGTCAGCGCTTTCGACGTGAGCTTCGGCCTGGCCAGTACGGCCACTGATCTGGCTGCTTCGCGCTACAGCAGCAACCCGCCGAACCCCGCGCTGATTCGTAGCGTTCGCCTGAGCCTGACCCTCACCGATCCGAATCACCGCGTGAGCGATCAAACCTTCAATGTGGTTGCCGCTCTGCGCAACCGCTTGCCATGAGAGGGTGCCAATGAATCGGTCTCCCATGACGTGTTACACCCAGCGCGGCATGGCCCTATTGGTCAGCCTGGTGTTCTTGCTCTTGCTGACGTTGATTGGCCTTTCATCGATGCAAAGCGCCACCTTGCAGGAAAAAATGGCCGGTAGTGTCGCCTTGCGCAACCAGTCGTTTCAGCGTGCCGAAGCCGCATTGCGGGTGGGCGAGAGTACAGTGCAACGGGACAGTTATGCGCTACCTGTTTGTAGCGGCATCGTTCAATGTGCGCCACCGTCCGAGTCTTCGACTATTACCGCTGCCGGTTTCAACGCTTCTTCCGGAGTGACCTGGATTGCATCGGGCAACGGCTTTTATGGTGTGCAAAATATTGGTGACAGCCAAGGTGCGGTGAATGTGCCAATCAATACCCCGGCGATGTTGTATCGGGTAACGGCGGTCGGCATCGCGGGGCATTCGCGCAGTGTGGTGGAGAGCATCTATGCGAAGTACTGAGCGACCTGTCAGGTTATGGCCACAACTGTTTGGTGCCGTCGTCGCGCTTAACCTGTCGGTGTCGGCGCACGCTGCCACATCAGCGGATTCGCCAGCGCTGAACCGGCCCACCTGTCTGGCCAATGGCAACTGGTACGGTTTTTACCATGGCAATCAGGGGTTGAAGGCCGTCTGCCTGAAGCTGCCCGCTGCGATCAGCGTTAAGATGCTCGACAGCAACGCCGATGGAGTGGTCGACAACAGCGACACGCTATCCGATGGCGTGATCTTTATCGGGGAACATTCGACCCAGGACGCCAGCGACAATGGCGGGGCCGTGAACGATTCCACTGGCGACGGTACTGCGGGGATGGAAAAATCCGGCGGCAGCCGTCGCATCATGTGGCGACAAATACAGTGAGTGAGAATTGAGGCATGCGTAGTTCCAACCGCGGTTTTACCCTGATCGAAATCATGATCGTGATTGCGATCATCGGTATTGTCATGACCATTGCTGCCCCGAGTTTCACCGAATACCTGAACAAGGGCCGTCGCGCAGAAGTAGCCGGTCTGCTCTCGGAGCAGGCGCAGCTCCTGGAGCGCTTCTACTCGCAGAAAAATGCCTACACCGATGCGACGGGCCTCAGTGCCGGCAATGATTACTACAGCATCACACCGACCCTGACCGACCAGAGTTTTCTGCTGACGGCGGTGCGCAAGGCTGACTCGAGCATGGCCACTGACAAGTGCGGTGATCTGACCATCACCAACACCGGTGTGCTCGGTATGGTCAACGCGAAATCCGGCCTGACCAGCAAAGACTGCTGGGGGCGCTGAGTTTCTATTTCGGGTGCCTTTCGTACCCTCTGTCTATTTAACGATTGGATCAGAACATGACCAGGCAACAGCAAGTGGTGATTGTCGGCGGTGGGGTGATTGGATTGCTGACGGCCTTCAATCTCGCCTCCGAAGTGCAAAGCGTTGTGCTGCTGGATCGCTCGAGCGTCGGCCAGGAATCGTCCTGGGCCGGCGGCGGCATCGTTTCGCCGCTTTACCCGTGGCGCTACAGCTCGGCGGTCACCGCGTTGGCTCACTGGTCCCAGGACTTTTATCCACAGCTGGGCGAGCGCTTGTTTGCCGCCACTGGCGTTGATCCTGAAGTGCACACCACCGGTCTGTACTGGCTGGATCTGGATGACGAGGCTGAAGCGCTGGCTTGGGCTGTCCGGGAAAATCGCCCGCTTAGCGCGGTGGATATTTCGGCAGCACACGACGCCGTGCCGGTGCTGGGCAGCGGTTTTTCCCGGGCGATCTACATGGCCGACGTCGCCAATGTGCGTAATCCGCGTCTGGTGAAGTCACTCAAGGCTGCGTTGCTGGCGCTGCCGAACGTGACGATCCATGAGCAGTGCGAAGTCAGCGGGTTTGTTCGTGAGGGCAATAAAGTGGTCGGCGTGCAGACCTCCACAGGTACTGTTCCGGGCGATCAAGTCGTCCTGACGGCGGGGGCCTGGAGCGGTGATTTGCTCAAGCTTCTTGATCTGACGCTGCCGGTCGAACCGGTGAAAGGGCAGATGATTCTCTACAAGTGTGCGGCGGATTTCCTGCCGAGCATGGTCCTGGCCAAGGGCCGTTATGCGATTCCCCGGCGCGACGGACACATACTGATCGGCAGTACGCTGGAGCATGAAGGCTTTGACAAGACGCCGACCGGGTCGGCACTGGAAAGCCTGAAAGCGTCCGCGGTGGAATTGATCCCGGCGCTGGCCGATGCCGAAGTGGTGGGGCATTGGGCCGGATTGCGCCCGGGATCACCCGAGGGCATTCCCTACATCGGTCCGGTGCCGGGTTTTGATGGGCTCTGGCTCAACTGCGGACATTACCGAAACGGGCTGGTGCTGGCGCCAGCGTCATGCCAGCTGTTTGCCGATGTAATGCTGGGCCGTGCGCCGATTATCGATCCGGCGCCTTATGCGCCTGCCGGGCGGCTCTGACTGCTGGATCGCAGTCGTTTATACGGTCGCTATCGCGAGCAAGTTCGCTCCTGCAATGGTTCTGAGGTGTTCGCAGTTGTTGTGTTCACCAATGACCCCGTGGGAGCGGCTTGCTCGCGATAAGGGCTTCAATCCAATCCAAACTTCTTGAGCCTATAGCGCATCGACCTGAATGACAGGTTCAACCGCTGAGCCGCCGCCGTGCGGTTCCAGCGGGTTTCCTCCAGGGCCTGGAGCAGTAGTTGGCGTTCGATGTTTTCCAGGTAGGCTTCCAGATTGTCGATCCGGGTCAGGTCCGGCACGCCACCCTCAGCCCCACAGTTGCCTTCAGCCAGGCGCAGGTCGCCGGCTTCGATCTGTTTGTTCTCACACAAGGTGTGCGCCCGTTCGAGCATGTTTTCCAGTTCCCGCACATTGCCCGGGAAGCGATAGCTCTTCAGCGCATCGAGGGCTTGGGGGTGGAGTCTCGCCGCAGGTTGACCGGTATCGGCGGCCAGACGCTTGAGAATGTGGCTGGCTAGCATTTCGATGTCATCACGACGCTCGCGCAAGGGTGGCACCCGGAGTTCGATCACGTTCAATCGGTAGTAAAGATCATGACGAAATCGTCCGGCGGCGACTTCGGCGCCAAGGTCCTTGTGCGTGGCGCAGAGAATGCGCACATCCACCGCCACTTCCTGCTGCCCGCCAACGCAGCGTACGGATTTCTCCTGAATCGCGCGCAGCAATTTGACTTGCATGGACAGCGGCAGGTCGGCGACTTCGTCGAGGAGCAGGGTGCCGCCGTGGGCTGTCTGGAACAAACCGGGCTTATCTTCGATAGCGCCGCTGAAACTGCCTTTGCGATGGCCGAAAAACTCGCTCTCCAACAGTTCCGAGGGAATCGCCGCGCAGTTGATCGCAATGAACGGCTGATTGGCGCGAGGGCTTTGATCGTGGATCAGGCGCGCGACCAACTCCTTGCCGCTGCCGGACTCTCCGCTGATGTATACCGTCGCATGGCTGCCAGCCAGTTTGGTGATGTGTTCGCGCAGGTTGCGCATGGGCAATGAGTCGCCCAGCAAGCGACGATCGATGCCGACCCCGCGGGCAGGAACCAGCAGGGCGCTGGTGACCAGCTCACGCAGACGCGTAAGGTCCACCGGTTTGGTCAGGAAGTCGAATGCCCCGGCCTTGAGCACATTGATCGCGTTTTCGAGACTGTCATAGGCGGTGATCATTGCCACCTGGACCCGGGGGTGGCGTTGCTGGATGTGCTGCACCAGCTCCAGGCCGGTACCGTCCGGCAACTGCATGTCGGTCAGGCATAGATCGAAGGTTTCGCGTTTGAGCAGGGATTGCGCTTCGCCGACGTTGCGGGCGTTGAACGTCTCCAGCTTCATCCTTCCCAGGGTGATTTCCAGGAGTTCGCGAATGTCCGGTTCGTCATCGACAATCAAGACTTTTTGTCGTGGTTTGGTGTTCAACGTAGGTTCCGTCCGTGAGCAAAGGTCATGCAAAAGCAGCCGCTTTCCTGGCGTGCCTTGAAGTTTAGGCGGGACGGAATGCTTTCGCCCGGCTGGCCGGACAGATAAAGCCCCAGGCCCCTGATATGGCGGGCTGGGGCTTTATTTTCGAGTATTTCCAGTGATTTCAGCTCGAGCCGTAGCGGCGACATTTGCTCGCGGCGCTGCAGGTGCAGGACGTTTTCGATTACCCGGTTCATTCGCAGAGAGAGGTCTTGAATAATCTGTGTCAGACGTCGATCTGCGCCTTTCAGTTCCTTGGGTGCGCGCGATAGTCCTTAATCGGCCGCTATTTCGGGTGACGTGTCAGCGGCCGCTGGAATCCTTGTCTTGCTCGAGGTGAGCCTGGCTGCAATACCATCGTTGGTCGAGGCTCAGCGCGCGGTCGCGGGGCAGGTGGACGCCACAATGGGCGCAACGGACCATGGGCGCCGCGTCCCGCTCGGCAGGGGGCCTGGGGGTGGAAGCCTGACCCTTGAACTTGCGCCAGAACCACACTGCAGCGGCAATCAGGGCAATCCAGAACAATAAACGAAGCATGGTGAGCAGCTTTTTGATTGATGAAGCGGCAGTTTAGCCAAGGACCTGACAGGCGCACAGTGTAATAAAGCGCCGAAATAAAAAAGGGAGACTCGAAAGTCTCCCTTTTTGCACAACCCGGGGTGTCAGTCGAACACGCCGAAGGTCATGTAGCTGAACCACGAGCGGTCACTGTTGTTGCCTTCCGCTTCGTGATTTTCTTCTTCGATCGCGTCGCCATTGTCGTCTTTAGGCTTGAGCTCGCTCGGGATGGCGTCCTTGGCGTCCTGGAACTGCCTCTGTACGTCCTGGTTGGCGCGGGTTTCGCCTGGTGGCAGCGGCGGACGGGACTCGATCAGGCCCAGGGTCGCCTTGCTCAGCCACGAACGGTTGTCCGCTTCGGCGACGGTCGGTACGAACTGGCCGTCCACCAGCGTCGGGTGGTTCGGGTAGTTGAGCTTCAAGGTTTCCAGGCTGGTGGCAGCCAGTTCGTCCAGGTGCAGGCGCTGGTAGGCCTCGGTCATCACCGCCAGGCCGTCGCCGACCGAAGGGGTTTCCTGGAAGTTTTCCACCACGTAACGACCGCGGTTCGCGGCGGCGACATAGGCCTGACGGGTCAGGTAGTAGTCGGCCACGTGAATTTCGTAGGCCGCCAGCAGGTTGCGCAGATAGATCATGCGCTGCTTGGCATCCGGTGCGTAACGGCTGTTCGGGAAGCGGCTGGTCAGCTGGGCGAACTCGTTATAGGAGTCGCGGGCGGCGCCCGGGTCACGCTTGGTCATGTCCAGCGGCAGGAAACGCGCCAGCAGGCCGACGTCCTGGTCGAAAGAAGTCAGGCCTTTGAGGTAGTAGGCATAATCGACGTTCGGATGCTGTGGGTGCAGACGAATGAAGCGTTCCGCAGCGGACTTGGCCGCTTCTGGCTCGGTGTTCTTGTAGTTGGCGTAGATGAGTTCGAGTTGTGCCTGATCGGCATAGCGACCGAACGGATAACGCGATTCCAGAGCCTTCAGCTTGGCGATGGCACTGGTGTAGCTACTGTTGTCCAGGTCATTTTGAGCCTGTTGGTACAGCTCGACTTCACTGAGGTTTTCGTCTACGACTTCCTTCGATGAGCAAGCAGCGGTCAATGCGAGGATGGCGATCAGCAGCAGGTGTTTCACTTGCATGGCGGCTTGCGTCCCTATGACGGCCGCTGTCTTGGGCGTGGCCGTCCTGTTATGATGAGCGCCCCGTTGAATAGCCTCGGGGCAAAAGACGCCGTATTTAACCACAAGCGCGCAGCCGAAACCAAAGGCTGTGCCGACGCCTAGTCTGAGCATGTCCGATAAAATTGAACTTCGCGCAGAGGTGCCGTCCGAATTGGGCGGCCAACGCCTCGATCAAGTCGCCGCACAATTATTCGCTGAGCACTCGCGCTCGCGCCTTTCCGCCTGGATCAAAGACGGCCGCCTGACTGTGGATGGGGCGGTTATCCGCCCGCGAGACATCGTCCACGGCGGCGCCATCCTTGAGCTGACTGCCGAGCAGGAAGCTCAGGGCGAATGGGTCGCTCAAGACATAGCCCTGGATATCGTCTATGAAGACGACGACATCCTGGTGATCAACAAGCCTGCGGGCCTGGTGGTGCACCCGGCTGCCGGTCATGCCGACGGCACCTTGCTCAACGCCTTGCTGCACCACGTGCCGGACATCATCAATGTGCCCCGCGCCGGTATCGTGCATCGCCTGGACAAGGACACCACCGGTCTGATGGTGGTGGCCAAGACCATTCAAGCGCAGACGCAGCTGGTTACACAGTTGCAGAGCCGCAGCGTCAGCCGGATCTACGAGTGCATCGTGATCGGTGTGGTGACAGCCGGTGGCAAGATCAACGCACCGATCGGTCGTCACGGCCAGCAACGCCAGCGCATGGCCGTGATGGAGGGTGGCAAGCAAGCTGTCAGCCATTACCGCGTGCTCGAACGCTTCCGCTCCCACACCCATGTGCGGGTGAAGCTGGAAACCGGTCGTACGCACCAGATTCGCGTGCACATGGCGCACATCAACTATCCGTTGGTCGGAGATCCTGCCTATGGCGGTCGTTTCCGTATTCCGCCGGCCGCCAACCCAACCATGGTCGAGTCGCTGAAAAACTTTCCGCGTCAGGCGCTGCATGCGCGTTTCCTGGAACTGGATCATCCGACCACCGGTCAGCGCATGAGCTGGGAATCGCCATTGCCGGAAGATTTCGTCTGGTTGCTGACCCTGCTCAAGCAAGACCGTGAGGCGTTCATCGGATGAGTGACTGGCTGATTCCTGACTGGCCCGCGCCGGCCGGGGTCAAAGCCTGTGTGACCACCCGAGCGGGCGGCGTCAGTCTGGCGCCGTTCGACAGCCTCAATCTCGGCGATCACGTCGACGACAGCCCTGAAGCTGTTGCCGAGAATCGCCGTCGTCTGACCGATCATTTCTCCATTCAACCGGCCTGGCTGCAACAGGTCCACGGGATTGTCGTGGCCCATGCCAATCCAGGCCGGGTGGACACTGCCGATGCCAGTTGGACATCAACGCCGGGCGTCGCCTGCGCGGCGATGACCGCCGATTGCCTGCCTGCGCTGTTTTGCGACCGTGCCGGTACTCGCGTCGCGGCAGCTCATGCCGGTTGGCGTGGGTTGGCGGCGGGTGTGCTGGAAGCGACCCTCGATAATCTGGCCGTACCACCTGCCGAGGTGCTGGTATGGCTCGGTCCGGCCATTGGTCCACAAGCGTTTGAAGTTGGCTCCGAAGTGCGCGAAACCTTCGTGCAGCAACTGCCTCAAGCCGCAGAAGCCTTCGTGCCAAGTCAAAACCCCGGCAAGTTCATGGCTGACATCTATATGCTGGCGCGTTTGCGTCTGGCGGCTCGCGGTGTAACGGCTGTCTATGGTGGCGGTTTCTGCACCGTGACCGATCCTCGCTTCTTTTCTTACCGCCGTGCGCCCCGCACTGGCCGATTCGCCTCCCTGATCTGGCTGTAGCGCCCTGTCTCACGAATACTGTTCCTCTTTGACGGCGTCTGTTGCCGTCATGCTGCGTTGCCGCTCCTCGCCATAGCGGGCTATGACTCGTCGCGGCGCCTTGCCTGACGACAACAGCCACTCGCCAAAGAGGAACGTATTCGTAAGGCAGGGCGCGACCGCTAGACTTGCCTGACCTGCATCAACGTCCCGACGCTTGAAACTCCCAGAATCGACCACATCTATTGTGGTATCTGGCAGGTTTCTTCATTCAGGATGTTTTATAGGTCCGGCCTGCTCAAAAGGAAGGTGACCCATGCGTATAGACCGTTTAACCAGCAAATTGCAGTTAGCGTTGTCCGATGCCCAATCCCTGGCAGTCGGCCTCGATCATCCGGCCATCGAGCCGGCGCACTTGATGCAAGCCTTGCTCGAACAGCAGGGCGGCTCGATCAAGCCCCTGTTGATGCAGGTGGGCTTCGACGTCAACAGCCTGCGTAAAGAGCTGACCAAAGAGCTCGACCAGCTACCGAAAATCCAGAACCCGACCGGCGACGTGAACATGTCGCAGGATCTGGCGCGTCTGCTCAACCAGGCCGACCGTCTGGCCCAGCAGAAGGGCGACCAGTTCATCTCCAGCGAGCTGGTGCTGCTCGCCGCCATGGACGAGAACAGCAAGCTCGGCAAGCTGTTGCTCGGCCAGGGCGTGAGCAAGAAAGCCCTGGAAAATGCGATCAACAACCTGCGTGGCGGCGAAGCGGTAAACGACGCCAACCACGAAGAGTCGCGTCAGGCGCTGGATAAATACACCGTCGACCTGACCAAGCGCGCCGAAGACGGCAAGCTCGACCCGGTGATCGGCCGTGACGATGAGATTCGCCGGACCATCCAGGTGCTGCAACGTCGTACCAAGAACAACCCGGTGCTGATCGGTGAGCCTGGCGTGGGTAAAACCGCCATCGCCGAAGGCCTGGCCCAGCGCATCATCAATGGCGAAGTGCCGGATGGCCTCAAGGGCAAGCGCTTGTTGTCTCTGGACATGGGGGCGCTGATCGCCGGTGCCAAGTATCGCGGTGAGTTCGAAGAACGCCTGAAATCCCTGCTCAATGAGCTGTCGAAGCAGGAAGGGCAGATCATCCTGTTCATCGACGAACTGCACACCATGGTCGGCGCCGGCAAGGGCGAAGGTTCGATGGATGCGGGCAACATGCTCAAGCCGGCCCTGGCCCGCGGTGAGCTGCACTGTGTGGGCGCCACTACGCTCAACGAGTACCGCCAATACATTGAGAAGGACGCCGCTCTCGAGCGACGTTTCCAGAAAGTGCTGGTGGACGAGCCGAGCGAAGAAGACACCATCGCCATCCTGCGTGGCCTCAAGGAGCGTTATGAGGTTCACCACAAGGTGGCGATTACCGACGGCGCGATCATTGCCGCGGCCAAGCTGAGCCATCGCTACATCACTGACCGGCAGTTGCCGGACAAGGCCATCGACCTGATCGATGAAGCCGCCAGCCGCATCCGCATGGAGATCGACTCCAAGCCGGAAGTGCTGGACCGTCTGGAGCGTCGCCTGATTCAGTTGAAGGTGGAATCCCAGGCGCTGAAGAAAGAAAGCGACGACGCGGCGAAGAAGCGTCTGGAAAAATTGCAGGAAGAAATCGCACGTCTAGAGCGTGAGTACTCGGATCTCGAAGAAATCTGGAACTCGGAAAAAGCCGAAGTCCAGGGTTCTGCGCAGATCCAGCAGAAAATCGAGCAGTCCCGTCAGGAGCTGGAAACGGCCCGCCGCAAAGGCGACCTGAACCGCATGGCGGAGTTGCAGTACGGCGTGATCCCGGACCTGGAACGCAGCCTGCAAATGGTCGACCAGCATGGCAAACCCGAAAACCAGCTGCTGCGCAGTAAGGTGACTGAGGAAGAGATCGCCGAAGTCGTTTCGAAGTGGACCGGTATTCCAGTGTCGAAAATGCTCGAAGGCGAGCGCGAAAAACTGATGAAGATGGAAAGCCTGTTGCACCAGCGTGTGATCGGCCAGGACGAAGCGGTCGTTGCGGTTTCCAATGCGGTGCGGCGTTCCCGCGCCGGGTTGTCCGACCCGAACCGGCCAAGCGGCTCGTTCATGTTCCTCGGCCCGACCGGTGTCGGTAAAACCGAGCTGTGCAAGGCCCTGGCCGAATTCCTCTTTGATACTGAAGAGGCGATGGTGCGGATCGACATGTCCGAGTTCATGGAGAAACACTCCGTGGCTCGCTTGATCGGTGCGCCACCAGGCTATGTGGGGTATGAAGAGGGCGGTTACCTGACCGAGGCCGTTCGTCGCAAGCCGTATTCGGTGATCCTCATGGACGAAGTCGAGAAGGCGCACCCGGATGTGTTCAACATCTTGCTGCAAGTGCTCGAGGATGGTCGTCTGACCGACAGCCATGGCCGCACGGTGGACTTCAAGAATACCGTGATTGTCATGACCTCCAACCTGGGGTCGGTACAGATTCAGGAACTGGTCGGTGACCGTGAGGCGCAGCGCGCGGCGGTGATGGATGCGATTTCCAGCCACTTCCGGCCGGAGTTCATCAACCGGGTCGACGAAGTGGTGATCTTCGAGCCGTTGGCGCGGGATCAGATCGCCGGCATTACCGAGATCCAGCTGGGCCGTCTGCGCAGCCGCCTGACCGAGCGTGAGCTGAAGCTTGAACTCAGCCCTGAAGCCATGGACAAGCTGATCGCGGTCGGTTACGACCCGGTATATGGCGCACGGCCGCTCAAGCGCGCTATCCAGCGCTGGATCGAGAACCCGCTGGCGCAGTTGATCCTGTCCGGTCGATTCATGCCGGGCGACACGGCTCATGGTGTGGTGGAAAACGACGAAATCGTCTTCGTCTGATCCAGATCGGCAACAAAATTGAAAAGGCCTCGCATTGCGAGGCCTTTTTTTCGTTAGGCTGTTGAACTCAAAGGAAAAGGCTTGTAAAGTGCGCCCCGCAGTAAGTCACCCGCCAGGGTTTCCGCTCCCCAAGCAGGAATCCAAAATAAGTTGCAAATCATTAACTTGAAAGCAATTTAGGGGGTTGACAGAGGTGCTGAAGATTGTAGAATAGCGCGCCTCAGACACACGAACGCAGCGATGCGAACGGGTTGAAGAGAACGCAGTAAAGCTTCAAAGTTGTAAATTGAAATGTGTAGTTCCGTGATAGCTCAGTCGGTAGAGCAAATGACTGTTAATCATTGGGTCCCAGGTTCGAGTCCTGGTCACGGAGCCAATTTCAAACCGGGGTATAGCGCAGTCCGGTAGCGCGCCTGCTTTGGGAGCAGGATGTCAGGAGTTCGAATCCCCTTACCCCGACCATTTTTGGGTCGTTAGCTCAGTTGGTAGAGCAGTTGGCTTTTAACCAATTGGTCGTAGGTTCGAATCCCACACGACCCACCATTTTTGAAACCAGTTAGCGCTGGAATCGAATCTTAAGATCAGAGGCCAAAAGCACTGATCGAAGAAGGCGCCTTCAAAGGTGCCTTTTTTTTACCGGGGTATAGCGCAGTCCGGTAGCGCGCCTGCTTTGGGAGCAGGATGTCAGGAGTTCGAATCCCCTTACCCCGACCATATTAAAAATCCTCGTATCGAAAGATACGGGGATTTTTTTTGTCCGCAGGAAACTCAAGAACGCCGCAAAACCAATGTGGGAGCGGGCTTGCTCGCGAAGGCAATGTGTCAGTCGACATAAATGCTGAATGACATGGCCTCTTCGCGAGCAAGCCCGCTCCCACAAGGGGGTGTTTTAGTGCAACTTCAGGCGCGGCTCGGTGCCACGTCCGATCTTGCTGCCGAGCATCAGCATCGCCGTGCGGAACGGTCCGTACAGCGCCATCTGGTGCATGCGGTACAGCGACACGTAGAACATCCGCGCCAGCCAGCCTTCGAGCATCACGCTGCCGGTGAGGTTGCCCATCAAGTTACCCACAGCCGAAAAACGCGACAGCGAGATCAGCGAGCCGTAGTCGGTGTACTTGTACTCCGGCAACGCCTTGCCTTCGATGCGCAGTTTCAACGATTTGGCCAGCAGCGAAGCCTGTTGGTGAGCGGCCTGGGCGCGTGGCGGCACATTGCGGTCGCTACCCGGTTGCGGGCAGGCGGCGCAATCACCGAACGCGAAGATGTTTTCGTCGCGGGTGGTTTGCAGGGTCGGCAGCACTTGCAGCTGATTGATGCGGTTGGTTTCCAGGCCATCGATGTCCTTGAGGAAACCCGGTGCGCGAATCCCCGCGGCCCAGACTTTCAGGCTGGCCTTGATTTCGTTGCCGTCGGCGGTGATCAGGCTGTCGGCCGTCACTTCGCTGACAGCGGCATTGGTCATGACGTTGACCCCGAGTTTCTCCAGGGTTTTATGCACAGGCCCGCCAATGCGCTCCGGCAGCGCCGGCAGCACCCGTGGACCGGCTTCGATCAGGGTGATGTGCATGTTTTCCGGTTTGATCCGGTCCAGGCCATAGGCTGCCAATTCGTGGGCGGCGTTGTGCAGTTCGGCGGCCAGTTCGACCCCGGTGGCACCGGCGCCGACGATGGCCACGCTGATTTGCTCGATCGTGTCGGTCTGACCGGCGTGCGCGCGCAAATAGTGATTGAGCAGTTGCTGGTGGAAACGCTCGGCCTGTTTGCGGGTGTCGAGGAACAGGCAGTGTTGCGCCGCGCCCTGGGTGCCGAAATCGTTGGTGGTACTGCCGACGGAAATCACCAGCGAGTCGTAAGGCACTTCGCGGGCCGGCACCAGCTCCAGACCGGCTTCGTCGTAGGTGGCGGCCAGCTGGATTTTCTTCTTCGCGCGATCGAGCCCGCTCATGCGGCCCAGCTGGAACTCGAAGTGGTTCCATTTGGCCTGGGCGACATAGTTGAGTTCGTCTTCGGAAGAGTTCAGGGAACCGGCCGCCACTTCGTGCAACAACGGTTTCCAGATGTGGGTCAGGTTCGCGTCGACCAGCATCACGCTGGCCGTACCGCGCTTGCCCAGAGTCTTACCCAGACGGGTAGCCAACTCCAGACCGCCGGCGCCGCCGCCGACAATGACAATACGATGGGACATAAGGATAACTCGCAAGGCTAAAAGAAATCGGTGCAATTACCCGAGCGAGCGCAAGGCAGCTCATAGCGTCAGGTAACTGATAAGTCGGCTCAACAGGCCCAGACCAATGGTCACTGCCAATACCAGTACAAGGAGCATCCACGGCCGGAAAGGCCGGCGCTCGACTTGGTGCTGGGACAACTGCAGGTACTCTTCGACATGCTTTTGGTCGTCGGGGTTCAGGCGGCTGGTCATATCGGGCCTCGTCAGGAGTAGACGTTGCTGAATGTGTAGAAGCTACAGTGTTTTTACCCAGGGTTGAACGCAGCATAGCCGCTGTCCGGAATGGGTTCGACGCTAACGATGTCGTCCAGGCGAATGATGCCACTTTGTAACACCCGGGCAGTGATTCCGCCATGTCCGCGCACGGCCTGAAAGGTGCCGATGCCCAGGTTGCTTTCCAGGCGCGCGCAGGGCTGGCACCAGCCGGTGGTTTCGAACGTTGCCTGGCCGATCCGGAAGCGGCGGCCCTTGAGGCTGAACAGATTGATGCCACTGATAACGAGATTGCGTCGCAGATCTTCAGGCCGGACCGGATGATCCTGTGCTCGCCCCATCAGTGAACTGATCACCGCCAGGTGCTCCCACTGAATCAGCGTGACCTGCCGCGCATTGCGCACGCCGGGGCGGGCGTGGTCGCCGGTCAGGCCGGCCTCCAGGCGCGCTTCCACGGCATCGAGTTCAAGCATCGCCGAACGTGATTGCGGGCGCACGCCGATCCAGCGTACACGACCCTGTTGTGGCACCTCGGCGATCAGCTCCTGCAGCGGGCTCACAGACTGATCCCGACGTCGAACACAATGCTGCGCCCCAGGTTGCTGCGCAAGAAGTCCGGCGCATCCGGGTGAGCGAACAGCACGCGGGCGAATGTCGGCCCAACCAATGACAGCGAGCGCCAGCCCTGGCGCAGGTATTCGGTCGGCGGCGGGAAATGGCTGTTGAGGTCCAGTACTTCGCGTTTGAGGCTGGCGAAGGCAATGATGTCCAGTTCACCCAGATCCATGCCGCGCTCTTTGTAGTTGTGCGCTTTTTTGCGCAAGGTCGGCGCCAATCGCAGCAAGAACTCGTTGGCGGGGATACGTCGTGGCTTGGCCTCGCGGCGCACCAGTTGGCTCAGGGAAAACGCGCTGCGTCGGCGCTGCAGTTCGTCGCGCCATTCATCGTTGAGGCGCCGGCCCTCGTCGAGCACGAAGAACACCTCGAAACTGGCATCGCGAAACAATACATCCGGCGGCTCCCCGGCGGGGGCGAACTCATCGGCGCGATAGGGAATGTTCAAGCCTTGCAGCAGGCGCTGGCAGACCCAACGCTCACGCTCCCACTTGCGGGCATTGGACAGGAACGCATTGGCTTGCTCGGCCGCGATGGTCAGCAGGCGTAAGTAATCTGAGTCATCCATAGGCCCAAGCTTAGCGTTCAAATGTGATCGCAAAGAAGACAATTTGTCGGAGAGGGTCAATGCCTCCCGCTTCCATGCCCGTTTCAGGGCCCTGCACAAAATGGATAGTGATCTGCGCGCACTGGATATTGCCACGTATCGGGCGGCTCTACCCTCGGCTGTACGGACGTAAGCCGTGTTACCGCCGCTCTAAAAAAACAACAACAAGAGATATATGCCATGCGCAAGATCGACGTACATGAGGTTATCGACAACGCTCGTTTCAACCGCTTTCACTGGATGGTGCTGTTCTGGTGTGCCCTGATCATCATCTTCGACGGTTACGATCTGGTGATCTACGGCGTGGTCTTGCCGATGCTGATGAAAGAGTGGGCGCTCAGTCCTCTGCAAGCCGGTGCACTGGGCAGTTATGCACTGTTCGGCATGATGTTCGGTGCGCTGTTCTTCGGTCCGCTGTCGGACAGGATCGGTCGCAAAAAAGCCATCACGATCTGCGTGATGCTCTTCAGTGGCTTCACCGTGCTCAATGGTTTCGCCCGAAACCCCACCGAGTTCGGCCTCTGTCGCTTCATTGCCGGGCTCGGCATTGGCGGCGTGATGCCTAACGTCGTGGCACTGATGAACGAGTACGCGCCGAAAAAAATCCGCAGCACTCTGGTCGCGATCATGTTCAGCGGTTACTCGGTGGGCGGCATGCTGTCCGCCGGACTGGGCATTGTGCTGATCCCGAGTTTCGGCTGGCAGTCGGTGTTTTACGTGGCGGTCCTGCCGTTGCTGTTGTTGCCGCTGATCATGTATTTCCTGCCCGAATCGGTGGGCTTCATGTTGCGTCAGGGGCGTAATGAAGAGGCGCGCAATATTCTTCAGCGCATCGATCCGGCCTACGTCGCGCAAACCTCTGATCAATTGCACATGGCCGAAGTGAAAGGCACGGGCACCCCGGTGTTGCAGTTGTTCCGTGAAGGCCGTGCGCTGCGCACGCTGATGCTGTGGCTGGCGTTTTTCTGCTGCCTGTTGATGGTGTACGCGCTGAGTTCCTGGCTGCCGAAACTGATGGCCAACGCCGGTTACAGTCTGGGTTCGAGCCTGTCGTTCCTGCTGGTGTTGAACTTCGGGGCTATCTTCGGCGCGGTCGGTGGCGGGGTGCTGGGCGACAAACTCAATCTGCCGAAAGTGCTGGCGGTGTTTTTCGCCATGGCGGCGGTGTCGATCACGCTGTTGGGCTTCAACAGCCCGATGCCGGTGTTGTACCTGCTGATCGCCATTGCGGGTGCCACCACCATTGGCTCGCAGATTCTTTTGTACGCCTGCGCCGCGCAGTTCTATTCCATGACGATTCGTTCTACCGGTCTGGGCTGGGCATCGGGCATTGGGCGCAACGGGGCCATCGTCGGTCCGCTGCTGGGTGGTGCCTTGCTCGGGATCAGCTTGCCCCTGCAACTGAACTTCATGGCGTTTGCCCTGCCCGGTGCGGTGGCTGCCCTGGCCATGACCGTGTTCGCCATCAGCAGCCGACGCAGCGCTGCGGGCGTCAACCCAGCGTTGTCAGCGACCGGTGCCTGAATCATGAAAGCGTTTTTCCAGGACTTCTCGTTGTCAGCCGCCGTGTCTGGATTCATTGCCACGGTGATTTCCTACGCCGGCCCGTTGGTGATCATCTTTCAGGCGGCAGAAGCGGCACATCTTTCGCGGGAAGTGTTGTCGTCCTGGATCTGGGCGATCTCCATTGGCAGTGCCGTGCTCGGTATCGGTTTGAGCCTGCGCTACCGCGTTCCGGTGATCATCGCCTGGTCGGCGCCGGGCTCGGCGTTGCTGGTGACGCTGTTGCCGGACATCTCCATGGCAGAGGCGGTGGGGGCGTATCTGGTCAGCAGCCTGATCATTTTCGTGGTTGGCATCTCGGGCGCTTTCGACCGGATCATCAGCAAACTGCCCGCCGCCATCGCGGCGGCGATGCTGGCGGGGATCCTGTTCAGTTTCGGCACTGGCTTGTTCGTGTCGATGCAGCGCAAGCCGTTGCTGGTCCTGGCGATGTTTGCCTGCTACCTGATCTGCAAGCGTGTGATGCCGCGTTATGCGGTGATGATGGTGCTGCTGATGGGCTGTTCGATTGCCGCGTTCACCGGTGATTTGCATCGTGACGCGCTGGTGATCGGCCTGGCCACGCCGGTATGGATCACGCCCGAGTTCAGCCTGGGCGCGATCCTGAACATCGCCTTGCCGCTGGTGATGGTGGCGCTGACCGGTCAGTTCGTACCCGGCATGGCGGTGCTGCGCGCCAGTGGCTATCCGACGCCAGCGAGCCCGATCATCGCCAGTAGCGCGCTGGGCACGGCATTGCTGGCGCCGTTTGGTTGCCATGGACTGAATCTGGCGGCGATCACCGCGGCGATCTGCACGGGTCGCGAAGCCCACGAAGATCCTCGCAAGCGCTACGTGGCCGGGGTCGTTGGCGGCCTGTGTTACCTGCTGTTGGGGATCTTCGGCGCGACGCTGGTCTCGCTGTTTTCAGCGTTCCCCAAAGAGTTGATCGCGGCGCTGGCCGGGCTGGCCTTGTTCGCCGCCATTGCCGGCGCGTTGACCGGCGCGATGGCAGTACCAAGCGATCGCGAAGCCGCGCTGGTGACCTTTCTGGTCACGGCTTCGGGCATGTCGTTGTTCGGGTTGTCCGCGGCGTTCTGGGGGCTGATTTTCGGCATGGTCACCCATGTGCTGTTGGGCGCTCGTCGTCCCGTTCCCCTTCGCAAATCCACTGCAACTGAAGTCCTTCAATCAGTCGATCAATAACAATAAGAGAAAAACGATGAAACAGATTCTCCCAACAACCGGTTCGGCGTTGTCCCTGGCTGTCGTCTCGGGTTTTTCCACCGGTGCGATGGCAGCTGAAACCGGCTTTATCGAAGACACCAGCGCAACGTTGCAGGCGCGCAATTACTACTTCAGCCGCGACTATTCCGACATCGTCGGCGCCAACCAGCAATCGAAGGCTGAAGAGTGGGCCCAGGGTTTCATCCTCAACGTGAAGTCAGGATACACCCAAGGCACCGTCGGGTTTGGGGTGGACGTCATCGGCTTGCTCGGTCTCAAGCTCGACAGCGCTCCGGACCGGACCAATACCGGTTTGTTGCCGGTGCAGGACGACGGCCGCGCGGCAGACAACTACAGCCGTCTGGAAGGCGCGTTGAAGATGCGCTACTCCAAAACCGAGCTGAAGGTCGGCGAGTTGCAACCCAACCTGCCGGTGTTGGCATTCAGCGATATTCGCCTGCTGCCACCGAGTTATCAGGGCGCAAGCATTACCTCCAATGAGATCAATGGCCTGACTGTGCAGGGTGGTCACTTGAGTTCAACCAGCCTGCGCAACGAAGCTGGCGACGAAAAGATGCAAGCGATGCTGGGTCACGTGCCGCAGCGTCAGGTCAGCAGTGACGGTTTCAATTTTGCCGGCGCTGACTATGTCTTCAACGACAAGCGCAGCTCGGCCAGTACCTGGTACGGGCAACTGGAAGATATCTACAACCAGCGTTTTCTGGGTTTAAAGCACAGTGAGCCGGTGGGCGACTGGATCCTCGGCGCCAACCTCGGTTACTACGATTCGCGCGAGGACGGCAAAAAACTGCTGGGCAACATCGACAACCAGGCGTTCTTCTCGCTGCTGTCGGCCAAGCGTGGCGGTCATACGTTTTACGTCGGCTATCAGGGCATGTTCGGCGACAGTGCATTTCCACGGGTATTTGCCAACATCTCGCCACTGGGCAACGAGGTGCCGACCTACGAGTTCGCCTTCACCGATGAGCGTTCCTGGCAGGCGCGTTACGACTACGACTTCGCGGCGCTCGGCGTACCGGGGCTGACCAGTACCGTGCGCTACATCAGCGGCAACAATGTCGATACCGGCAAGGGCTATGAGGGCAAGGATCGCGAACGTGACCTGGACATCGGCTATGTGTTGCAGAGCGGCAGCCTCAAAGGTTTGGGCATTCGCGTGCGCAATGCGATGGCGCGTTCAAACTACCGCAGTGATATCGACGAGAACCGCTTGATCCTCAGCTACACGTGGACCTTGCTGTGAGCCCGGTGATCACAGGTTGCTGGTGCAATCACCCATGACGTTGTAGGTCACACGGTGGGTCTGGCCTTGATGATCGACATACACCATGGTCGCCGGTACGACCCCGCACGCTGTCGCGGTGTTCGACACAGAAACCACGCTGGCGATGTCCAGTGGCTGCGCCGGGTTGTACAGGACTGCGAGGGGTTCGTTGTCAGCGGCCATGGCCGAGGTGGCGATGACGGTCAGCAACAGGCTGATCAACGTTTTCATGTTGGCGTGCTCCGTGTCGGTTTTGATGTCTGAATTTTAGTCTTTGCCACCGACGGATAAAGGGGCGAACGGCGGATGCAGCCTTACATAAAACGTAACAGTCATCGCCCGAGGGGGGCTTATGGATGTGCTTAACAACTTGCGCGTATTCATCCGGGTGGTGGACTGCGCCAGTTTCACCGGGGCTGCCGATGCGCTGGATCTGTCGACCGCGCAGGTATCCCGATTGGTGGCGGATCTGGAGGAGCATGTTCAGGCGCGACTGCTGCAACGCACCACGCGGCGCTTGAGCCTGACCGATGCCGGCGAGCGCTTCCTGCTGCGCAGCCGGCAAATCGTCGAAGCCATGGATGAGGCGACGGCCGAGGCCCGTGGCGCTCATATCAATCCGGCCGGACGCCTGCGGGTGCACAGCATGAACGGCCTGGGTGTGCTGCTCACGCCGTTGATCGCCTGCTACAGCGAGCTTTATCCCGATGTAGTGTTCGAGCTGACCTTGTCGCAGCGCAATCCCGATCCGCTGGAGGAGGGGCACGATGTGGTGATTTCGATCGCTCCGGAACTTGCCGATTCGCAAATGGTTGCGCAAGCCATCGGGCAGATTTACAGCGTGCCCTGTGCCTCCCCGGCCTATCTGCGACGCCGGGGTGTGCCGCAGCAGCCGCTGGCGCTGAGCGATCATCAATGCCTGCGCATGCTCGACCCGCTGTACGGCGATCAATGGCTTTTCCAGGACCAGGACGGCGAGCACGCCGTCAGCCCGGCCAAGACCTTTCAGTGCAATGTTGCCGAGTCGATGGTCAAGGCTTCGGAGGCGGGCATGGGCATCAGCCTGCTGCCGTTCTACACCGCGACGCGGCCCTTGAGCGACGGTACTTTGCTGCGTGTGTTACCTGCATGGCGTCTGCGCGAACGCAATGTGTATGCGCTGTATCCTTCGCGACGCTTTCTCGATGCCAAGGTCCGCACCTGGGTGGACTTTCTCAAGTCTGAGCTACCGAAGCTGTTCGCCGAACATGACGCGGTGATGAACGATCCGCGGCATTGGGCTTGAAGTCGAAGGGCATGCGGGCGGCGGTGTAGACTGAGTGCCTGTTGTTCTTCGCCTGGGAGGCGCACGTAGCCATGATCGGTGCAGAGTTGCTGTCATCGCAAACCCTTGCGGTCGGCTGGCTGATCTATGTGCCGGTGTTGATCTGGGCGATCTGTCGCGCGCCGTGGGTTGAACTGTTCACCGACAGCCGTCGTCAGCATCTGCTGTTTGGAACGGTGTTTGCGCTGTTTCTGTTGTGGCTGGTGCGGCGCGACTTTGATACCGGGGTGTCTTACCACTTCATCGGCATGACCGCAGTGACGCTACTGCTGGACTGGCCGCTGGCGCTGGTGGGTGGCCTGGTGGCGCAAACGGGGCTGGTGTTGCTCGGCCGACAGGACCTGGCGGCGGTCGGGGTCAATGGCGCGCTGTTGATTGCGTTGCCGGTGCTGGTCACCGAGTGCTGCGCCATTCTGGTGGAGAGGGCGCAGCCACGAAATCCCTTCGTGTATATCTTCGTTTCCGGATTTTTTGCCGCCGCGCTGTCGGCGTTGCTGTGTTTGCTGCTGGCGCTTTGGTTGTTATGGTTCGACGAGCGTTTTGCCATGCCGTACTGGCTGGAAGATTTTGTCGGATATCTATGGCTGATCATTTTTCCCGAAGCGTTTATCAACGGCATGATCGTCAGTGCGTTGGTCGTGTTTTGTCCGGAGTGGCTTGAGACGTTCAACCGCACACGCTACCTCTCGGCTCCCTGGAAGGACGACGACCCCAAGTCCTGATCCGCATCAAAACCTGGAATCGCCCACTCGATGGATCAATGGCGCGGGTCGAAGTCACCGCTGAACATCTCGTCCTCGGCATCGGGAGCCACTGGAATCTTGTGTTCTTCGGACGCCCAGGCACCCAGGTCGATCAGTTTGCAGCGGTCGGAGCAGAATGGCCGGAATTTGCTCTCGGCGGTCCATTCCACGGGGGCGCCACAGGTTGGGCATTCGACGGTTGTTGGTTGGCTCATGACTGGCCTCCACGCAAAGAAAGATAAAAATGATGCAGGCGTTCGACCTCGCTGTGCAGCCAGGCAAGGTCGCGGTCGTTGACCACGACGTCGTCGGCATGGCTCACGCGATCCTGGCGACTGGACTGGGCCTTGAGGATCGCCTGGACCTGCTGCTCGCTGGTCTGGTCACGTTGCAGGGTACGTTCGATCTGCAATTGTTCGGGGGCATCGATCACCAGCACCCGTTGGGTCATGGCGTATTGCCCGGACTCGATCAGCAGCGGCGAAACCAGAATCGCATAAGGCGATTTTGCCAGCGCCAGGTGGTGAGCGATTTCTTCGCCGATCAGCGGATGCAGGAGGGCCTCCAGCCAGCGGCGTTCTTCTGGCACTTCGAAGATCAATTTGCGTAGCGCGGCGCGGTCCAGTTGCCCGTCGGCCTGCAACACGCCGGTGCCGAAGTGTTCGGCGATTTGTGCCAGTGCCGGGCGGCCGGGTTCAACGACCCAGCGAGCGGCGTGATCGGCGTCGACCACATGCACGCCCAGATCGATGAAGTGTTGGGCGGCCGCACTTTTGCCGCTGCCGATGCCGCCGGTCAGGCCGAGAATCCAGGGTTTTTCCACAGGGCTATTCATTTAAAACCGACAAACTGCCAATAGAGGTCGGTTATTTGACCACCCCAGAGCAACGCAATCCAGCCGGCAATGGCCAGATAGGGACCGAAAGGGATCGGCGTCGAGGTTTTTGCATTGCGCCAGCGCAGCAGCATCAGCCCGATAATGGCCCCCACCAGCGAGGACAGCAGGATGGTCAGCGGCAAAATCTGCCAGCCACCCCAGGCGCCCAGCATCGCCAGCAACTTGAAATCACCGTAGCCCATGCCGTCCTTGCCCGTGATCAGCTTGAACAGCCAGAACACCGACCACAGCAGGCTGTAGCCGGCTATCGCCCCCCAAAGCGCCTCGTGCAACGACACGAACAGGCCGAAACTGTTGACGATCAACCCCAGCCATATCAACGGCAGCACCAGCACGTCCGGCAATATCTGATGCTCGGCGTCGATCAGGCTCATCGCCAGCAAACCCCAGCTCAGGACCAGCATCAGGCAGGCGGGCCAACCGAAGCCGAAGTGCCAGGCAACAAATGCCGACAACAGGCCGCAGGCCAGTTCGGTCAACGGATAGCGCGGGCTGATCGCGGCCGCACAGGCTGAGCAGCGGCCGCGCAAAAACACATAGCTGAGCAGCGGGATGTTTTCCCAGGCGCGGATTCGGTGACCGCAGTTCGGGCACTGGGAGTGGGGCAGCAACAGGTTGTAGGTCGGCAGCGGCGTTTCGCCTGGCAGCCCGAGAATGTCATGGGCCTGCTCACGCCAGTCGCGTTCGAGCATTTTCGGCAGGCGCCAGATCACGACATTGAGGAAGCTGCCGACCAGCAGGCCGGTGATGCCTGCGAGAAGGACAAAGGCCAGCGCAGAGTGAATCAGAATGTCATTCAAGGGCATGTCAGATCGCTGAGCCAAGTTGGAAGATGGGCAGGTACATGGCAACTACCAGTCCACCGACGATAACACCCAGCACCACCATGATGAACGGCTCCATCAGGCTGGTGAGGTTATCGACCATGTTATCGACGTTGTCTTCGTAGAACCCCGCGACTTTGTCGAGCATAGCGTCCAGGGTGCCGGACTCTTCACCAATTGCAGTCATTTGTATCGCCATGTTCGGAAAGACGCCGCAGGTGCGCATGGCGAAATGCAATTGCATGCCGGTCGAGATGTCCTGCCGGATGCGCAATACCGCGCGCTTGAACACGCTATTGCCGGTCGCACCGGCCACTGATTCCAGGGCCTCCACCAGCGGCACGCCGGCAGCGAAAGTGGTCGACAAAGTACGGGCGAACCGGGCCACGGCGGACTTGTGCATCAGGGTGCCCACCAGCGGCAGTTTCAGCAGCCAGGTGTCCATCCGGTCACGCAAGGCCGGGGATGTCCTGAGGGCGTGGCGTACGCCGAAGGTCATCGTGATCAGCGTGCCAAGGACCACCCACCACCAGGCCTGCATGAATTGCGACAGGCCAATGACCATCACGGTGAAGGCCGGCAGTTCGGCGCCAAAGCCTTTGAACACCGATTCGAACTGCGGCACGACATTGACCAGCAGGATCCCGGTGACAATCGTCGCGACAAACACCACCACCAGCGGGTAGGTCATGGCTTTCCTGATCCGGGCCTTGAGGCTTTCGCTTTTTTCCTTGTAGGTCGCGACCCGCTCCAAAAGGGTGTCGAGGGCACCGGCCTGCTCGCCGGCATCCACCAGATTGCAGTACAGCTCATCGAAATACCGGGGCTTCTTGCGCAGGGCGGCGGCGAAACTGCTGCCTGCCGCAACTTCCTGTTTCAGTTCGTCCACCAGCTTGCGCATGGCGGGATTGTCGAAGCCCTCGCCGATAATGTCGAAGGACTGCAACAACGGCACGCCGGCCTTCATCATCGTCGCCATTTGCCGGGTGAACAGGGCAATGTCCTGGGCCTTGATACGCTTGCCCATGCTGAAAACCGAATGGTTTTTTTTGCGAACCTTGCCCGGACTGATGCCTTGCTTGCGCAGTTTCGCCTTGATCAGCGCCGGGTTTTGAGCGCTGAGTTCGCCGGTCACTTTTGTGCCTTTGCGGTCGATGCCTTCCCATGCATACACGCTGATTTTCGCTGCCTTGACCGCCATGTTCAGTCCTGGGTATTCCGATTGAATTGCTCTTATAGCCTAGTCAAAGGATGGGGCCAAACCCGCAAGGGTGATGTGACAAAAAACGTCAGATAGTACTGATCTTGGTAGTAAGTAAGGGCTTTGCGAACACCACGCCCCCGGCCAACAGGGGCTTCTGGCCTTGGCACAGGCTGTGCTGCCATGGGGCAGGTCATGAGCCTTCGACTCATGCATGGAGCTTGTACATGAACTATCAGAAAGGTTTTACCCTGATCGAGTTGCTCGTCGTGGTAGCGATCATCGGGATCTTGGCAACACTGGGCCTGCCGATGTATTCCAAGTACCAGGCGCGGGCCAAGGTCACGGCGGCGATGGCCGAGCTGACTGCAATGAAGGTGCCGTTCGAGGATGTGATCAGCCAAGGGGAAACGCCGACAATTGCCAACGTGGCGCCCGCTGGCAAGACATCGACCAACCATTGCGCCCTGTCTGTGACGGCTACAACGCCGGGGGCGGGATCAATCGTTTGTACGTTGCACAATGCCCCGGGGGTGGTCCAGGGCAAAACCGTCACCCTGACACGGGACGAAGCCAAAGGCTGGTCATGCAAGAGCAGCGTTACCGAGGACTACTTGCCTAAAGGGTGTTCCGGTTCTGCGGCATGAATTGCTGAATCAAGTCCCCGCTTTTGCGGGGATTTTCCTGTTTGTCGACCCGTCGTCAAATGTTGCAGATAAAGCTCAGAAATTTCAGCATCTTAGGAACTTTCCATAAACCCGCAACTTGCATGCAGTGTTTCTGCTTCTCGTGCATTTTGCATGATTCCGAAAATTGGCTGATTTCATAACTTTTTGATTTGTAAGGTTTTTATCTTTGTTTCAAAGTTGGCACAGCGTTCGCAATACCCTTGGTAACCCTGCCGACAAGACATCCGGCAGACTTTCCGAAAAACAGGAGTTACTCGTATGAAGAAGTTCGCTATCACTGCCGCTGCTGCTACCGCGCTGACCCTGACCATGGCCAACGCCGCGTTTGCTCAAACCACCCAGGCAACCCAGTCGCCAATGGTGCTGGCTGCCGGTGAAATGACCGAAGTGAAAGAAGATACTTCCGATACCTGGATCACCACCAAAGTCAAGGCTGACCTGATGACTGAAAAAGGCATTCCAGGTAGCGACATCAAAGTTGAAACCAAAAAAGGCGTGGTATCGCTGTCGTCGACCACCGCCGTGACCGATTCGCAAAAAGAAGCGGCTGTGGCCATCACCAAGAAAATCAAAGGCGTCAAGGCGGTCTCCGCTGACGGCCTCAAAGCCGAGTAAGGCAAGGCTTCTCGCCTGGACCGGGAGAAGGCGCGACAGACGGGCAGAGTCATACGTCTGTTGCAACCTGAGTGTTCATGCGAAAGGCCATAAGGATGTGGCCGTCACAGGCCCCGTGCATTTATTGCCGGGGCCTGTTCTATATGTAACGCTGAAAACCCAATGTGGGAGCGGGCTTGCTCGCGAAAGCGGTGTGTCATTCAACCAATAAGTTGACTGATCTATCGCCTTCGCGAGCAAGCCCGCTCCCACATTGGATAGTGCTAATCAATTGCCGCGTTTACTGGTGATCTGTTTCAGCCGATTACCTTCGAACCGCAAGTATTGATACATCCCGCCATTCGGTCCGTAGGTCCACTCCTCGACCTGAAACTCCTCGCGTCGATCGGCACTGCGCTTGTACCCCAGCAAGTCGCGGCTGACCGGCTCACCGCATTTCTGCACGACCTCACTCGAGCGATCGCCGACGCTGATCAACTGGCTGCCACAGCGCAGGGTATCGGCCGCCCAGGCCTGACTGACGGAGAGCGCCAGAGCCAGGCCTGCCAGCTGCCGATGCATCACTCGGCATCCAGATGCATCGGCGTCACCACGCGGCCGTCGCTTTGCGCCTCGCCCAGATTGGCATCGATGAAGTACACCCGGTCATCTTCCAACTGGGCCTTGTCGACCAGATAATCCTTGATGCTGCTGGCGCGTTCCTGGCCCAGTTGACGCAACAGTACGTCGCTGGCACTCCAGAACTTGATCACCTCGGCACGCATTTTCGCGGTGCGTTCTTCCTTGCCCAGGTCCTTCCATTCGGCAGGGGGCTGGGTTTTCAGGCGGGTGCGGTAGATACCTTCGAGCAGCGGGCCCTTTTCTCCGTCCGGCACTTCCAGCAACGAAGCCTGGGCCGGGACCTTGTCACCGCGGCGCTGGAGCATTTTGTAGTAGTTGTACTGGTATTCACGCTCCAGGCGTTGTTCGGCGATCAGCGGGCCATCGCTGCTCTGGGCGGCGGTGCCTTCGATTTCCAGGCGCAGGGCCGGGCGTTCCTTGAGCGCCTTGGACAGTTTGTCTAGGGCGCCTTCGGCGTCCTTGCTCAATTCGCTGGAACCGGCTGCGAATGAAACGCTGCCCAGGTCTTCCGAACCACCACCGTTGACCAAGCCGCCAATGAGTTTGAACGGTGCTGCCGCGGCCTTGACGATCAGGTTGCGCAGGGTCTGCCAGATAATCGGCAT
This sequence comes from Pseudomonas sp. BF-R-24, assembly GCF_019947335.1. Lineage (NCBI taxonomy): Bacteria > Pseudomonadati > Pseudomonadota > Gammaproteobacteria > Pseudomonadales > Pseudomonadaceae > Pseudomonas > Pseudomonas sp. BF-R-24. Next base: position 277,669 of record NZ_JAGYGG010000001.1, read on the forward strand.
GACGCTGAACTGAGGGTTGTTCAGGTCGCCAGTGACCGGCAGTTCGATGGAGATCTTGCCGTCGACGTCCTTGAGCAAGGCAATGGCCAGTTTCAGTGGCAGGCTCACGGCATCCGGGCTGTCGACTTTTTCACCCAGTTGCAGTTGTTCGACCACCACTTTGTTTTCAGCTTTGAGCTGACCCTTGGTGATCTGGTAGTGCAGGTCGAGATTGAGCCGGCCCTTGCGGATACGGTAGCCGGCGAACTTGCCGGAGTAGGGCGTCAGCGTGGTCAGTTCCACGCGTTTGAAGCTGGTGGCGATGTCGAGGCTGGCCATCGGGTCGAACGGATTAACCGAACCCTTGATGGTCACCGGTGCGTAGCGATCGACCTTGCCCTTGACGTCGACACTGGCCGGTTTCGGCCGGCGGCTGTCGATGGTGCCGATCTGCCCGTTGAGTTGCTGGATGGCGGTGGCGAAGTTCGGGGTCAGGCTGAAGTCGGCGAAGTTGGCCGAACCGTCATTGATGAAAATGCCGCCGATGTGGATACCCAGCGGTTTTTCGTTGCTGGCCGGTTTGTTTGCCGCCGGTTTTGCCCCGGAATCCGCTGGCTGTGGAATCAGCAGGTCATCGATGTTGGTGGTGCGATCATCGTTGATCATGAAACGCGAATAGGGCTGGAACAGGTTGATCTTGTCGATCGACAGGCTGTCCCCATGCTGATAGTTCAGGCCTTCGACCACGACCTGCTGCCACTTGAGGAAGTCGCGGGTTTTCAAGGTGTCCAGGGTATGCAACTGATCGACCTGGGCACGGCCGGTGACGCCGAAGGCCAAGGGCTCGGTGCTTTTCAGGTCTACCGCCAGATCGCTGCCGAGCATGCCGCTGCGCAGTTCCAGGCGAATGAACGGCGTGATGTAGGACTGGGCAACCCGCAGGTCGATGTCCTTGGTCTGTACCTTCAGCCTGGCGCTGACCGGGGCCAGGTTGACCTCGCCGTCGGCCATGATCTTGCCTTGCTTGCCTACACCGGTATCGAGCTTGAGGGTAAAGGGGGAACCGTTGAGGCTGTCGAAATTTTGCAGGTCGAGGTTCAGCGGACTCAGTTCCAGGGCGACGGCGGGTTGTGCCCTGCGGTCAGCCAGATGCACCTTGTAGTCGCGCAGTTGCACATCCTTGAGCAGCACTTGCCAGGGTTTGTCTGGCGCGGCCGGTTCAGGTTTCGGTGAGTCTGCCGCCGCCGGAGTGCCGGTCGGTTCGGCATCCGCCTTGGCTTTGGCAGCGGGTTTGGCCGGGTGGCTGGCGAACAGTTTCTGCCAGTCGAGTTGGCCGTCCGATTCCAGCGCGGCCCAGGTTTCCAGTTTGTGGCTGCGGATCTTGCCCACCACCACTTGCTGCTTGGCCAGGTCCACGGTGGTTTCGCTGACGTCCAGGCGCTCGAGCTTTACCAGCGGCCGGCCATCCGGAGCCTTGATCGCGAAGGGGGCGATGCTGACCGCTACATTGCTCAGTAGCAGCTCGGTTTCCTTGGCCAGGTTGAGTTTGTAGTCGGTGCTGATGCTCATGACGCCGTTTTCGAGATCCAGTGGCACGGCATCGCGCACATAGGGCCAAAAGGCTTTCATCTTGCCGTCAGTGATTTTCAGCTTACCTTCGGAGGCGATCGGGATCAGGCTGAAGTTGCCGGTCCAGTCGATCTGTCCGCCATTGGGGCCGACGGCCACCAGGGTCATGTCGGCGCTGTCATCGGGCAGGGTACTGAGGTTCTTCAGTTCGAAATCGAGTGTGTCGTAGAGAAACTCGATGGGCTCGCTGGGCCGGGCATCTTCAAAATGCACGGCGCCGCCCGCCAGTTTGATCCGCTCGATGCGCAGTGGAAACGGCTTGGCATCCGGGTCGGCCGGCGTGGGTTCGCTCGCTGGCAGTTTGAACAGCCCGAGCAGATTGAGTTTGCCGTCCTTGCTGAACAGGATTTCGGTCTTGGGCTTGGTCAGTTCGACATCAGACAGGTGCACCGCCTTGGTCCACAGGCTGTCGAATTGCAGATTGGCGTACAGGCGCTCGAAACCGACCTGCTCCTTGCCGGGTTCGCCGATGTTCAAGCCCCAAAGGGTCAGTTCAAGGCTGAACGGATTGAATTCGATCCGCTGGATGGTCGCGGGTGTAGTGGCGTAGTTGGCCAGTTGCTGGTTGGCAACGCGCAACGCGACACCCGGTAAAATCAGAAAACCCAGCAAGCTGTAGAGGGCCAGAGCAGTCAACAAGGCGCCGATGGCGCGAATCAATCCTTTGTACATGTGAGGCTTCATCTGTCTGAATCGGAGTGCGTTGGAGTATGGCACGCGTTTCCGGTTCCGAAGTGATTGGCCTGTTCATGAATTTTCAGATTTCTCCGACGACGGTCAGAGCTGCAGGATCAGGGTTTTCAGCGGTGGCTGTTGATCCATTGACGGAAAATCGGCGCCCGGTTTCATCACGGTCCATTCACGCACCGGCCGCCCGGCCTTCTCTGCACAACGCAAAACCTGTTCGCGCCAGTCGTCCATGCTGACTTTCGCCAGGTTGTTGCAGCAGATCAGCACGCCGTTGTCGGCGGTGGCCAGCAAGGCCGGTTTGAGCAGGCTCTGGTAGTCGCGCAGCAGGTCGACGGTGCCAAATGCACTCTTGGCCCAGGCCGGAGGGTCCAGCAGCACCAGATCGTACTGGCGCTGTTCCAGGCGCTGATAGCTCGGAAGTTTTTGCCCGCGGCGCTGGCTGATCGGCAGGCCGGCCAGTTGGCGAATGGCCGGGAAGTAGTCGGACTGGATAAATTCCATGGTCGGCAACTGCGGGTTGAGCTGCCCGTTCTCCCGACCGACCGCCAGGTTGCCTTCGGCGAAGTCCAGGTTGCACACCTCACGCGCGCCACCGGCGGCGGCACTGAGGCCGACACCACAGGTGTAGGCAAACAGGTTCAGCACGCTTTTGTTCTTGCTGTGATCCTTGACCCAGCCGCGGGTGTTGCGCAGGTCGAGGAACAGCAGCGGGTCCTGTCCGGCATGGCGACCGCGCACCCGATAGTTCAGGCCCCATTCGTGGCCGACCAGGTCTTGCAGGGCGGCTTCGTCGGCGCGGTAGACGATGTCATCGCGATCGATGCGCGAGTTGCCACGGGAGCGGTCGTTGTAGACCAGCAGGGTTTCAAAACCCAGGTGTTGATTGATCGCTTCGTGCAGTTGCAGCAGCGTCTCGCGCTCCAGCGCCTGGTGGAAACTTTGCACCAGCAGCTGCGGGCCGTAGCGGTCGATGGTCAGGCCACCGGCGCCTTCCTGGCTACCGTGGAACAGGCGATAGCAATCGGTCCCTTGCAGGTGCAGTTCGGCAAGCAGGTCCTGGCGTTGATCGAGGGCGGCGCGCAGCGCCTGATTCAAGGAAGACATGCTGGGCGCCTTGCAGGAGGGAATTGGGCGCGGGAGTTTAACAGTTTTGGCGCGGGACCGAGGCGCTGCCTTCGCGAGCAAGCCCGCTCCCACATTGGATTTTCTGTGAACATAAAACTTGCGATCGACATAGATCCAGTGTGGGAGCGGGCTTGCTCGCGAAGCTTTTGACTTTGTTCTTTCTAAGTAATCCCCATCCGCCGCTTGGCCCGCTGCACCGACCCATTACGCACCGCCCAGCGCAACATCGGCGCACTGCGATTGACGCTGGCGCGGATCAGCTTGCGTTGCAGCGGGTTCTGGCTGACGCCGAGCATGTCGCTGGCCCAGTCCGGCAGCAGGTCGATCCCGGCCTGCATCATCAGGCCGCCGAAAGGCTTGGCCAAGCGACTGGGGGAAGGGGCGTTCAGCAACAGGCGCAGGACTTCCCGACTGCGTTCGTCGCACAGCAACTGAGGGCGCATACGCTCAAGATAGTCGGCAATTTCCTGCCGCGAGCGGGGCACATCCCGGGCGCCCAGGCGTTCGGCGACCAGGGCGATTTCCGCGTAATAGCGATCCTGGTCGGCAGGTGAAAGATGCGGGTTGCGATAGCGCAAATGCGCGGCGAGGAAGTTGCTGACTTCCGCCACATGCACCCACGTCAGCAGTTCGGGATCGCTGGCGGCGTAGGCACGTCCGTCCGGCGCTGTACCGGTGATCTGCAAATGGATGGTGCGGACTTTTTCGATCAGCCAGTCGGCATCCTGTCGAGAGCCGAAGGTGGTGCCGGAGATGAACTGCCCGGTGCGGCGCAGGCGGCCGAGCATGTCTTCACGAAAGTTCGAATGGTCCCAGACCCCGGCCAATGCCAGCGGGTGTAGGGCCTGCAGCATCAGGGCACTGATGCCACCGATCAGCATGCTGCTGAAATCGCCATGGACTTGCCAGCTCACCGAGTCTGGCCCGAACAGCCCGGGGTCGCCCTTGGGGTTTTCCAGGTCGAGTTTGCCCAAAGACAAACCGGTCAGGCTCATGATCTGGGTTTCGATGCGGGTACGGATGAATTCCATGGCCACTCTGTAATTTTCTGTAGGAGCGAGCCTGCTCGCGATGGACTTCAACGGTAACGCGTTTCTCCTGAATGTACGCGGCGCGCTTGAGTTCATCGCGAGCAGGCTCGCTCCTACAAAGGCCAGTGCGTTATTGATTCAGGCGTTTATCGATCAAGCCTTGTACCACGCTTGGATCGGCCAGTGTCGAAGTGTCGCCCAGGCTATCGAGTTCGTTGCAGGCGATCTTGCGCAGAATGCGCCGCATGATCTTGCCTGAGCGGGTTTTCGGCAAGGCCGGCGCCCACTGGATCAAATCCGGTTTGGCGAAACTGCCGATTTCCTGGCTGACGAGGGCCAGCAATTCCTTCTTCAATTCATCGTTGGTTTCGACGCCGTTCATGGGCGTGACGAAGACATAGATGCCCTGGCCCTTGATGTCGTGGGGGTAACCGACAGCAGCGGCCTCGGCGATGCTCTCGTGCAGCACCAGGGCGCTTTCCACTTCGGCGGTGCCGATACGGTGGCCGGACACGTTGATCACATCGTCGATGCGTCCGGTGATCCAGTAATCGCCATCTTCATCGCGCCGCGCGCCATCGCCGGTGAAGTAGTAACCGGGATACGGCTTGAAGTAGGTGTCGACCATGCGTTGCGGGTCGCGATAGACGCTGCGGATCTGCGCCGGCCAACTGGACTTTATGGCGAGTACGCCGCTGCCGGCGCCTTTGATTTCCTTGCCCTGCTCGTCGAGCAGCACCGGTTGCACACCGAACATCGGATGCGTGGCGCAACCGGGTTTTATCCGCTGTGCGCTGACCAAGGGACTGAGCATGATGCCGCCGGTTTCGGTCTGCCACCAGGTATCGACGATCGGGCAGCGCTCTTCGCCGACCTCATGGAAGTACCACTCCCACGCTTCCGGGTTGATCGGTTCGCCGACGGTACCGAGCAATCGGATGCTTTGGCGCGACGTTTCCTTCAACGGCTCGGGACCTTCGCGCATCAGGGCGCGCAGGGCGGTGGGGGCGGTGTAGAAGATGTTCACCTTGTGTTTGTCGATCACTTGCCAGAAACGCGACGTACTCGGGTAGCTCGGCACGCCTTCGAAGATCAGCGTGGTCGCACCGTTGGCCAGCGGGCCGTACACGATGTAGCTGTGGCCGGTGACCCAGCCGACATCGGCAGTGCACCAGAACACTTCGCCGTCGCGGTAATCCAGCACGTATTTGAAGGTCATCGCCGCTTGTAGCAGGTAGCCGCCGGTTGTGTGCAAAACGCCTTTGGGTTTGCCGGTGCTGCCTGAGGTATAGAGGATGAACAGCGGGTCTTCTGCGTCCATTGGTTCGGGTGGGCAATCGTCGCTGACGTCGCGCAGCGCCTGGTGATACCAGAGGTCGCGGCCTTCAACCCAATTCACCTGGTTTTGGGTGCGCTCGACCACGATCACGCTGCTGACATCGGGGCAGCTTTGCAGGGCCTTGTCGACGTTGTGTTTGAGCGGCACGAATTTACCGCCGCGCACGCCTTCATCGGCGGTGATCACGGTGCGGCAGTCGGCGTCGAGGATCCGGTCACGCAGGGAGTCCGGGGAGAATCCGCCGAACACCACTGAATGAATCGCACCGATCCGCGCGCAGGCGAGCATGGCGTAGGCGGCTTCGGGGATCATCGGCATGTAGATGCACACGCGGTCGCCTTTCTTCACGCCACGGCTTTTGAGCACGTTGGCCAGTCGACAGACGTGGTGATGGAGTTTTTTGTAGGTGATTTGGGTGGATTCGGCGGGGTCATCGCCTTCCCAGATGATCGCGATTTGATCGCCGCGTTTCTCCAGGTGTCGGTCGATGCAGTTGTAGCTGACGTTCAATTGCGCGCCGGCAAACCAGCTGGCCTCACCGGTTTTCAGGTTGTAGCGCTGGACGGTGTCCCACGGTTTGCTCCAGTCGAGAAAACGCGTGGCCTGTTCGGCCCAGAACGTACTTGGGTGTTCGACGGATTCGCGGTACAGGCGGTGGTAGTCGTCTTGACTCAATTGTGCAGCCCGGCGGACGGCATCGGCTTTGGGGAACGTGCTGATATCGAACATGACGGTTCCTTATGCTTGTTTTGCGACAAGGATAAAGATGCGCCGAGAGATCGATGGGTTCAAGTCGTACACAAAACAACTGTGGGAGCGGGCTTGCTCGCGAAGACGGTGGTTCAGTCAACAAGGATGTTGAATGTACCGGCCTCTTCGCGAGCAAGCCCGCTCCCACACTGGATGTTTATTGCCCACAGAATTTGGGTTCGATCCAAAGTCTGTGGGCTGTGCCGTCAAATCAACCGCGGTGACGACCGCGGAAGTAGTTGATCAGCCCCTGGGTCGAGGCGTCCTCGGCCGGGGTTTCTTCGCTGCCGACCAGGCGGTTGTAGACGCCTTTGCCCAGCTCCTTGCCCAGTTCCACGCCCCACTGGTCGAAGGCGTTGATGCCCCAGATCACGCTTTGCACGAAGACTTTGTGTTCGTACATCGCCACCAGAGCGCCGAGGCGACGCGGGCTGATGCGCTCGACCACCAGGGTGTTGCTCGGACGGTTGCCCGGGATGACCTTGTGCGGTGCAAGCTTTTGCACTTCGGCTTCGCTCATGCCTTTGTCACGCAGCTCGGTTTCGGCCTCGGCAAGGGTCTTGCCGAGCATCAGCGCCTGGCTCTGGGACAGGCAGTTGGCGTACAGCCACTGGTGGTGGTCGGACACTGGGTTGAAGCTGACGATCGGCACGATGAAATCGGCCGGGATCAATTGGGTGCCTTGGTGCAGCAACTGGTGGTAGGCGTGCTGACCGTTGCAGCCGACGCCGCCCCAGATTACCGGCCCGGTGTCTGTGGACACTGGCTTGCCGTCCTGGCGCACGCTCTTGCCATTGGATTCCATGTCCAGCTGTTGCAGGTGCTTGGTGATGTTACGCAGGTAGTGGTCGTACGGCAGGATCGCGTGGCTTTGCGCGCCCCAGAAGTTGCCGTACCACACGCCGAGCAAGGCCAGCAGCACCGGCATGTTCTGTTCGAACGGTGCGCTCTGGAAGTGCTGGTCCATGGTGTAGGCACCGGACAGCAATTCCTTGAAGTTGGACATGCCGATGGCCAGGGCAATCGGTAGACCAATGGCCGACCACAGCGAGTAGCGCCCGCCGACCCAGTCCCACATCGGGAAGATGTTCTCTTCGCGGATACCGAACGCTACGGCGGCGGCGTTGTTGCTCGATACCGCGATGAAGTGGCGATACAGCTCGGCTTCCGAACCACCCTGGGCCAGATACCAGGCACGGGCAGCCTGGGCGTTCTTCAGGGTTTCGAGGGTGTTGAAGGATTTCGACGAGACGATGAACAGCGTGGTCTCGGCGCGCAGCTTCATGGTCAGTTCGTGGAACTCGCTGCCGTCGATGTTCGCCAGGTAATGGCAACGCACGCCTTTCTGGGCGTAGGACAGCAAGGCTTCGGACACCAGCTCAGGGCCGAGGAAGGAGCCGCCGATGCCGATGTTCACCACGTCAGTGATCGGCTTCTCGGTGTAACCGCGCCACAGACCGTCGTGGATACGGCCGACGAGGTCGGTGATCTGGTTCAGCACCTTGTGCACTTCGGGCATCACGTTGACGCCGTTGACCGACAGCTTGTCGCCGACCGGGCGGCGCAGGGCCGTGTGCAGGGCTGGACGACCTTCGGAAGAGTTGACGATTTCGCCATCGAACAGCGACTTGATCGCGCCCTTGAGGTCGACTTCGTTGGCCAGGCCCACCAGCAGATTGCGGGTCTCGGCGTTGATCAGGTTTTTCGAATAGTCGAGAAACAGGCCGCAGCTGCTGAGGGTGAATTGAGTAAAACGCTGCGGATCGGCATTGAAGGCTTCGCGCATGCTGAAATCCTGCATGGCTTGGCGGTGGTCATTCAACGCTTGCCAGGCAGGCAGAGCGGTAACGTCGTGAGGAGTGCGGTAATACGCCATCGCTGCGGGTTTCCTTATTACTTGAACGGCCTTTTGAACACTAAAAATCCCGGAGCGCTGTGGGTGGGCGTTCCGGTCAACTGCGTCGACACGATTTCATGGCGCAGGGCGACTACAGTAAACCCCGCGCAATGATCTGTCTTGACTTTGTCTGACCTGTTTCCGGTACTTTTTAACATCGAAGTTAGGAAAGGTCCGACAAACGGAAGAGGCAAGACTCGTATCAGGCAACCTGGACCGGAATGGCATTGCTGGTGTGACTCAGTTCATTGCCCGGTGCCATGTAGAGCATGCGTGGCTTGAAGTTGAGCAGTTCAGCTTCGCTGTAATGAGCGTAAGCGCAGATGATCACGCGATCACCGACCTTGGCCTTGTGGGCAGCGGCGCCGTTGACCGAGATCATGCGCGAACCTTCTTCGCCACGGATGGCGTAGGTGGTGAAGCGCTCGCCGTTGTCGACGTTGTAGATCTGGATCTGCTCGTACTCACGAATGCCGGACAGGTCCAGCCATTCACCGTCGATGGCGCAGGAGCCTTCGTAATCGAGTACAGCGTGGGTGACTTCGGCGCGATGCAGCTTGGCTTTGAGCATGATGGCGTGCATGAGTATTTCCCAGGTCGGAATCGAACGGCGGGCAGTTTGCCCGATGGCTTGAGAGGCAGCAATAAGGTGTGGAAACTGCCGCAGATCGAATGTGGGAGCGGGCTTGCTCGCGAAGGCGTTGCGTCAGTCGACGTATGTGTCAGCTGACAGACCGTATTCGCGAGCAAGCCCGCTCCCACAGGGTATTGCAGTGTTTAGATTGGCGCGTCGAGGTTCAGGTGCAGGTTGTCGATCAACCGCGTCGTACCGAGGAACGCCGCCACCAGAATCACCAGGTCACGATCCTGCGCCGTCGCCGGGCGCAAGGTCAGGGCATGGCGGATTTCCAGGTAGTCAGGACGCAGGCCGGCTGCTTCGAGCTGTTTGATCTGGGTGCCGATCAGCGCCGGGTAGTCGCGTTCGCCCTGCTTGATCGCTTCGCCGATCGCATTCAGCGTGCGATAAACCACCGGTGCCACAGCGCGTTGCTCTTCGCTGAGGAAACCGTTGCGCGACGACAGCGCCAGGCCATCGGTTGCGCGAACAGTCGGCTCACCGATGATCTGGATCGGCATGTTCAGGTCATGAACCAGCGCGCGAATCACCGCCAGTTGCTGAAAGTCTTTCTCGCCGAAAATCGCCAGGTCCGGCTGGACCATGTTGAACAGCTTGCTGACCACCGTCGCCACGCCTTCGAAATGCCCCGGACGGCTGGCGCCGCACAGACCTTCGGACAATTGCGGGACACTGACGCGGGTCTGGCCGGCCATGCCGTCGGGATACATTTCTTCAACGGTGGGGGCAAACAGCAAATGGCAACCGGCCTGGAGCAGTTTTTCCTGGTCGGCGGCGAGGGTGCGCGGGTACTTGTCGAGGTCTTCGCCAGCACCGAATTGCAGCGGGTTGACGAAAACGCTCGCCACCACGAAGTCCGCCCGTTGGGAGGCTTTGGTCACCAGCGCCACGTGGCCGCTGTGCAGGTTGCCCATGGTTGGCACAAAGGCGATGCGTTTGCCTTCGCCACGGGCTCGGGCCACGGCGGCCCGCAGTTCGCGTACGGTTTTTACGGTATTCATGCAGAGAATCCGTGTTCGATCCCAGGGAAAGTTGCCGCTTTGACTTCAGTCACGTAGGCATTCAATGCAGCTTCAATGCTGGCCTGGCCAGTCATGAAGTTTTTCACGAATTTCGGCACGCGACCGGTAATGGACAGGCCCAGCATGTCGTGCAGAACCAGCACCTGGCCGTCGGTGCGATTGCCGGCGCCAATACCTATCACCGGAATCTTCACCGCCTGGGTGATTTCTTCCGCCAGTTCGCTCGGGACGCACTCGAGCAGCAGCATTGCCGCGCCAGCCTGTTCCAGGGCGATCGCGTCGGCACGCATCTGCCGCGCCTGGTTTTCATTGCGACCCTGGACCTTGTAGCCGCCAAGGATGTTCACCGACTGTGGCGTCAGGCCCATGTGCGCGCAGACAGGGATGCCGCGCTCGGCCAGCAGGCGGATCGAGTCGGCCAGCCACAATGCTCCTTCGACCTTGACCATGTGCGCGCCGGCCTGCATCAACAGGGCGCTGTTGGTCATGGCTTGCTCGGTGGTGGCGTAGGCCATGAAAGGCAGGTCGGCGAGGATCAGGGCATCGCTGTTACCGCGTTTGACGGCGGCCACGTGGTAAGCCATTTCCGAGGTGGTGACAGGCAAGGTGCTGTCGTGGCCCTGCAGAACCATGCCGAGGGAGTCGCCCACCAACAGCACTTCGACGCCGGCCTGATTGCAGGCGTGGGCGAAGGTCGCGTCGTAGCAGGTCAGCATGGTGATTTTTTCACCTTTTTGCTTCAGACCTTGCAGGGTGGTCAGGGTGATGGCTGGCATGAAAAGTTCCTCATTCAGGCGCTGTGGAAACTACTGCGAGTAACGCGCGTGATTCTTCGTTGAATACAGGCGCACGCTCTTTCGTCGTGCTTTTAAGGCCTGGATTGCGCCCTTGAACGCCGTGTAGGCGGCAGCGGGACGCCTATAGTCGTGAGGAGAACGAGGGAAGTCAATTGCGTGTGTTACCGCATTGTTACGGGTGGGGTGTTACCGGGGTAACTGATGCGATTCAGCAGCAGATCTTGTGCGCGACACAAAACCAATGTGGGAGCGGGCTTGCTCGCGAAGGGGGCATCAGATTCAACATTAATGTTGATTGATACACCGCTTTCGCGAGCAAGCCCGCTCCCACAGGGAATTTGTGTCACGTCGGGAGGAGGCGTTCCAGGCCGACGAACGGGCATGCCTTGAGCAGTTCGGCCAAGTTCCGGCCATCGGCCAGACGCAGATCCGCAGGGGCCAGTTCCGCCAGCGGATACAGTACGAAGGCCCGTTCCTGCATGTGGTAATGGGGAACCTTGAGGCGCAGTTCGTCGATCAGGCGATCACCGAACAGCAAGATGTCGAGGTCCAGCGTGCGCGGTCCCCAGCGCTCAAGACGCTCGCGACCCTGGCCGTTTTCGATGGCCTGCAAGGCATCCAGAAGATCCAGCGGCGCCAGTGTGCTGTCGAGAGCGGCGACTGCATTGGTGTAACGCGGTTGGCCGGGCAGAAGCGAGTCACTTTGGTAAAACGCAGAAACCCCGACCAGCTGCGATTGCGGCAACTGCGCCAGCGCTTCGACGGCGCTGCGCAATTGTTCGGCGGGGTCAGCCAGATTGCTGCCCATGCCGATGTAGATGCGTTCCATGGATTACTCGCCCGTGGTGCTCGAAGCGCCGGCAGCGCGTTTGCGCTTGGAGCCACCGCTGCGGCGACGCTTGCGCGGGGCGCCGGTGCCTTCGTCCTTGCCGCTGAGGTCGCGAATCATGTCGCGACGCTCGCTTTCGTTGGCGTCCTGATAGTCCGTCCACCATTCGCCCAGGCCATCGGTCTGCTCGCCGGCGCTTTCGCGCAGCAGCAGGAAGTCGTAGCCGGCGCGGAAGCGCGGATTGTCCAGCAACAGATCGGCACGCTTGCCGCTGCGGCGGGGCAGGCGTTCCTGCATGTCCCAGATTTCGCGGATCGGCATGGTGAAGCGTTTCGGAATCGCAATGCGCTGGCACTGCTCGGCAATGAGCTCGTGCGCCGCTTCCTGCATCGCCGGAATCGGCGGCATGCCACGCTCCTGCAGGCGCAGGACGCGGGCCGGCAGGGCAGGCCAGAGCAGGGCTGCAAACAGGAACGCCGGGGTTACCGGTTTGTTCTGCTTGATCCGCAGGTCGGTATTGATCAGTGCTTCGCTGATCAGGGTGTGGGTGTACGTCGGGTTGTATTCCAGTGCTTCGGCGCTGGCCGGGAACAGTGGATCGAACAACTGCAGGTCGACCAGCATTTCAAACGTGTCGGCGGCATGGCCGGAGAGGAACAGCTTGAGCACCTCTTCGAACAGACGAGCCGACGGGATCTCGCGCAGCATCGGCGCCAGGCCGCGGATCGGCAGGGCGCTGTGTTTTTCGATGCCGAAGTTCAGCTTGGCGGCGAAACGCACGGCCCTCAGCATCCGTACCGGGTCTTCCTGGTAGCGTTGCGTCGGATCGCCGATCAGGCGGATCAGGTGATTGCGGATGTCGTGTACGCCGTTGGCGTAGTCGAGGATGCGTTCGCTGACCGGATCGTAATACAAGGCATTGATGGTGAAGTCGCGACGTTGCGCGTCCTCTTCCAGGGTGCCGTAAACGTTATCGCGCAAGATGCGCCCGCTTTCGTTGCGCGAAGACTGGTTGCTGTCTTCCTCGTCTTCGTTTTGCGGGTGATTGGCGCGAAAGGTCGCGACTTCGATGATTTCGCGGCCGAAGTGGATGTGCACCAGTTTGAACCGGCGCCCGATGATTCGCGCGTTACGGAATTCGGCCCGTACCTGCTCGGGTGTGGCGCTGGTGGCAACGTCGAAATCTTTCGGGGTGATACCCAGCAGCATGTCGCGCACGCAACCGCCAACCAGATAAGCCTGATAACCGGCGTTCTGCAGGCGTTCAACGATATTCACCGCGTAACGGCTGAATTGCGCCTTCTGCAGCGAGTGTTGGCCGCTGTTGAGCACTTCAGGCGTGCTGCGAATGTGTTGCGTAGGACGCTTGGGAGAACGGAATGACTGGAACAGCTTCTTCAGCATGGGATGCACTGTTTGAAGGAATATTCGGCCATAACAGAAGAATGACCGCATGATGGGCGGGGATTCTAGCATTTAGTCGGGGGATGGTGTAGGACACTGTGGGAGCGAGCTTGCTCGCGATGGTGTGAACGATGACGCGGAAAACCGGATGCCCAGTGCTGCCTGTGGTTTTTTCGCGAGCAAGCTCGCTCCTACAGGTACAGGTACAGGAAGCGGGTATGGGGGGGAATCGCGGAAACCACAAGGGGAGCCGAAGCTCCCCAAGAAGTAGTTGCATGCTCTATTTTTATTTTTGGTTTCGGGCTTCTTGTTTTTGTTGAGTGCCCTCGTCATGAAGCTTTCCTTCATGACCCTCCCAGTCGGGAGCCAAGAGCAAACGGATTGCTTTGGTCGCTGAATTGCAGTGATCTTTCGATCCAACCAGTACAGGCTCTGTCTTAAGACAGTTTTTTGTTGTTCTCGGCCTGGTCGTGGGGCAAGCCCCAAATACAACGCCTCTCCAAAAGAATCAGTTAGCTGCGCCTCTCGCCGTCTTGTTTTTATTGTGCGTGAGTCGATTCGTCTTATTTTTATTGTCTTGTGCATTGCTTGTTATTGTTCTTGTACCAAACATATAGCAGGGTGCGTGCCAACTTTTGCGAAACCCAATAAAACAAGGGGTTAGGTCGGTCGGCAGGCATTTCGAGGGCCAAAAAAAGCCGGGGCTTCGTTACCGTAAGCCCCGGCTTCTGTTACGTGAAAAAACTGAGGTAACAGTTTTTTCACCAAAGTCATGTGTTACCCGCACATGAGACAGGTACGGTTCAGCTTTCGCTGGTCACCCCGGTCTTGCGACGTGGGATTCCCAGGCGCTGACGGCGCTCCCACAGGCATTTGCGACTGACCCCGAGCTTGCGGGCCAGCTCGGTTTCGGTCATGTGGTCCTGATGTTCGAGGACGAAATGCTGGAAGTAGTCTTCCAGGGAGAGATCTTCGGTCGGTTCGTGGTTGCTGTTACTGGCGTTGCCCTGTTGTGGCGCCAGGCCAATGAATTCGTCGTCTTCCAGGTCACCCAGTTCGATGTCGATACCCAGCAGCTCGGCGGAGATTTCCGGGCTTTCGCACAGGATAACGGCGCGCTCGACGGCGTTTTCCAGTTCACGAACGTTGCCCGGCCAGGAGTAGTGACGAATGGCTTGCTCGGCATCCGCGGCGAATTTCAGGTCGGTGCGGTTGATCCGCGCACTTTGCCGCGCCAGGAACGCATTGGCGATTTCGTTGACGTCCGCACCGCGTTCGCGCAGGGCTGGCAGCTTCAGCGCGATAACGTGGAGGCGGTAATACAAGTCTTCACGGAACTGGCCGATTTTCGCCAGGCTCTTGAGGTCGCGGTGAGTCGCGGCGATCAGGCGCACGTCGACTTTTTGCGACTGCACCGAGCCCACGCGACGAATCTCGCCTTCCTGCAATACGCGCAGCAGGCGAGCCTGGGCTTCCAGTGGCAGTTCGCCGATTTCGTCGAGGAACAAGGTGCCGCCGTCCGCCGCTTCCACCAGGCCGGCGCGCCCGGCGCTGGCGCCGGTGAATGCGCCTTTTTCGTGGCCGAACAGTTCGGACTCGATCAGGCTTTCCGGAATGGCCGCGCAGTTCACCGAAATCATCGGCGCCTTGGCACGTTTGGACAGGTTGTGCAGGGCGCGCGCCACCAGTTCCTTACCAGTACCCGATTCGCCCTGGATCAGAACGTTGGAGTCGGTCGGTGCCACTTTGCGGATCTTGCCGTACAGGTCCTGCATCGGTGGGCACGAGCCGATAATGCCGATCTCACCGTTGCTGTTGTCGGTACCGGATTTCGCCGCACCGTTGGCGGCTTTGCCGGCAACCGCTTCACCGCCGGCTTGTACCGTTTGTCGGTCACGCAGGATTCGTGCGGCCGCTTGCAGCATTTCGTCATGGTCGAATGGCTTGGCAATGTAGTCCACCGCGCCCATTTTCATCGAGTCGACCGCCGAGCGCAGGCTGGCATAGCTGGTCATGATCAGCACCGGCGTGCCCTGGGCGAGCTTGATCAACTCCGTGCCAGGCGCGCCCGGCAGGCGCAGGTCACTGATGATCAGGTCGAACGAGGGAATGGTGAAGCGTTCTTGTGCTTCCTGCACTGATCCGGCTTCGCTGACCTGGTACTGGTTACGTTCCAGCAGGCGGCGCAAGGCGGAGCGGATAATGGTTTCGTCTTCGACGATCAAAATGTGCGGCATTGATTCGATACTCTCGACGGTCTCAGTTCACAGCGGACGTCGCTTCGACATGACGCGGCAAGGTAACCCTGATTCGGGTACCGCGTTGGCTTTGAACATCAGCCGGGCTGTCGATGGTGATTTGTCCATAATGCTCTTCAACGATGGAATAGACCAGTGCAAGGCCCAGACCGGTGCCTTCGCCAGGGTCCTTGGTGGTGAAGAAAGGTTCGAACAATCGGTCCATGATGCTCGACGGAATACCGCTGCCTTCGTCCTCCACGATCAGATCGACCGTGTGTTCGCCGGCTTCGCTCTTGACCCGTACCGCACTGCCGGGAGGCGAGGCGTCACGGGCGTTTGAAAGCAGGTTGATCAATACCTGGGCCAACCGTTGCGGGTCGCCTTCGACCCAGTGTTCGGGGTCGCACAGGTTGTAGAACTGCACTTCGAAATTGCGTCGGTTCAGTGCCAGCAGGCCGATGGCATCCTGAGCCACTTCGGCCAGACAGACGGGCTCGTCGTTGTGCTGATGGCTGCCGGCATGGGCAAAGCTCATCAACGACTGGACGATGCGCGACACGCGTTTGGTCTGCTCGAGGATCTGGCCGCTGATTTCCTTCAGCTCGCCGTCTTCTTCACGTTCTTCGCGCAGGTTTTGCGCCAGGCACGCGATACCGGTGATCGGGTTGCCGATTTCATGGGCCACGCCGGCCGCCAGTCGACCGATGCTGGCCAGGCGCTCGGAGTGCACCAGTTTGTCCTCGAGCATCTGGGTTTCGGTCAAGTCTTCCACCAGCAACACCAGGCCACTGTTGCCCGGCGCGAGGGGTTCGTCGATCGCCGCTTTGTGCAGGTTCAACCAGCGTGTCTGGCCGTCGAGGGCCAGGTGCTGTTTGTGCAAATGCTCGTCTGGCAGATTGATGAAGCCTTGCAGCAGGTCTTTCCATGGGTCGGCAATGGTACTCAGGCGCGAACCGACCACGCGCTGCGCGGCGATGCCGGTGAGTTCCTCCATGGCCTTGTTCCACATGAGGATCTCCTGATCCTTGGCCAGTGAGCAAACGCCCATCGGCAATTCCTGAAGGGTCTGGCGGTGATAGCGGCGCAGGGCATCGAGCTCGGCGGCCAGGCCGGTCAGGCGCGAGTGGTAATCCTCGAGGCGGCTTTCGATGAAGTGAATGTCTTCGGTGACGTAGTTTTCGCCGCCAGCCTTGTACGGCAGGAACGTCTCGACCATGTCCTGGGCCACGCTCGGGCCCATCAGGCCGGAGAGATTGGCTTCGATGCGGTCACGCAAGCGACGCAGGGCATAGGGGCGGCGCTCGTCGAAAGGCAGATAGAGGTCGCGCAGTGCCTGTTCCACTTCTTTCTGCGCCGCTTTTGCACCCAGTGGCTTGGCCAGTTGCGTGGCGAACTCCTGGGGCGAGGCGGCGTGCAGTTCCCGACGTTGCGGGCGGCGAACGTTATCCACAGCGCAGGCTTCGGCAGCGCTGGCCTCTTCGGTGCTGGCGTTGGTGAACAGCGAGATCAGCGTGAACATCAGCACGTTGGCCGCCAGCGAGGCAATTGCCGCCATGTGCCAGCTGGTGTCGTCCAGCACGTAGATCATGTTCAGCAGTGGAATGTAGAAGCCTTGCAGGTTGCCAACCAGCGGTAACAGCATGGTCACCAGCCACACCAGGATCCCCGCCAGCAAGCCGGCGATGAAGCCGCGACGGTTGGCGGTCGGCCAATACAGGACCGAGAGCACGCCCGGCAGGAACTGCAACGTGGCGACGAAAGCGACAATGCCGAGGTTGGCCAGGTCCTGCTCGGCTCCGAGCATCAGGTAGAAACCGTAGCCGGCCATGATGATCGCGACGATCAGCGCCCGGCGAGTCCACTTCAGCCAGCGGTAGATGTTGCCTTCGGCCGGTGGTTGATACAGCGGCAGGACCAGGTGGTTCAAGGCCATCCCGGACAGTGCCAGCGTGGTGACGATGATCAGGCCACTGGCGGCGGACAGCCCGCCGACATAGGCCAGCAACGCCAAAGCCTTGCTGTTGGCGGCGATGCCGATTCCCAGGGTGAAGTATTCCGGGTTGGTGGTGGCGCCGAGCTTCAGGCCGGCCCAGAGAATCAGCGGCACCGCCAGGCTCATCAGCAACAGGAACAACGGCAGGCCCCAGCTCGCGCTGACCAGCGAGCGCGGGTTGAGGTTCTCGGTAAAGGTCATGTGATACATGTGCGGCATCACGATCGCCGAGGCGAAGAACACCAGCAGCAGCGTACGCCACGGGCCTTCCTGCAACGGCGTGTGCAGGGCGGCGAGCGCGGTCTGGTTTTGCAGCAGCCACAGTTCAAGCTGTTGCGGGCCGTCGAACACGCCGTAAAGCGCATACAGCCCGACACCGCCGAGGGCGATCAGCTTGATCACCGACTCGAAGGCAATCGCGAATACCAGGCCTTCATGCTTTTCGCGGGTGGCGATGTGACGGGAGCCGAAGAAAATCGTGAACAGCGTAATCAGTGCGCAGAAGCTCAGGGCCACGCGATGCTGTACCGGCTCTCGGGTGAGGATGCTGATGGAGTCGGCGACCGCCTGAATTTGCAAGGCCAGCAGCGGCAGTACGCCGACCAGCATGAAAATCGTGGTCAGCGCACCGGCCCAGGTACTGCGGAAGCGGAAGGCGAACAGGTCCGCCAGCGACGACAGTTGATAGGTGCGGGTGATCTTCAGGATCGGGTAGAGCAGCACCGGCGCCAGCAGGAATGCCCCGGAAACGCCCAGGTAGCTGGACAGAAAACCGTAGCCGTATTGATAGGCCAGGCCCACGGTGCCGTAAAACGCCCAGGCACTGGCGTAGACGCCCAGTGACAGGGTGTAGGTCAGCGGGTGGCGAATGATCGCCCGGGGAATCATGCCCCGTTCGCTGATCCAGGCCACACCGAACAGCACCGCCAGGTATGCGGCGCTGATCAGGATCATCTGGGTCAGGCTAAAGCTCATCGGCATCTTTTTGGCTCTGCAGGATGAAGGTCACGACGATCAGAATCAGCCAGAGCAGATAAGGGCGATACCAGGCGCCAGTGGCGTCGATCCACCAATCCATGATGGCCGGGGAAAACAGGTAAATCCCCACTACCAAAAGCAGGACCAAGCGATAGATGTACATCCCGGCCTCTCTTTTTTATGCGCGTGCCCGAAAACGTGCGGCGATGGTAACGGATGGGTGCGCCACTGCAAGTGCGATCACAATAGCTGTGCCTCGGGCAGGCTCAGTGTGCGCGGGATCAGCGAGGCATCCCAGTGGGCAATGCCCCAATTCAGCACTTCCCGTGGCGTGGCGTACGTCAGTTCGGTTCCCGGGTTCTGTCCCAGCGCCCGTAGCGCCCGCAGCAGCAGGGGCGTTGCCTGATCCTCGGTCAGCGGCGGCGAACGGTAGGATTTACCGAGCTTGTTGCCATCAGGCTGGGTAATCAGCGGGATATGCAGATAACGCGGTTGAGGCAGGACGAGCAGTTCTTGCAGGTAGAGCTGGCGGGGCGTGGAGTCCAGCAAGTCGGCACCGCGAACGATATCGGTGATGCCCTGCCAGGCGTCGTCCAGGACCACCGCCAATTGATAAGCGTAGAGCCCGTCGCGGCGGCGGATCACGAAATCGCCGACTTCCCGCCCCAGATGCTGTCGGTATTGGCCCTGCACCCGGTCAATGAAATGGTATTCCAGTTCCGGTACGCGCAGGCGGATGGCCGCATCGTCAGTGCCGTGGCCGGCATTGCGGCACAAGCCCGGATAAATTCCGTGATACGGCTCCAGCTGTTTGCGCGAGCAGGTACAGGCGTAGGCCAGGCCTTGATTGAACAGGCGATTGAGCACCTCGGCGTAGGCATCGTGCCGCTCGCTTTGGCGAACCAGGCCGCCATCCCACTCAAAGCCATAGCTTTCCAGTGCCTTGAGTATGGCCGCCTGGGCGCCGGGTTCCTCGCGGGGTGGATCGAGGTCTTCCATGCGCATCAGCCAGCGTCCACCCACCGAGCGCGCGTCAAGGTAGGAGGCCAGCGCGGCGACCAGTGAACCAAAATGCAGGTGGCCGCTGGGCGTCGGGGCGAAACGCCCGATGTAGGTGGGGGAAGTGGTGGCGGTCATCAGGGCAAGGCTACTTATTCCAGGCTGTCGTCAGATTCCTGCAGGAGCGAGCTTGCTCGCGATTGCCGTCAACGATAACGCCGGGAGCCTGGTACCCCGCGGCGTTCTCAGGTTCATCGCGAGCAAGCTCGCTCCTACAGTGATGGCGATTTTAATCGCAACGGGCATCAGCGAATTTTGGAAACAAAAACGGAGCGTTCGCACGCTCCGTTCTTCGTTCAAGTCGCAATTATTTGCCGACTTGCTTTTCCTTGATTTCCGCCAGGGTCTTGCAGTCGATGCACAGGTCGGCGGTAGGGCGCGCCTCGAGGCGCTTGACGCCAATCTCGATGCCGCAGGACTCACACCAGCCGTACTCTTCGTCTTCGATCAACTGAAGTGTCTTGTCGATCTTCTTGATCAACTTGCGTTCACGATCGCGGGCACGCAGTTCGAGGGCGAATTCCTCTTCCTGGCTGGCACGGTCTGCCGGATCAGGGAAGTTGGCCGCTTCGTCCTTCATGTGGTCCACGGTCTTGTCGACACCTTCCATCAGCTCTTTCTTCCACTGATTCAGGACCTTGGTGAAGTGCTTGCGCATGGGCTCGCCCATGTACTCTTCGCCGGTTTTCTGAACATAGGGCTCGAAGCCGCTGATCGTCTGGTTTTGCTGCTTTGCTTGGGTGGACATGAAATAGACCGCCTCTACTCTTGTAATCCATCTGCGCAGGATTGCTCCATCACCGACACCTGCCGGCCCCGCGGCTGCAAGCGGGCGAACTTACCAGATCAACTCGGGCCGCGCTACTCCCGGATGTCGAGCTCGCGGCACAGGGTGCTTGCCAATGATGACAAACCGTTGTCTGGTGGCTCTGAATCCCTGCTCAATTATTGATTTTAGTCAAACCTTGCGTAAGCGCTTGAGTCGTTTGTGGTCGGGGTTGTAAGGCCTCTGACCGCTTTAGGTTCTCGCTCGTTCCTGCGCTTGGGTAGAATCGGTTTTTTTCCCCTGTTGAAGGAAGGCCAATGGCTCAGCCCTACAGTGCCCGCAGTCGCGCGATCGAACCTTTCCATGTCATGGCGCTGTTGGCGCGGGCCAATGAATTGCAGGCAGCGGGCCATGATGTAATCCATCTGGAAATCGGCGAGCCGGACTTCACCACCGCCGAGCCGATCATCCAGGCCGGCCAGGCTGCGCTGGCGGCAGGGCGGACCCGTTATACCGCCGCACGCGGTATTCCGGAGCTGCGCGAGGCCATTTCGGGCTTTTATCAGCAGCGTTATGGTTTGAACATCGACCCACGGCGCATCCTCATCACACCGGGCGGGTCCGGCGCGTTGCTGCTGGCCAGCGCTTTGCTGGTAGACCCTGGTAAACACTGGCTGCTGGCGGACCCTGGTTACCCGTGTAACCGGCATTTCCTGCGACTGGTGGAAGGCGCGGCACAACTGGTGCCGGTCGGTCCAGATGTGCGTTATCAATTGACGCCTGGCCTGATCGAGCGTCATTGGGACCACGACAGTGTTGGCGCATTGGTGGCGTCGCCTGCCAATCCGACCGGCACGATCCTGACCCGCGACGAGCTGGCGAAGCTGTCTGTCGCGATCAAGGAGCGCCACGGTCATCTGGTGGTCGACGAGATTTATCACGGCCTGACCTACGGCACCGATGCGGCCAGCGTGCTGGAAGTCGACGACAGCGCATTCGTTCTGAACAGTTTTTCGAAATACTTCGGGATGACCGGTTGGCGGCTCGGATGGCTGGTGGCCCCCGACGCGGCCGTCGGTGAGCTGGAAAAGCTCGCCCAGAACCTCTACATCAGTGCTCCAAGCATGGCGCAGTACGCTGCGTTGGCCTGTTTCGAGCCGGCAACCATCAGCATTCTCGAAGAGCGTCGCGCCGAATTTGGCCGGCGTCGGGATTACCTGCTACCGGCCTTGCGTGAACTGGGCTTCGGTATTGCCGTGGAGCCGGAAGGGGCTTTCTATTTGTACGCCGATATCAGCAAGTTCGGCGGCGATGCCTTCGCGTTCTGTAAACATTTTCTTGAAACCGAACATGTGGCATTTACCCCGGGACTGGATTTCGGGCGTTATCAGGCCGGGCATCATGTGCGGTTCGCCTATACGCAAAATCTCGAGCGTTTGCAGGAGGCGGTCGAGCGCATTGCCCGTGGGTTGCGGAGCTGGCAAGGCTGATGCGTTTTCATCCTCCCCTCGAAGAAGGGCGCCTGATCCGACGTTACAAGCGATTTCTCGCCGATATCGAAACCGTTGGCGGCGAATTGCTCACCATTCACTGCCCGAACACTGGCTCGATGCTCAATTGTCAGGTCGAAGGCGGGCAGGTCTGGTTCAGTCGCTCCAACGACCCGAAACGCAAGTTGCCTGGCACCTGGGAGGTCGGTGAAACCCCGCAAGGGCGGCTGTTTTGCGTGAATACCGCCCGAGCCAATGGTTTGATCGAAGAAGCGCTACGGGCGGGCGTCATCACCGAACTGAACGGTTTTACCGGGCTCAAGCGTGAAGTGGCTTATGGTCAGGAAAACAGTCGTATCGATTTCCGCCTTGATTACCCCGAAGGGCCGGCCTACGTCGAAGTCAAAAGCGTGACCCTGGGCTTCGACGGTACGGCGGTGGCGGCGTTTCCCGATGCGGTCACCCAGCGTGGCGCCAAGCATTTGCGGGAGCTGGCCCACCTGGCCAGGGACGGTATTCGCGCGGTGCAGTTGTACTGTGTTTGCCTGACCGACATCGAGGCCGTGCGCCCGGCGCAGGAAATCGATGCCGCTTATGCGCAAGCCTTGCGTGAGGCTATTGCCTGTGGTGTCGAGGTGTTGGCTTACGGTGTGCGGTTGAGCCACGAAGAAATGCTGGTCGACCGGCGTCTGGACGTGTTGCCGGGTGGCTAAAGGCTGATCCAGATCCCTTGTTCATCCTCGCGGCAGGCCACGCTGGTCAAGGCTTGCCCTGCGCAAGGGCCGGCAACGCATTCACCGTCTTCGATCAGGAACAGTGCGCCATGGGTGGCGCACTGAATCAGGCTGTTGCTGGGGTCGAGAAACTGGTCGGGATGCCACTCCAGGGCAACGCCCCGGTGCGGGCAGCGATTGATGTAGACGTAAACCTGTCCGCTGCGGCGCACTGCAAAAAACTTTTGGTCATCGATGTCGAACCCGCGGCTGCTGTCATTGACCAACTCGGCGCCTGCGCAAAGCAACTTCATGTCTATCCTCGGTCCCGCAACTCGTGACCGGATATGTCCGAGCTGGGCGGTTAAGTGCTATCAAATGGCGGTCTTGCCCGCCGGGGACAAGTGCCTGTCGTCGAGGATACTTGGCCTGATCATTCGATGCCCGGGAAACCTTCAAAGAAAGCTGTTTATGCGCCTGACCACCTGCGTCGTCGTGATCTGCCTGGAGCATCCATCGCGGCATCCTGTCAGTACTTTTCCACAGGCAAAAAAAGACCCGGCAAGAGCCGGGTCAAATAACCGTGATTAGCCTGATGAGGAGATAATCCGAGAGTCCGAACCAAGGGCTTTTCAGAATATCGACCAGTCTCGCGACCAGTTGTGATAATCATATCGATTCTCATTACCAAGTCAACCGCTGTTTTTCGATTTCCTTGCGATTTGCCGGATTTGTGTCTGCAGGCCCCGCAATCATTGGGTTCCAGGTTGCAAAACTTCAGAAATAGTTGTCGGATCAATTCTTGTTGCGTGTAGAGATGGCTTCCAGTTGTTTGTTCAGGGCTTCCTTGCGCTCGGCAGGAATATCATTCCAGTGAACGTCCATCAGGGCGCCTTCAATTGCGTACAACAACACCTTGGACGCCCGAAAACCGCGCGTGCGCACGGCCCGATAAGCATCCACCGCCCCGAGGCGACGCAAGTCCGAAGCGCTATGGATGCCCACGGCATGCAGCCATTGCGCTGACGTCTTGCCAAGATTCTTCAGGTGTTGCAGTTCATCATTCATCAAGCCTCCTTGCGATGGCCGAATGGAGAGCGTGGGCAATCTTCTGAGGAGTGTAGCCATCAGTAGGAAAAGCGTGATTGTTTGCTCGTTTACGACGCAAATGCTTCTAAGAAACGAGCATTGGCAGTGCATGAACAAGTCTATGAGCGCAGTGGAGAGAGAGGCGGGGAAGAATCTGGAAACAAAGGGCGAACATCCCCACCGTCCAGCGCAACGAGAGGTGCCGGACGTGTCAGTCAGCGACGATGATCAGCGGGTGCGATAGCGCAATCGCGTGCCGAAGTTCATCGACATCAGGATTTCGTCGGCACTGAGTTCCACTGGAAAGTACGTACCGGAGATCTGCGCGTGGGCCAGGCTCGCGCCCTCCAGGTTCGCGTTGCGAAAATCGATGCCACGCAAGTCGGCGGAACGGAAGTAGGCGTCGCTGAAATCCACGCCGTCGGCATTCAGTTCGCGCAGGTCCAGCCCCCGGAAATCTCCACCCACCATGTCGATGGGGGCATCCTTGGGGCGTTCACTGTTGAAGCCTTTGATGTCGTCTTTGTGCAGCAGGGCATATAGCGGTGTGTCGAGAAGTTTCGGCTGGCTCATGTCGCATCACCTGATGTTTTTATGACGCCAGTATAGTGCCACTATTTGACAGTCGTGAAGCCAGCGAGGGCCTCACGACTGAAATAGTTACTTACAGCCCTGGCAGGCGCTGGCGAATTTGCTCCACAACGGTATCGAGCGTCCCGCTTTCATTGGTCTGGACGCGTTTGCTGCAGAGGATTTCCGCGGGTGTCAGCGCTTCACGGCTGTCTTGCTGGGCGGCGATAACAGCCAGGGTGGCGTCGGACGGGTCTTTCTTGTCTGCCTGGCGCATGGCCAGCCAGCTTTCGATCACGGCCTGTGGCGCATTGCAGTCGAGGATCAGGAAGGGTGCACCCGTGGCCTCGGCCACCTTCGCTGCATTGTCACGCTGATCACGCTTGAGGTAAGTGGCGTCGACCACCACCGGGAAACCCGCACGCAGAATGACGTCGGCGATTTCGTGGAGGCGGGCATAGGTCGCCGCGCTGGCGTCGGCGCTATAGATGCCGGCCTGCACGTCATTCTCAACGGTTTGCTCGCCGAACAGGCGCTTGCGCTCGACATCGGAACGCAGGCGAATCGCGCCCAGGGCTTCGACCAGGCGCATGGCGACATGGCTCTTGCCGACAGCGGAAACACCATGGGTAATGGCCATGAAGCGTGAAGGAATGGTGCTATAGCTTTCGGCCAGGTTGGCGTAGTTGCGGTATTGGCGCAGGGTCGTGGCGCGCTGCACCGCAGTGGCGTCGGCCGGCATGCTGAACAGGGCAACCTTGGCGCGAACCAGTGCGCGGTAGGCTTTATAGAAGTTCAGCAGTTCGAGACCGCGATAGTCGCCGGTCAGCTCCAGGTACTGGCTGATGAAGCGACGCGCCAGGCACTTCAGGCCGCGATCTTCCAGGTCCATCGCCAGGAAACCGGTGTCGGCATAAACGTCGGTAAAGCGAAACGGTTCGTTGAATTCGATGCAGTCGAAGATCACGACCTTGCCGTCGATCACGGTTGCATTGCCCAGATGGATATCACCGTGGCATTCACGAATGAAACCTTCGGCCTTGCGCTGGGCGAGCAGCGGTTTGAGGCGCTCGAAGCTGCTTTCGGCCCAGGCTTGCAGGGCGTCGAGTTGCAACAGGTCGGCTTTGTCGCTGAGGAACGGACGGATCTGTTCGAAGTTCTGCCGCACCGGCGCCATGACGCTGTCCGGGGTGCCGGCTTCGTGCCCGGCCGGCACTTTCGGCGCGCTGAGGTGGAAGCGGGCGATTTGCTCGGCCATCTCGTCGATTTGCGCGGTGGTCAGTTCGCCATTGGCTTGCAGGGTGCTGAGCAAGCCGTTTTGCGGGAACTGACGCATCTTCAGTACATATTCGATGGCTGGGCCTTCACCGCCCAGTTGCGGAGCCTCGGCGCTGCCGGTGACGGGCAGCACTTCGAGGTACAAATCGTCGGTCAGGCGTTGGTTCAGGCGCAGTTCTTCAGCGCAAAAGTGTCCGCGAGCCTCAAGGCTGGTGAAGTCGAGAAAACCGAAATTGACCGGCTTCTTCACTTTATAGGCATAGGGGCCGGTAAGCAGTACCCAGGAAATATGGGTCTCGATGACCTGGAATCCCTCTACTGGATGCGGGTAGAGGGCAGGGTTTTGCAGGGCAGCGATCAGGGACTGGCTCACAGGCGATCCTTCAGAGTCTGGGAAAATCAAGGCCGTCATTATGGCCGCAAGTCCGCTTGACGCAAACCTCGGAGCGCTCCTGTTGAGGATGAATAAAGTGCGTATAATCCGCCGCCATGACTCGTACTCGAACTCCCCGTACCCCGAAAAAACCACCCTCCAGGGGCCTGCGCCCGTGGTTGGGCTGGGCCATTAAACTCAGTCTGGTCGCCCTTGTGGTGCTGGCCGGATTCGCCGTTTACCTTGATGCGATCGTCCAGGAGAAGTTTTCCGGCAAGCGCTGGACCATCCCGGCCAAGGTTTACGCGCGCCCGCTCGAGCTGTTCGTCGGACAGAAGCTGAGCCGGGATGATTTCCTGACCGAGCTCGATGCCTTGGGTTATCGCCGAGAAAGCGTGGCCAACGGTCCGGGGGCGGCGTCGGTCAACGGCAATACCGTTGATCTGAATACCCGCGGCTTCCAGTTCTATGAAGGCATGGAGCAGGCGCAACCGGTGCGGGTGCGTTTCTCCGGCGATTACGTGGCCGAGTTGGCGGGGGCTAAAGGCTCGAAGCTGTCGGTGGTGCGCCTGGAGCCGCTGCTGATTGGCGGCCTGTACCCGAAAAACCTCGAAGACCGGATTCTGATCAAGATCGATCAGGTGCCACCGTACTTGCTTGAAACGCTGGTGGCGGTCGAGGATCGCGATTTTTATCATCACTTTGGTGTTTCGCCGAAGTCGATCGCCCGTGCCATCTGGGTCAACGGTTCGTCCGGGCGCATGCGTCAGGGCGGCAGTACCCTGACGCAGCAGTTGGTCAAGAACTTCTACCTGACCAACGAGCGCAGCCTGAGCCGCAAACTCACCGAAGCGATGATGGCGCTGCTGCTTGAACTTCACTACGACAAGCGCGAAATCCTTGAGGCTTACCTCAACGAAGTGTTTGTCGGGCAGGACGGTCAGCGTGCGGTGCACGGTTTCGGTCTGGCCAGCCAGTTCTTCTTCAGCCAGCCGCTGGCCGAGCTCAAGCTGCATCAGGTCGCGCTGCTGGTGGGCATGGTCAAGGGGCCTTCTTCCTATAATCCCCGTCGTAATCCGGAACGTGCCCTCGAGCGGCGCAACCTGGTACTCGATGTGTTGCAAGAGCAGGGCGTTGCGACCGCCGAGCAGGTGGAGGCGGCGAAGAAAATGCCGCTGGGCGTGACCAAGCGCGGCAGTCTGGCGGACAGCTCGTTCCCCGGCTTCCTCGATCTGGTCAAGCGTCAGTTGCGTGAAGACTATCGCGACGAAGACTTGACCGAAGAAGGGCTACGCATCTTCACCAGTTTCGACCCGATCCTGCAGATGAAGGCTGAGGCCTCGGTCAACGACACCTTCAAGCGTCTGGCAGGACGCAAGGGGTCCGATGACGTCGAAGCGGCTATGGTCGTGACCAACCCGGAGACCGGGGAAGTGCAGGCCATGATTGGCAGTCGTCAGGCCAGTTTTGCCGGGTTCAACCGGGCGCTGGATGCTGTACGGCCGATCGGCTCGCTGATCAAGCCGGCTGTTTATCTGACCGCACTGGAGAAACCGAGCCAGTACACATTGACCAGTTGGCTGTCGGACGAGTCCTTCTCGGTCAAAGGCGCGGATGGTCAGGTCTGGAAGCCGCAAAACTACGATCGTCGCTCCCACGGCACCGTCTTCCTCTATCAAGGCCTGGCGCATTCCTACAACCTGTCGACCGCGCGTCTTGGTTTGGCGGTCGGTGTGCCGAACGTATTGAAGACGGTGGCGCGCCTGGGTGTGACGCGTGAATTCCCGGCCTTCCCGTCGATGTTGCTCGGGGCCGGCGGTATGACGCCAATTGAAGTGGCGACCATGTACCAGACCCTCGCCAACGGCGGCTTCAATACGCCGATGCGCGGGATTCGTAGCGTGCTGACTGCCGAGGGCGAGCCACTCAAGCGTTATCCGTTCCAGATTCAGCAGCGTTTTGATCCGGCCTCCATTTACCTGATCCAGAGCGCCATGCAGCGGGTGATGCGTGAGGGTACCGGCAGCTCGGTTTATAACGCGTTGCCAAGGACCCTGACCCTGGCGGGCAAGACCGGTACCAGTAACGATTCGCGAGACAGTTGGTTTGCCGGTTTCAGCCAGGACTTGCTGGCGGTGGTCTGGCTGGGTCGCGACGACAACGGCAAGACGCCATTCACCGGCGCCACCGGGGCCTTGCAGGTCTGGACCAGTTTTATGCGCAAGGCCGACCCGTTGCCGCTGGACATGCCGCAGCCGGACAATATCGTTCAGTCCTGGGTGGACTCGCGAACCGGGCAAGGTTCTGACGCCGGTTGCCCGGGTGCCGTGCAGATGCCGTATATTCGCGGCAGCGAACCGCCTCCCGGTGCCGCTTGCGGTGGTGAAAACCCTGCTGAGTCGGTGATGGACTGGGTCAAGGGCTGGATGAATTAAGCAAAGAGGGTTTCAAGTGAACAAGTGGTTGATTCCAGCGGTTGCCGCCGTAGCTTTGCTCAGCGGTTGCTCTAGCGTACAACGTGGCTCGATTCCGGTCGTGGATTCCGGCACCGCCGTGTCCAACAGTGAGCGGATCTCGGCCAATGGCGGTTTCCGCCAGACGACCGTCAAGCGCCCTGCGCAGGGTCAGTCGCAGACCCAGGCGATTCCGCAAGGTGACAGCGGCGTTGTGGTGATGGTGCCAGGCGCGGCAACGACTTCGACGCCGATCAGCACCACGCCGATTACCCCGGGTCCGATCACGCCGGGGCCGATTGACACGTCGCCGGTCCAATCGGCGCCGATCAATCCGGGCAGCTACAGCATGCCGTCGTCGCCAAGCGGGATTCCATCGGCCAGTTCGGGCGGGCTTTCTGCCGACGAGCAACTGGACGGCCCGGTATTGGCTTTGCTGACCACCGCTCAACAGCAACAGGCGAGCGGTGATCTCAATGGTGCCTCCTCCAGCCTCGAACGCGCCCAGCGCGTTGCTCCGCGTGAGCCGCAGGTGCTTTACCGTCTGGCCCAGGTACGCATGGCTCAGGGCGATGCGGCCCAAGCCGAGCAGTTCGCTCGCCGTGGGCTGACCTTTGCCAATGGCCGTCCAGCCCTGCAGGCCAACTTGTGGGAGCTGATTGCCCAGGGGCGTGAAAAGCAGGGTGACTCCCAGGGCGCGGCATTGGCTCGACAGAAGGCCAAGGTAACGCTGTGATGGATGTGCGCTTTCTGAAAATCGCCGATCAACTGTTGTTGATCGAGCGCGAGTTGCGGGTGCAAGGGTGGTGGGATGAAGTC
This sequence comes from Pseudomonas sp. BF-R-24, assembly GCF_019947335.1. Lineage (NCBI taxonomy): Bacteria > Pseudomonadati > Pseudomonadota > Gammaproteobacteria > Pseudomonadales > Pseudomonadaceae > Pseudomonas > Pseudomonas sp. BF-R-24. The sequence goes on from NZ_JAGYGG010000001.1 coordinate 306,619, forward strand.
CCGCCCTCTGCCGAAGCGCTTTCCAGTGTCGAGCCGTTTTCGGTCGACACACTGGATTTCGAGCAATGGCTGCAATGGATCTTCCTGCCACGCATGAAGATGATCCTCGAGCAGGATTTGCCGCTACCCAATGCTTCGGGCATTCAGGAAATGGCTGAAATGGTCTTTGCCGGGCGCAATGTCCAGGGTAGGGATCGGCAGTTACAGGTGCTGCTCAAAGAATTCGATCAACTGATCACCGCGTCTCGCTGAGCCAGAAGCTGCCAGTGTCCGCTGGCAGTTGTTCACAATATCTCTCTATTTTGTCGGCCGTTTCAGGGTAAGTGCATTCGCGTGCCAATTTTTTGCCAAAAGTTGCGCAATCAAAGCTAACACGGGGTGGATTTACGGGTTTTTTCTTGCGTTCTCATGTGCTTAGTAGAATAAAGCACATAGACGACTTGACTTGCGAAGGCCGAAACAGAAGAATCCAAAGTCCGCTGTACAGGGACTGCCAGAAGCAGACCCTCTCAGCAGATCATGAGGCGCATATCCGCGTCGACCTGTTACACCCGCAACGCGTTACCTCGCGCTGGGTGGGAAAGCCCCGCAACACTTGGGACGATCCCAATACTTGCTCAGTCAGTGCTGACGTAGTCGGCGACCACCGTCGCTCATGCTCTGCCGAGAAGTAAACCTATTAAGACCCGTCCCATTTTTCGTGGGCGGTATTCTGGCGTTTTAGAGGTGAGCAACGTGGAGCTTTTATCTGGCGGTGAGATGCTCGTCCGCTTCTTGCGTGACGAAGGCGTCAAATATATCTACGGGTACCCGGGTGGTGCTCTTCTTCATGTCTACGATGCCCTGTTCAAAGAACCGGAAGTGACCCACATCCTGGTTCGTCACGAGCAAGCGGCTACCCATATGGCTGACGGCTACGCCCGTGCCACCGGTAAAGCCGGCGTGGTACTGGTGACTTCCGGTCCTGGCGCAACAAACGCCATCACCGGTATCGCCACCGCCTACATGGACTCCATTCCGATGGTGATCATTTCCGGCCAGGTGCCTAGCACCATGGTTGGCACCGATGCGTTCCAGGAAACCGACATGATCGGTATCTCCCGGCCGATCGTGAAGCACAGCTTCATGATCAAGCACGCGTCGGAAATCCCGGAAGTCATGAAGAAGGCGTTCTACCTGGCGCAATCCGGTCGTCCTGGCCCGGTCGTTGTCGATATCCCGAAAGACATGACCAACCCGGCCGAGAAGTTCGAATACGTCTTCCCGAAAAAAGCCAAGCTGCGTTCCTACAGCCCGGCTGTTCGCGGTCACTCCGGTCAAATCCGCAAGGCGGCAGAAATGCTCCTGGCGGCCAAGCGTCCTGTGTTGTACTCGGGCGGCGGCGTGATCCTGGGCGGTGGTTCCGCACCACTGACCGAACTGGCGAAGATGCTCAACCTGCCAGTGACCAATACCCTGATGGGCCTCGGTGGCTACCCTGGCACCGACCGTCAGTTCATCGGCATGCTCGGCATGCACGGCAGCTACACGGCCAACCTGGCGATGCACCATGCTGACGTGATCCTCGCTGTCGGCGCACGTTTCGACGACCGTGTCATCAACGGCGCGTCGAAGTTCTGCCCGAACGCCAAGATCATTCACATCGACATCGACCCGGCTTCGATCTCCAAGACCATCAAGGCCGACGTGCCTATCGTGGGGCCGGTTGAGAGTGTCCTGACCGAAATGGTCGCGATCCTCAAGGAAATCGGCGAGACCCCGAACAAGGAGTCCGTTGCCAGCTGGTGGAAGCAGGTTGACGAGTGGCGCGGTGATCGCGGCCTGTTCCCGTATGACAAGGGCGACGGCAGCAAGATCAAGCCTCAGACCGTGATCGAAACCCTGTGCGAAGTGACCAATGGCGATGCCTTTGTGACCTCCGACGTGGGTCAGCACCAGATGTTTGCTGCGCAGTACTACAAGTTCAACAAGCCGAACCGCTGGATCAACTCCGGTGGCCTGGGCACCATGGGCTTCGGTTTCCCGGCGGCCATGGGCATTCAGTTGAGCTATCCGGATGCCGACGTCGCCTGTGTGACGGGCGAAGGCAGTATCCAGATGAACATCCAGGAACTGTCCACCTGTCTGCAATACGGTTTGCCGGTAAAAATCGTCATTCTGAACAACGGCGTTCTGGGTATGGTTCGTCAGTGGCAGGACATGAGCTATGGCAGCCGTCACTCGCACTCCTACATGGAGTCGTTGCCTGACTTCGTCAAGCTGGCTGAAGCCTATGGTCACGTTGGCGTGCGCATCACTGAATCGAAAGATTTGAAGTCGAAGATGGAAGAAGCGTTCGCCATGAAAGATCGCCTGGTGGTGATCGATATTTCGGTCGATACCAGCGAGCACGTCTACCCGATGCAGATCAAAGACGGCTCCATGCGCGATATGTGGCTGAGCAAGACGGAGCGTACCTAATCATGCGGCACATTATTTCCTTGCTTCTGGAAAACGAACCCGGTGCTCTGTCTCGTGTGGTTGGCCTGTTCTCGCAGCGCAACTACAACATCGAAAGCCTGACTGTGGCACCAACCGAAGACCCGACCCTGTCGCGTCTGACGCTGACCACGGTCGGTCACGATGAAATCATCGAGCAGATCACCAAGAACCTGAACAAGCTGATCGAAGTGGTAAAACTGGTCGACCTGTCGGAGAGTGCTCACATCGAGCGCGAACTGATGCTGGTCAAGGTCAAGGCCACCGGCGCCCAGCGCGCCGAGATCAAGCGCACTACCGATATTTACCGTGGACAGATCGTCGATGTCAGCGCCAGCGTGTATACCGTTCAACTGACCGGTACCAGCGACAAGCTCGACAGCTTCATTCAGTCCATTGGCACCGCCTCGATTCTGGAGACCGTCCGTAGTGGCGTGACCGGCATTGCCCGCGGCGACAAAGTACTCAGCATCTAAACCAAATTAGCGAACGGCCTGAACGGCCTGATATAGGGGAAATTCATGAAAGTTTTCTACGATAAAGACTGCGACCTGTCGATCATCCAGGGCAAGAAAGTTGCCATCATCGGTTACGGTTCCCAGGGCCACGCTCAAGCGTGCAACCTGAAAGACTCCGGCGTTGACGTGACTGTCGGCCTGCGTAAAGGTTCGGCTACCGTTGCCAAGGCTGAAGCCCACGGCCTGAAAGTGACCGACGTTGCTTCTGCTGTTGCAGCTGCCGACCTGGTCATGATCCTGACCCCGGACGAATTCCAGTCCTCCCTGTACAAGAACGAAATCGAGCCGAACATCAAGAAAGGCGCAACCCTGGCCTTCTCCCACGGCTTCGCGATCCACTACAACCAGGTTGTGCCGCGCGCTGACCTCGACGTGATCATGATCGCGCCGAAGGCTCCAGGCCACACCGTACGTTCCGAGTTCGTGAAGGGCGGCGGTATCCCTGACCTGATCGCTATCTACCAGGACGCCTCGGGCAACGCCAAGAACGTCGCCCTGTCCTACGCTGCCGGCGTTGGCGGCGGTCGTACCGGCATCATCGAAACCACCTTCAAGGACGAGACTGAAACCGACCTGTTCGGCGAACAAGCCGTTCTGTGCGGCGGTACCGTTGAGCTGGTCAAGGCCGGTTTCGAAACTCTGGTTGAAGCTGGCTACGCGCCGGAAATGGCCTACTTCGAGTGCCTGCACGAACTGAAGCTGATCGTTGACCTCATGTACGAAGGCGGTATCGCCAACATGAACTACTCGATCTCCAACAACGCCGAATACGGCGAGTACGTGACCGGCCCTGAAGTCATCAACGCCGAATCCCGTCAGGCCATGCGCAACGCCCTGAAACGTATTCAGGACGGCGAATACGCCAAGATGTTCATCAGCGAAGGCGCTACCGGCTATCCTTCGATGACCGCCAAACGTCGTAACAACGCCGCTCACGGTATCGAAATCATCGGTGAGCAACTGCGCTCCATGATGCCGTGGATCGGTGCCAACAAGATCGTCGACAAAGCTAAAAACTAAGTCACGCGCTTGTACGAAAAACGCGGCTTAGGCCGCGTTTTTTCGTTTGGGGGGCCGGTTCTGGTATAAAGCTGCATCGTTTGCGGCCGAACCGTCGTCCCAGACACCTGTCCAAACTTTCCACCCGTTGCAAGGTAATGTCCATGAGCGAACGCCCCGAAGAGCCAAACCAGGCTTCCGACGCCGAAAGCCTGCTGCCCATCGATGAGCATGTCGAGGAAGGGCATGACGCCGAAGGTCGTAAAGTCCGGCATCGTGGTATCTATCTTCTGCCGAATCTGTTCACCACTGCGAATCTGTTCGCAGGGTTCTATTCCATCATCAACTCAATGAGCGCCCAGGCGGCCTTGAGTGCCGGTGACTCGACCAATGCGAGCAAATATTTCGCGTTCGCGGCCATAGCGATCTTCGTCGCAATGGTGCTCGATGGTCTTGATGGGCGCGTGGCCCGCATGACCAATACCCAGAGCGCCTTCGGTGCCGAGTACGACTCGCTGTCGGACATGGTTGCCTTTGGTGTTGCCCCGGCATTGCTGGCCTTCGGTTGGGCCTTGGGTGACATGGGCAAGGTTGGCTGGATGGTCGCCTTCATCTATGTGGCGGGCGCGGCCTTGCGCCTTGCGCGCTTCAACACCCAGGTCGGTACGGCGGACAAGCGCTACTTCATCGGTCTGGCCAGTCCTGCCGCTGCGGGTGTGGTTGCAGGTATCGTCTGGGCGTTCAGTGACTACGGCATTCAGGGTTCCAAGATGTCCTTCCTGGTTGCGCTGATGGTTGCGGCGGCCGGCATGCTGATGGTCAGCAACATCAAGTACAACAGCTTCAAGGAACTGGACCTGAAGGGGCGAGTGCCTTTCGTGGCGATTCTCGCCGTGGTGCTGGTGTTCGCAGTGGTGTTCAGTGACCCTCCGCGCATCCTGCTGCTGGTGTTTCTCGCCTATGCAGCCTCCGGCCCGGTTCAATATCTGTTACGTCTTCGCCGTAACAAGAGCGCGTAATTTCCCTCATACTCCGCAGTCTATGGGTGCATCTGTCCTCCAAAGCTGCGGAGTAACCATGCTGATCAAAGTCCCCGGAACGTCCGACTGCCACGAGTCGGACGTCACGCCTGAATCCCTCTATCTTTCTCGACGCAAAGTGCTCGGCGCCACGGTTGCGGGGTTCGCTCTGGGCAGCCTGCCGCAATGGGCCCGCGCTGGCGATGCTGTGCGTTATCCGGATGTCGAGCCCGGCAAGGCGCCTTCCTGGTTCAGCGAAAAACTTCCGGCTACCCAGTGGGGAGCGATCAGCGTCAAGGATGAGGCGATCACGCCGTTCAAGGATGCGACCCACTACAACAACTTCTACGAGTTCGGCACAGACAAAGGTGATCCGGCCGCCAATGCCGGCACGCTGAAGACGGAACCGTGGTCGGTAGTGGTGGACGGGGAGGTGGGAAAGCCTGGGCGGTATGCGCTGGAGGACCTCATGAAGCCGTATCGGTTGGAGGAGCGAATCTACCGGCTGCGTTGCGTGGAAGCCTGGTCGATGGTCATTCCCTGGATCGGTTTTCCGCTCTCGGCCTTGCTCAAGGAAGTCGAGCCGACCTCGAAAGCCAGATTCATCCGCTTCGAAACCTTGCAGGATCCCAAAAGCATGCCGGGGCAGCGCTCCGGTTTTGCCTTGATCGACTGGCCCTATGTGGAAGGGTTGCGACTGGATGAGGCCATGAATCCATTGGCGATTCTCGCAGTGGGGATGTACGGGCGTGAATTGCCTAATCAAAACGGCGCGCCGTTGCGTTTGGTGGTGCCTTGGAAATATGGCTTCAAGAGCATCAAGTCAATCGTGCGCATCAGTCTGGTCAGCGAGCAGCCGAAAACCACCTGGCAGAGTATCGCTGCGGATGAATATGGCTTTTATGCGAACGTGAATCCCACCGTTGATCATCCTCGCTGGACTCAGGCGCGTGAACGACGCCTGCCCAGTGGCTTGTTCAAGCCCAATGTGCGCGACACGCAAATGTTCAACGGCTATTCAGAGGAAGTCTCCTCTCTATATACGGGGCTCGACCTGAGGAAGAATTACTGATGCGCTATCCGTTTTGGCGTATCGGTGTCTTTGTCGTGGTGCTGGTGTGGCCGCTGCTGTGGCTGTACCAGGCCTGGGAGGATGTCCTTGGGCCGGATCCGGGCAAGGTGCTGGTCGATCGATTGGGTTTGGGGGCGCTTGTTCTGCTGCTTGTAACCTTGAGCATGGCGCCTTTGCAGAGACTCACCGGTTGGGCGGGGTGGAATGCCGTGCGGCGACAGTTGGGATTGTGGTGCTTTGCCTATGTGCTGCTCCACCTCGGTAGCTACTGCGCATTCATTCTTGGTTTTGACTGGTCGCAGTTGGGTGTCGAGTTGCGCAAGCGGCCTTACATTATTGTCGGGGCGTTGGGTTTTCTTGGTTTGCTGGCATTGGCGGTGACTTCCAATCGATACAGTCAGCGACGATTGGGCGCCCGCTGGAAGAAGTTGCATCGCCTGGCTTATGCCATTCTCGGGCTTGGATTACTGCATATGCTCTGGATTGTGCGCGCCGACCTGAAAGAGTGGGTGATCTATGCATCTATAGGTGCATTGCTGTTAATGCTGCGGCTACCGCCTGTGGCTCGTCGAATCCCGCGTCTAATGGCTAAAAAGGCCTCTTCTGCCAAAAAGGCGTAAATAGTGGTTGACGGCAGATTCCAGGTGTCTATAATTCGCCCCACTTCCGGCGCAGTCGAAACGGAAAACTCCTTGGTAAACAAAGAGTTACGCAGTTTTCGGCAGCAGGTTGCTTCAGTTCATCGAAGCCGAAAGGGAGTTGAAAAAGAGGTGTTGACAGCAGCGTGTAACGCTGTAGAATTCGCCTCCCGCTGATGAGAGATCTGAAGCGCAAGTGGTTGAAGTTGAAAAGGAAACTTGGAAAACTTCTGAAAATAATCACTTGACAGCAAATGAGGCTGCTGTAGAATGCGCGCCTCGGTTGAGATGAAAGCTCTTAACCAATCGCTCTTTAACAACTGAATCAAGCAATTCGTGTGGGTGCTTGTGGAGTCAGACTGCTAGTCAACAGATTATCAGCATCACAAGTTACTCCGCGAGAA